>CP095846.1:921889-1229186 GCA_023100825.1 Nocardioidaceae bacterium SCSIO 66511 | reverse complement strand
CCGTCCGGAACCGCGATCTCCCACTTGCCCGCGACGGGTGTGCCGTTGAAGTTCGGTACGTCATCGCCCTGCATGTGCAGGAAGGTGTCGAGTCGCTGGTCCGACTCGAGGTTTCGATCCCGACCGTTCCCCGGCCCGGTCGTACCTCCGACGGACAGGTCGACAGGCTGGCCGTTCACCTCACCGAGCCAGCCGTACGATCTGCCCTCGCCCTGGTCGGCGCCGGTACGCGGCCCGTACGCCTGTCCGAAGTCCTTCAGGTAACCCGCGGGCAACGGGGCAGACTGGTTCTGAAAGTTCACCTTCGCCGCGAAGTCGTCCACTGGATTGGGTGTCGCCGAGACCACCGGTGTCGACGCGGAGTTCGACTCCCCGGGGATCACCGCGCGGACCACGTAGTAGTACGTCGTACCGTTCGCGACGTCCTCGTCGACGAACTCCTGCTCCGTCAACGCATCGGCGCCACTGACGAGATGCGCGCCATCGGCCGGTACGTCCGGCGTGGTGCTGCGCCAGACACGGTAGCTCACACCCTCCTGACCGGTCGGCGACCAGGTCAGCGTGACCTTGCCGTCCTCGGCCAGGGCGGACACCCCCTTCGGCTTGATCAGCAGTTCGGGCGTGATGTTCTCGATCAAGTAGACGTTGTCGTTGTAGTCGTAGTTGATACCCGAGTAGTCCATCACCATCAGGTACGAGTTGGCGACGACGTCACCGGAGCGGTCCTTGACCGGGAAGAACCGCACGTGGTGTCCGCACGGACCCGGGCACCCGTTCGCCTGGTCGGCCGCCTGGTTGTTCTTCGTGGGATCGCTCGACTCGCCGTCCACCGCGAACCCGAACACCTCCGAGGTGTCGAACGACGCCGGCACAGGGCCACCACCGTTGCGAGGCGGCAGGATCGACTGGGCGTACGCGGTGTCATGCCCGGTGAGGTTGTGCGTGCCGCCGCCGTCCTTCTCGAACCACTTCACGGTCGCGCCGCCCGGGTAGGTGTGGAACGCGGACAGCTGGCGCACGGTCACGTCCGAGCTGTCGTCCGCCACTCGCCAGTAGGGCGAGAGCACCTCGTCGCCGACGGCCTCGACCAGACCATCGCCGTTCAAGTTGCTCGGGACGTTGGTCCCGTACCCGAACACCCGCATCATCTCGGCAACGCTCGGCTCCTGCCCGCCCTCACTCTGGCTCTGCCAGAAGCCGGCGAGTGCAACGAACTCGTTGCCGTTCGTACCGGCGTTCGACACGATGTTCAGCGAGCCCGTGTTGACGTCACCGCCGGTTGCGGTGAACTTAACCTCGACGTCCTCGTGGTCGCCGGCGGGTACGTCGAACGGAGCTCCCGGTGCATTGGTGATCTCGAAGTTGCCGACGATGTTCAGATCCGTCACCTGCATGGACTCCGAACCGGTGTTGGAGATCCGCACCGTCGAGACATCATGCGTCTTCTGGTTGCCGTCGGCCCGGTTCTGGATCCGGCTGAACGCGAGCCGGTCGTCGTATGGCACACCGTCGAGGTTTTCGGTCTCGAGTACGGCATCGCCCGCCTCCGGTACGTACGGCTCGACGTTGCCGACGATCAGCACGATGTCCTGGCTGTCGAACGGCGAGCCCGGCACCTCCTCGGTCGCTACGACGTACGTGTCGGGCTCGGTCGTACCGTCGGAGTTCTTGTACGGATACACGCGAACGTGGTGTGGCAGGCCGGAATCCCAAGTGTTGAGGGCATCCTCGGTGTACGCCTTACGTCCGCCGAAATACGGCCACTCGGAGTAGAACCCGAAGACCGCATCCTCACCGGGATCGATGTTCGTCGTCTCACCGTCCGGGTCGATCATCAACCCCTGCGCATCATCGGCCGACACCTCGAACTGCTCGTGCAGCCCGTTCGCACTCCCCGCCTCATGCCAGCCGACTCGGATCGCAGGGTCGTTGTTCTGCGGCCCGTACGCGGCGATCGGCGTGACACTGATCGGCGAATCGAACGCCGCCTTCTTGAACAGCTGCGCCGGGACCTCGTCGCCGATCATGCCTTGTGTACTTGGCATCGAAGCATTGGTCGGGTCGGGGTCACCAACGTCGATCGGGATCTCGAGCGTGTCCATGATCCGCTGCAGCGACGGCTCACCTGAGCCACCGAGACCCGCCGCAGCAAGGCCACGCAGTCGTACGGTCTTCGGACCAGAGTTCGTCGCGAGTACGAGGTTCGCCGACTTGACGCCGACACTCGTCGGTTTGAACGTGACCGGGAGGTCCAACGACTCCCCAGGCTCCACCGTCTGCGGGAAGCTCGACGAACCCAGCGCGAACTGGTTTGCGTTGTCCCCGCCCAATGAAGCACCCGTGACGACCAGGTCCTCCGAACCGTCGTTCTCGACGACGGCGTCGCGCGGGTCACTCGTCGAGCCGGTCGGCCCGCTGAAGATGAGCCGATCGGTCGCCTTCGGAACCGGCCCGCCGCCACCGCCCTGTGGCTTCAGCAGCACGATCCTGCTGTTGCCGCTGAGCTCGGTGACGTAGATGTTGCCGGTCGCGACGTCCTCGGTGAGGTCGAGCGGCTGGTTGAATCCGGTGAAGCCGGTGCGTCCGAACGTCCGGTTCGACAGCTTGCCGTTCGCAGCGACATCGAAGGTGGCGATGTCCTGGCCGCTGCTGTAGCGGATGTAGAGCAGCTTGCCGTCCAGCGCTCCACCGAACGCTCCACCCTGGTATTCGATGACTCCGTTCGCACTCGCATGCGAGCCGGCGTCGTACACGTCGGACAGCGCGTAGTTCGGATCGGCCTGCGTACCGACCGGATACTTGCTGTTCTCGAACGGATCCGTGCCCGATGTCGGGTTGCCGTTGTTCAGTACGTACTCGCAGCGCGACGGGTTCGGGTGCCCGTAGTACTGCCCCTTCTTGACGTCGAACACGTAGTCGGTCTCGGCCGGGTTGTTGTCGACGCCCGCGACCTTGGGGCCCGTGTAGCCGCCGTCCGGACGCTGCGCGCAAACGGCTGGCAGGTCGTCCGGTACGGCAGGTACGTTGCCGCCGGCCGCAGACCCGTTGGTCGGTACGTACAGATGGCCGTTGCTGTGCCACACCAGGTCGTACGCGTTGCGCACACCGTGCCCGTAGACAGTCAGCGGCGCGTTCGCGGCGAACGGGTCGTAGTCACCGGCGTTTCCCGTGCCGGCGTCGAGTGGCAGGACGGACGGCAGCTTGGCCGGGTCGAGCCGCAGCACCGCCGCGGACAGCAACCGCTCCGCGCGGTTCGCCCATGCACCGTCCGGCGCGCCCATCGCGTTGTTCGCGCCCTGGTTGAAGTACAGCGCGCCGTCGGGACCGAATGCGAGCGAGTTCGTCTCGTGGTCCTTGACCGATCGCGGCAGGTGCTCGACCATCGCCGTGTACGTCTCCAGATTCGGCCCGGTGAGCTTGGCAATCCGCCCGGACGAGTCGGGTACGTCGCTCGTACCCAGGTATGGCGCATTGTCGCTGATCCAGAGGATCGGGTTCTGCGCCGTCGACGCCGGATCGAACGCGAGGCCGATCACCGTGCGGAAGCCCTTGCGGTACGTATCGCCGCTCGCCGCGCTGTTCGAGAAGCTCTTGACCGTGTTGATCGTCTGCCGGTTCGACAGCGTGCCGTCGGACTCGATGTTGAAGCGGTAGATCTCACCGGTGATCGAGCCGGCGTAGAGCTTGCCGTCCGGCCCCTTGACAACAGACGTGTACTGCCCGCCCGTCGGTGCGCCCGAGTCCGACTTGTCGAAGGCGATCGGGCCGCCACCGCCTTGCACCTCGCCGGTCTCGAAGACCATCGAGTAGGGAAGGAAGGCGATGCCGTCGACGTCCTCGACCCCGTCGGTGACGTCGAAGCGGTAGAGCGTGTTCGACTCGAGAGCATCACTCGGCGCGAAGCTGACCGTGTCAGCACCGCCGCTGGTGACCGCAGTGCCGTCCACCGCCGTACCATCGGACACCTTCGTGAGCAGGACTGATCCGCCGTCGAGCGAACTCGGGTCCACCCCGCTGTCGACGAGATCGAGATCGCTCACCACACTCGTCGACTTCGGGTCGACATCGGTCGCGAGGTTCTTCGGCGTCGTCGCACGAACCGACGGACGATCGGTCGAACCCGCAACGCTGTCGATCGTCACCCAGTTGATCTTCGTGTTCGTACCGCCCTGCGGCGAGACGGTCAGCTCGCCGTCGGAGACGGTGACCGTACGCTGCGCGGTCGTGTGATGCGTCGCCGATCCGGCACCGCCGGTCGGTACAAATGCCGCAATCGCGTTCTGTCCTTCGAGGTTGAGCCAGTGCTCGCTGTCGATCGCGGTACCGGGATCGCCGACCGAGACTTCGACGTCGTAGGTGCCGTCGGGCACCGCCATCTCCCAGTAACCAGGGATGTCGACACCGCTTGCGGCGTTCTCCGGCAACTGCATGTGCATGAACCCGGCACGCAGCTCCGGAACCCCGCTCGGCGGATTCGCCTCCGTAAGCCTGTTGCGTCCGTTGCCGACCAGGCTGACCGGATCATCCGAGTCGAGCCCGAGCCAGCCGTACGAAAGACCCTCGCCCTGGTCCGCTCCCGTACGCTCGCCGTACGCCTGCCCGAAGTCCTTCAGGTATCCGGCGGGCGGGGCACTCGCCTCGTCGGCGAACCTGACCTTCTGGTGGAAGTCGGCTTCGGCCGGCTCATCGGTGCTGTCGATCTCGAGGTAGTTCAGCTTGGTGTTGTTGCCGCCGATCGAGTCGACGGTGAGCCGCCCGTCGGTGACCTGGACCGTCGCCGTACCGGTCTCGTACTCATGGTCCGCGGTCGCCTGGAAGTCGCCGATCGCGGTCTGACCCTCGACGTTGACCCGATGCACGCTGTCGTAACACGGTGCTGGGCAGCCGGTCTTGGCACCACCCGGCTCGTCTCCGACGCTGGCCTTGACCGAGTACCAGCCATCTGGCAGTTCCACCTCGAAGGCTCCCGGCGTCGCGGTGCCGTTCGTACCCGGAGGCACGATGTCGCCGTAGTGCAGGTGGATCACCCGTCGCTGCAATTCACTCACACCCGCCCGCGGATCACGTACGCGAGTGTTCTTGGTCAGGTCGAGCGGCGTGTGCTCCGCATCGTCGAGACTGGTCTCCTCCACCCAGCCGACCCCGGCGGCATCCGTCCACGCCGACCCGTCGTTCTTCGTGTAACCGTCCGGCACCTGCGCGTCCGCTGTCGTGGTGAAGCTGAACTTCTCGTGCACATCCGGCGCCTGTGGGTCGGGCTCATCGGTGGCGTCGAGCTCGAGGTAGTTCAGCTTGGTGTTCGTACCGCCGATCGCGTCGACGGTCAGCCGGCCGTCGGTCACCTCTACGGTCACCGTGCCCGTCGCGAACTCCTTGGCCGCACTCCCCTGGAACCCGTCGATCGCGGTCTCGCCCTCGACGTTGATCGTGTGCTGACTGTCGTACCCCGGACCACCCGGCTGGTCGCCGACGGACACTGTCGCCTTGTACCAGCCGTCCGGAACGGATCGCTCGAACGCACCTGCGGTCTGCGTGGTGGTGGAGTCGGGCTCCGCGACATCCCCGTACTGCAGGTGGATCAGGCGTCGTTGCAACTCGCTCACGCCGGCCCGCGCGTTGCGTACGCGGGTGTTCTTCGTCAGGTCGAGCGGCTCATGCTCGTCGTCTGCGAGGCTCGCCTGCGTGACCCAGCCGAGTCCGGCGGCATCCGTCCACGCCGACCCGTCGTTCTTCGTGTAACCGTCCGGCACCTGCGCGTCCGCTGTGGTGGTGAAGCTGTACTTCTCGTGCACCGGCTCGGGAGCCTCGATCGTCGCGCTCGCCGTATCGGACGCAGCCGACGCGTTGTCGTCGTCATCGACGGCCACCACGACGTAGAAGTACTGCGTGCCCGGTGCTGCGGTGTCGTCGCTGAACTGTGCGTCGGTGAGCAGCTCGCCGTTGAGCGGGTCACCGTCCGTCGGCACCTCCGGAACCTGCGCGCGGAACACGTTGTAGCCGGCGAGGTCCGACTCGTCGTTCCCGTCCCACGCCAGGTCGATCGCACTGGTCGAGGCTGTCGCCGAGAGACCGCTCGGGGCATCCGGCGCGCTCTCGTCGACGGGCGTTGCCTCGACCGTTTCCGAGGCCGATGACGCGTTGCCGTGTGCGTCGACAGCCACCACGGCGTAGTAGTACGTCGTGCCGTTCTCGACATCGGAGTCTGCGTAATCCGAGGTGTCCGACTCTGCGATCGGGTCGCCTTCGAGTACGTCGTTGACGTCGGTCGCGCGGTACACCGCGAAGTGGTCGAGGTCGGCATCGCCGCTGTCGTCCCAGTCGAGTGCGACCTCACCGTCGGCAGGTGTCGCCGTGAGACCGACGGGTGCTGCCGGCGGCGTCAGGTCCGTCGGAGTGGCGTTCGCGGCCTCCGACGGATCCGACGCATTGCCGTGGCCGTCGACCGCAACCACGACGTAGTAGTACGTGCTGTCGTTCTCGACCTCGGTATCGGTGTACGCAGGTGTCGGCACGAGAGCGTCACCTGAGATCGGAGTCGCCGACGGCCCGCTGGCTACGTCCGCGGTCTCGCCCCGGTACACCCGGTAACCGGCGACGTCAGCGTCCGCGGGTGCCTCCCAAGCGAGCTCGACGAGGCCGTCGGCGCCCGTCGCCGTCAGAGCAGTCGGCGTATCCGGAGAGGCCAGGTCGGTCGGCGTCGCGGACGCGACTGTGCTGGACGGCGAGGCGTTGCCGGCCCGATCGATGGCAATCACGGCGTAGTAGTACGTCGTGTCGTTCTCCACCGAGTCGTCGGCGAACTCGGTGACGTTGCCGACACCGGTGACCAGGTTGACCGGGGCGATGACGACATCGGCGCTCGTGGAGCGATAGATCCGGTAGCCATTGACGTCGTCGGATGCGCTCGCGCTCCAACTGAGGTCGATGCGTTCGTCGCCTCCGCTCGCCGCGAGGTCGGTGGGAGCGACCGGCGACTCCTGGTCGCCAGCGATGCCGCTTCGCACCTCCGACGGTTCGGAGCGCTTGTCACGTCGGTCGACCGCGACCACCCGGTAGAAGTAGGTCGTGCCGTTCACGGTTTCGGTGTCGGTGTACGTCGACTCGCTCAAGCCGCTCCGGTAGGTCTCGGTGAGGTCGACGGGCTGCTGCTGCGAGCGATACACGTCGTAGACGATGCCGTCGCCCGTCACGTCGTCCCAGTCGAGCACCAGCGAGTCGCCCTGCTCGGTGACCGTAAATCCGGTCGGAGCCGGCGGCGCAGCCGGTTCCTGCGGTGTGGCCGACTTCGTCGCCGACCTCGCCGACTTGTTCCCGGCCTTGTCGACGGCGGCGATCTGGTACGCGTACGTCTGCCCGTTCACGAGCCCGGTGTCAGTGTGGGTGGTGCTGTCGGCCGACACATCGACGACCTTGTCGCCATCGCGGTAGACGAGGTATTGGTCCAGGTCGGACTCCGTATTGGGCTTCCACTCCAAGTCGACCTCGCCGTCGCCGGCCTTGGGCTCGAGCAGTGTCGGCCGGGCCGGGGCGGTCCGGTCCTTCGGCGTCGCGCCGGCCGTGTTGCTCGGCGCCGAGGTGTTGCCGCGGTAGTCGACCGAGCGTACGACGTAGCGATAACGCTTCGCGTTCTTCAATCCCGTGTCTGTGAACGAGGTCGATCCGACCTCGCCCAATGACTTGCCGTTGCGGAAGACTCGGTACCCGCGAAGGTCTACCTCGTTGCTGCCCTTCCACCTCAGCGCGACCGATGCATCGCCGGCCTTCGCCTCGAGCGCCCTCGGCCGGCGCGGCGTCGTCCGGTCGGGCGCCTTGACGTACTCGCCCTTGATGTATCCGGCACCCGCCTTCTTCGTGTAGCGGAACTGCACCGTGTGCTTGCCCTTGCGCAGCGAGCGCACCTTGCTGATGTACTTGCCGGCCTTATGCGTGCCGACGACCTTCTTGCCGTCGACCCGGATGGTCACCCAGTTGTCGGCGACGGCTCTGAAGTCGAGCCTGCGCGCTTTACCCGACTCGATCGTCGTCCACTTCACCGCGAAGTTGTTCGGCCCGACGTTGACACCCTTCGGTCGCTTGCCCTTCGCGTACGTCGCATTCACTCGCTTCTCACAGCGCGCTGCGACCGGTTTTCCCTTCGGTTTCCGACCGCGGTAGTACTGGGCGAGATATGCGTTCTTCTTCGCACACTTCGCGACGGATTTCGTGTTCGACGCCGCCGGTGACGCGGAACTTGCCGCAGCGACCGACCCACTCGCCGGTGCGGGCGCGAGCGCCGTCAGTCCGATGGTCAGTACGAACGCGATGAGGGCATAGAGAAAGCGACCTGACGTACGGTCGCTGGAGGGGGTGTAGCTCACGGGACAGCCTCCGATGCTGGGTGACGACGGGAGCATCGTCGCCCGGCGCAACCAGCTTTCGGAGCAAAATGTCGAAAGTCGACCCGGGATCAAATCGGGCACCTAAACTGACCGATTTTTGTTTCAACATGTTCACTGGATGCGAACTAATCCCGGAGAGTAATGGACTGATAACTCTCCGCAAATTAGTTCGAGAGGTCACCGAGAGCGAGAATTGTTCGGAGCGTTACTAACCGACTACTCGGGGTTATTCGAGCGCACCTTTGCACCTTTTGCCCGTGCGGCGTCGGCGAGGTCTGCCTGGAACGCCATCATGCGCTCACGCAAGTCCGGATCGCCGGCGGCCAGAATACGCACGGCGAGCAGCCCGGCGTTGCGCGCGTTACCGATCGCAACGGTCGCAACCGGTACGCCGGCCGGCATCTGCACGATCGACAGCAGGGAGTCCATACCGTCGAGGTACTTCAGTGCGACCGGCACGCCGATCACCGGCAACGGGGTGACCGCGGCCAACATGCCGGGCAGGTGAGCTGCCCCTCCCGCACCCGCGATGATGACCTCGATGCCCCGGGTGTGCGCATCCCGGCCGTACGCGAGCATCTCGTCGGGCATGCGATGTGCCGACACGACGTCCGCCTCATACGCGACCTCGAAGTCCGCCAGGGCATCGGCGGCTGCGTTCATCGTCGGCCAGTCGGAGTCCGACCCCATCACGATTCCGACGCGCGTGCTCATAGACCCACCACCCCCGTGAGCGGGGCGTACGCGCGGCGACACGCCGGCGTTTCGCGCCCGAACGTCATGGCCAGCGGGCCTGTTGCCTGCCGAGCGTTCATTCGTCGTCCACCTCTCCCGCGAACCAACCGGCCGCATGCCTCGCCCTGGCGAGCACCTCGTCGAGATCATCGCCGTACGTCGTCACATGGCCGACCTTGCGGCCGGGGCGTACGGACTTGCCGTACAGATGTACGCGCACCCGCGGGTCACGCGCCAGCACATGGGGATAGCCGTCGTACAACCGGCCGACCGCGCCGCCGAGCACGTTGACCATGACCGTCCATGGCGCGCGCGGAGCCGGGTCGCCGAGCGGCAGGTCGAGCACCGCCCGCAGGTGGTTCTCGAACTGGCTGGTGATCGCACCGTCGATGCTCCAGTGCCCCGTGTTGTGCGGACGCATCGCGAGCTCGTTGACGAGCACCTCGCCGTCGGCCGTCTCGAACAGCTCGACCGCCAGGATGCCGACGACGTCGAGTTCGCTGGCGATCCGGATCGCCAGCTGCTGCGCGTCGACGGCCAGATCGTGGTCGATCTCGGGTGCGGGCGCGATGACCTCGTGGCAGATTCCGTCGCGTTGACGTGACTCGACGATCGGGTACGCGGCGATCTGCCCCGAAGGCGAACGCGCGACCAACGCAGACAGCTCGCGTCTGAAGTCGACCCGCTCCTCGGCGAGGATCCGCGCTCCGGACGCGAATGCCTCGACGGCGTCGTCCGGGCGGTCAACGACCCAGACGCCCTTGCCGTCGTACCCACCGCGCGTCGTCTTCAGTACGACCGGGAACCCGTCGCGGGCGGCCGCGAACTTCTCCACCGCCGCGACATCGTCGACGAGTGCCCACCTCGGACACGGCGCATCGAGCTCGGACAGACGAGCGCGCATCTCGTACTTGTCCTGTGCGTACAGCAAGGCATGCGGGCCGGGCCGGCACGCGTGGCCCTCGGCGTCGAGTGTGCGCAGATGGTCGGGGGGTACGTGCTCGTGGTCGAAGGTCACCACGGCACAGCCGGCGACGACCTCGCGAAGCGTCTCCAGGTCGCGGTAGTCGCCGACGTACGGATCCCGGGCGACTTGGGCGGCGCTCACTTCGGGCCCCTCGGCGAGCAGCCGGATCGGCACACCGAGACCCACCGCGGCCTGCTCCATCATCCGGGCGAGCTGGCCGCCGCCGATGACTGCAAGGGTCGGCGCGTCGATCGGGCTGCTGAGTTCGCTCATCGCCGCCACCCTAGACGACCGAGCTCACCCCGTGAGCCCGACGTACGAGCGGGGACACGCGGGCGTTTCGCACTCGTACGTCACGCCCAGCGGGCGTGGCGTGTCCGGTAGGGTCGATGACGTGTCGGGGACCTCCACCATTGCTCCGCCGAAGCCGACCGGGCTCCGCTCCGAGATCGTCGTCTTCGGCCTCGTCGGCCTGGCCGGCTTCATCACCGATATCGGCGTGTTCAACCTGCTGCGGTACGCCGGCGATCCCGGCCTACTCGAGCACAAACCGCTCACGGCCAAGATCATCTCGGTCGCCGTCGCCATGGTGGTGACCTACCTCGGCAACCGGCACTGGACCTGGCGCGGCCGCTCGATCGACAACCAGCACCGCGAGGTCGCGCTGTTCGTGTTCTTCAACCTCGTCGGTATGGGCATCTCCGTTGCCTGCCTCGGCGCATCGCACTACCTGCTCGGGTTCACCTCGCCGATGGCCGACAACATCGCCGCCAACGGCTTCGGTCTCGTCCTGGGCACGGCCTTCCGGTTCTGGGCCTACCGCACCCATGTGTTCGCCAAGGAGCCCGAGCCGGTCGCCTGAGGCGCTCAGCCCCCGCGGTACGACCACCGACGGCGTACGGTGACCGGCTCGACGTTGCCGAACCCGTGCATCGGACGCGCCGGGAGCACCCGAGTCTCGTAGTCGTCGCCGAGCGGGCCCGCAGTCGCATGGTCGACGATGACCCGATTGCGTCGGGCGACCGTCGTGAGACGCGAGGCGAGGTTGACCGGCGGCCCGAAGACGTCGCCGAGCCTGGTGATCACCGAACCCGTCGCAAGACCGACCCGCAGATCGGGCATGTCCTTGCTGCGGCCGATCTGCTCGACGAGCTGCAGCGCGATCTCGACGGCGGTGGGTGCCTCGTCGACCATGAAGAGCACGGCATCTCCGAGCGTCTTGACCGCACGGCCGCCGCCCGCGGTCACGATGTCGGTGCAGTCGCTTTCGAAGCGTTCGACGAGACCGGCGAGACTCTTGTCGTCGAGGCCGTTCGACAGCTGGGTGAAGCTGACCAGGTCGGCGAAGCCGATCGTCGCGAGCGCCCTCGTCTCATCGTCGTCGGACCCGGGCGACTCCGCGCGTACGACGGCCGCGGCAAGATGTCGCCGCCAGGCGTACACGAGCAGCTGCTCGAACGCCGGCCCGACCTGGTCGGCGATGTCGACGGCCGCGCGAACGCTCTTCTCCGACAGCTGTGCGCCGTACGGCTGCTCGCCGAGCTCGTCGAGCAGCGTCGACACCTGCCAGTCCGCCAGCCGTGACATCGTGCTGCCGAGCGCCCTGGTGAGTCGCACGACCGTGTCGAGGTTGACGAGTCCGCTGTCGACGGCGCCCTTGACCAGACGTACGGCTGTGAGGTCTGCGTCGACGAACGCCGCATTGTTGTCGTCGACGTACGGGAACCCGAGCGCGCGCCACAACCGGCGTGCTTCGTTGACGTCGACGTCCGCGCGCGATGCGATGTCGAGACTGGTCAGATGCGGCTCTCCGCCGAGGATCGATGCCTCGATGTCATCCTTCGACGGGTTGGCCGAGTCGTCAGCCGGCGGGTCGGTCATCCGATCCCCCTGGCCGGTTGTCCTCGTCGTGGTGACCCTCATGGGCGGAGAACACGAGCTCGTTCAACGTGCGGTGCACGTCTTCTACCCGGGGTACGTCCTTCAACGTCATGCCTGCCTGCTCGCTGGCGTCGTACACGGTCAGTGTGCCGCATCGGAAGATGCGATCCACGACACCGCGGTCGAACGTCACGTGGTTGATCCGGGTCAGCGGTACGTCACGACCCTTGCGGGCGATGAAGCCGTGCTGATAGACGAGCCGGCGGTTGGTGATGTGGTACGTCGAGGTGAACCAGCGTACGAACGGGATCACGCACCACCAGATGATCAGGATCAGCACGATCGCGCCGACCGCGATGCGCACCCACTGCTGCGAGTCGCCGTCGGGAACGATCGCCACCAGGAAGCCGCCAACTGCCGCGAGCACGATGAACAGCACGATCGAGACGATCATCGACTTGACGTGCGTACGCAAGGTCAGCACCTCGTGCTCACCTTCGACCATCAGCTTCTTCGACAGCGCCATTGCTCCAGCCTCCACGTCCCGGTACGCATCCGACGGCCCGATCTTTTCACGTTCCGCTGCGCCACGTGCGCAGGCCAGGCCCGAATCCCGCCCCCGCCGGTCAGGGTTGCGGGCGTACGTGCACGACGTCGCCGGCGTTCAGCGCATGCCGCTCTCCGCGGGCGTCGGCCACGATCAGCCTGCCCGCCGAGTCGACGGCCTCCGCGGCGCCGGACAGCCTGGAGCCGTCGGGCAGCTGCACGTCGACCTCCTGCCCGACGGTCGCGCAGCGACGTACGTACGAGTCGAGCATGCCCTCGGAGGAATCGCCTTCGGCGGCCGCCCACGCTCGATAAACCGGCTCGAACGCCCGCATCAGCGCCCGTACGAGCACCGAACGGTCGGTGGTCGTCGCCCCCTCGATCGCAAGCGACGTGGCCGTGTCGACGGGGAGTTCGGCCGCGGACAGTGAGACATTCAGACCGACACCGACAATCGCGGCCGGGCCCGTCGGCGTCTCTACCCGCTCGACCAGGATGCCGGCCAGCTTCCGCCCGTCGACGAGTACGTCGTTGGGCCATTTGAGCTCGGTGGCGACCCCCGTTGCCTCGCTCACCGCCTCATGTACGGCGATCCCGCTGAGCAACGGCAGCCACGGCCAGCGCTCCGCGGGGACGGTGTCGGGGCGTACCAACATCGAGAGCGCGATTCCCGAACGCTCCGGAAACGCCCAAGCCCGGCCCAGCCGACCGCGGCCGGCGTCTTGATGGTCGGCCACGATCGCGGTGCCCTCCGGCGCATCCTGGCGGGCACGCGCAGCGAGGTCGGCATTCGTGCTCTCGGTGCTCGCAAGCACAGTGATCGAGCGCCACCAGGTGCCCGGTCGTACCAGCCGAGGGGTGAGCGTATTCGCGTCGAGCGGCGGACGGTCCAGATCGTCGTAGCTCCTCGCACCCATGTGATGAGCCTCCCACATGGGTGCGAATCCTTCGATCGCCGTTAACCTGTGGGTCGTGACCGAACCCATCGCGCAGCAGTCACCGGCCGACCAGTTCGAGGCGCCACCCGACTCGGTGGATGTCCGTACGACCGCCGGGAAGCTCACCGACCTCGACCGCCGGCTCGACGAAGCCGTACACGCTGGTTCTCAGCGAGCGATCGAGAAGCAGCACTCTCGCGGCAAGCTGACGGCGCGCGAACGCGTCGAGCTGCTGCTCGACGACGGGTCGTTCGTCGAGATCGACGAGCTGGCCCGGCACCGGAGCACGGCGTTCGGGCTGGCCGATAGGCGCCCGTACGGCGACGGTGTCGTCACCGGCTACGGCACCGTCGACGGCCGTCAGGTCTGCGTGTTCGCACAGGACTTCACCGTCTTCGGCGGCAGCCTCGGCGAGGTGTACGGCGAGAAGATCACCAAGGTGATGGACCTCGCCATGAAGACCGGCTGCCCGATCGTCGGCATCAACGAGGGCGCGGGCGCCCGTATCCAGGAGGGCGTCGTATCGCTCGGCCTGTACGGCGAGATCTTCCGCCGTAACGTGCATGCCTCCGGGGTGATCCCGCAGATCTCGCTGATCATGGGAGCCTGCGCGGGCGGCCATGTGTACTCGCCTGCGGTCACCGACTTCACCGTGATGGTCGACAAGACGTCCAACATGTTCATCACCGGCCCGGACGTGATCAAGACCGTCACGGGCGAAGACGTCACGATGGAGGAGCTCGGCGGCGCGCGTACGCACAACACCAAGAGCGGCAACGCCCACTACATGGGCTCCGACGAGGAAGATGCGATCGAGTACGTCAAGGCGCTGCTGAGCTTCCTCCCGCAGAACAACCTCGAGGATGCGCCCGCGTACGACGACGTCCCGGAGCTCACGTTCACCGACGACGACCGGACCCTGGACACCCTCGTACCGGACTCGCCGAACCAGCCGTACGACATCCACACCGCGATCGAGGCTGTCGTCGACGACGGCGAGTTCCTCGAGGTGCAGCCGTTGTTCGCGCCCAACCTGGTGATCGGGTTCGGCCGGGTCGAGGGCCGCAGCGTCGGCGTCGTCGCGAATCAACCGATGCAGCTCGCGGGCACGCTCGACATCGACGCCTCGGAGAAGGCGGCACGGTTCGTACGCACCTGCGACGCTTTCAACATCCCGGTGCTGACGTTCGTCGACGTACCGGGTTTCCTTCCCGGCACCGACCAGGAGTGGAACGGCATCATCCGGCGCGGCGCGAAGCTGATCTATGCGTACGCCGAGGCGACGGTTCCGCTGATCACGGTGATCACCCGCAAGGCGTACGGCGGTGCGTACGACGTGATGGGCTCCAAGCATCTCGGCGCCGATATGAACCTCGCGTGGCCGACCGCGCAGATCGCCGTGATGGGTGCGCAGGGCGCGGTGAACATCCTGTACCGCAACGAGCTCGGCGAGGCGAGCGATCCGGATGCTCGACGTGCCGAGCTGATCGAGGAGTACGAAGACACTCTCGCCAACCCGTACATCGCCGCGGAGCGCGGCTATGTCGACGCGGTGATCGCACCGCATGAGACGCGGGTCGAGATCGTCCGCGCGCTGCGACTGCTGCGTACGAAACGGGAGACGCTGCCGCCGAAGAAGCACGGGAACATCCCACTGTGAGCGAGGGAGCGGAGCGACTGTGAGCGAGGGAGCGGAGCGAGGAACGAGTGAGCACCCGAGCGAACAATCCAACGCTGTGAGCGAGCACCCGAGCGAACAATCCAACGCTGTGAGCGAGCACCCGAGCGAACAATCCAACGCTGTGAGTGAGCACGCGAGCGAACAATCCGACGCCGCTGCGCCGGTGCTGCGGGTCGTGAAGGGCGATCCGTCGGCCGAGGAGCTGGCCGCGCTGGTCGCCGTGGTCGCGTCGCGTACGACCGGGGCAGGCGAACCCGACTCCGCACCGAAGGTGCGCTCACGCTGGGGCGATCCCGCCTATGCCGTACGCCCGGTGCTGACGCCTGGCCCGAACGGCTGGCGTCGCTCGGCGTTCCCCCGCTGACCCCACACGGAGACACTTACCGCCGAGGTACGGCGTCCGGCCAATAGCCCCTCGTCCACTGGCCGGACTCCGTACCTCGGCGGCTTGCGTCGCAATATTCTGACAGTTACTCTCATTTCATAGCAAGTCTCTAAAGGGGGTAACATGCAGAATCCGTATCCGCGACGCTGGTGGGCACTGGGTGCGCTCGCGGTCGCACTGCTGACGTTCGGCCTCGACCTCACCGTCATGAACGTCGCGCTTCCCACGCTCGCAGTGGACCTCGACGCGTCGACCACCCAGCTGCAGTGGTTCTCCAACGCGTACACGCTCGTACTCGCGGCGGCGCTCATTCCGGCCGGCCTCATCGGCGACAAACTCGGCCCTCGTCAGTGGCTCCTCGCCGGGCTGGCCGTGTTCGGCGTGGCGTCGATCGTCTGCGCGTACGCCGACAACGCTGCCCAGCTGATCGCCGGCCGCGCGTTCCTCGGGATCGGCGCCGCGCTCATGGTTCCGCTGTCGTCGTCGATGCTCACCCGGATGTTCAGCGGTCGCGAGCGCTCGCGCGCAATCGCCGTCTGGGCGACGGCCCTGTCACTCGGAATCCCGCTCGGACCGGTGGTCGGCGGTTGGCTTCTAGAGCACTTCTGGTGGGGCTCGATCTTCCTGATCAACGTTCCGCTGGTCCTGATCGGCCTTGTGGCGTTGGCGATCTGGCTGCCGAAGATTCCGGGTGATCCCACCAAGCGGCTCGACCCGATCGGCGTCGTGTTGTCCAGCGTCGGACTCGTCGCGCTCACGTACGGACTGGTCGAGATCGGCGAGCAGGGCTGGACCTCGGCGAGTGCGCTGGCCTGGGTAGCTGCCGGTCTACTCGGGCTGGCGGTCTTCGCCTGGTGGCAGCTCCGCGCGGCGAACCCACTCATCGAGCTCAGCCTGTTCCGCTCCCGCGGCTTCCTGTGGGGCTCCGCGCTCGCGACACTGGCGACCTTCACGATGATGGGCGCGATGTTCGTGCTCCCGCAGTATTTCTCGGCGGTCGACGACACGACGGCGATGGAGACCGGGTTGCGCCTGTTGCCGATGATCGGCGGGCTGCTCGTCGGCGTTCAGCTCGCCGACCGGCTGCGGCCGAGCCTCGGTGCCAAGGTGGTGGTCGGGTCCGGCTTCGGTATCACTGCCGTAGCGCTGGCCGCTGGAACCGCGACCCAGGTCGACAGCGGGTTCGGCTTCACCGCGGTGTGGCTCACGACGCTCGGTATCGGCTTCGGCGCATCGATGGCGCCCTCCATGGACATCGCGCTCGGTGCCCTCGAAGAGCACAAGAGCGGCGTCGGTTCGGCCATCACTCAGGCGATGCGCCAGGTGGCCGGGACCTTCGGCGTCGCCATCCTCGGTTCCGTGCTCAACGCCGCGTACCGATCGAACGTAGACGTCGCCGGGCTGCCATCGACCGCCGCGCAGGCGACCAAAGACTCTGCCGAGGCCGGCGTACGCGTCGCTGAGGCATCCGGCTCGGAGGCGCTGCTCGAATCAGTCCGCGGCGCGTTCGTCGACGGGATGACAAGCATGTTGTGGATCTGCGTTGCCGTCGGAGTGGTCGGCGCTGTGCTCACCGTGACACTGCTGCCCGCACACGCCGACGACCACGACGAACCGAAGCAGGCGACAATTGACGCATGACGTCACCGCAGGCCGACCGCCACCTCGGACTTCGCGAACGCAAGAAGGCGCGTACGCGCGATGCCATCCAGCGTGCGGCGCTGCGCCTCTTCACCGAGCAGGGGTACGCCGAGACGACCGTCGAGCAGGTCGCCGACGCGGCAGAGGTCTCACCGAGCACCTACTTCCGCTACTTCCCCACCAAGGAAGACCCGGTGCTTTACGACCGGATCGATCCCCTACTGATGGCGTCCTTCCTCGACCAGCCCGCCGAACTGACCCCGATAGAGGCGGTACGTGCCGCGATTCGAGATGTCAACGGCCAGCTCCCGGCCGATGAGTCCGAGCTGGAGTCGATGCGCCACCAACTGATCTTCACCGTGCCCGAGCTTCGTGCTCGACTTCTGGAACGCCTCGTCGACACGATGGCGCTCCTATCGGACGCCGTCGCCGAACGGACCGGTCACGATCGCGACGACCTTCACGTACAGGTGTTCACTGGTTCGGTACTCGGCGCCGTTCTCGCCGCGGTGTACGGCGGCGCGGATGCCGACATTGACCAGCCACCAGCAATGCTGACCAAGGCGATGCTCGACCGGCTCGACGACGCGCTCGCTCTGCTCGATGACGGGCTACCGCTGTAGGACACACTGACTGCATGCCGATCCGTCTCGTACTCGCCTCCCAGTCGCCCGCCCGCCTCGCAACGCTGCGCTCGGCCGGTGTCGAGCCCGAGGTGGTGGTATCGGACTTCGACGAGTCCACCGCCACCGAGTCCGACCCGACCCGGCTGGCGTCGGTACTCGCCATGCACAAGGCTCGGGTAGTCGCGGCGCGGGTCGGTCCCGAAGCCATCGTCGTCGGGTGCGACTCCGTGCTCGATCTCGACGGCGAGGTGCACGGCAAGCCGCGCGACGCCGCTGACGCACGGGCACGGCTTCGCCGCATGCGCGGCGGGTCCGGCGTACTGCACACCGGCCACTGTGTCATCGGCGACGGCCGCGAGATCGTCCGCGACGCGGCGACGACCGTCCACTTCGGCGACTTCGACGAGGCACTGATCGACGCGTACGTCGCGACGGGCGAGCCACTCAACGTTGCAGGGTCGTTCACCATCGACGGGCTCGGCGGGCCGTTCATCGAGGGCGTGGAAGGCGATCCGCACAACGTGGTCGGTCTGTCGCTGCCGACACTGCGGCACATGCTGGCCGAGCTCGGCATCGAGTGGCAGCAGCTCTGGAACCACTCACCTCGGTGATGCGGCAGCATGGTGCACATGACTGGCTGGACATCCGTCGACGACGCAACCTCGTACGCACGCAGGCTCCTCGAGGGCGAGCGGGTTCGCCTTCGTCCCCTGCGCGAGGAGGATCTGCGCCATCTCGAGACCTGGTGGGCCGAGCCCGCGATCTCCGTTCTGCAACAGCACGATGTCCGTCCGCGGCCGGAAGGTTCCGAGCTCGACACGTTCCGGCGCTGGAGCGCGAACGACGTTCCCGGCCAGGCGGGCTTCTGCGTCGTACGCCGCGATGAGGGAACGCTGCTCGGCCATGTCACGATCTTCGGCGCGGACCCCAAGAACCGTGCGGGCACGTTCGCGATCGTGCTCGGGCCGGAGCACCTGGGCCAGGGCTACGGCACCGAGGCCGTCCGCTTGATGGTGCGCTACGGGTTCAGCGAGATGGGCCTCCACCGCATCGGTCTCCAGACGTACGCCTTCAACGACCGCGCACTCGCGACGTACGCGAAGGCCGGGTTCGTCGAGGAGGGTCGCCGTCGTGAGGCGATCTTCCACGATGGGGAGTTCCATGACGAGGTACAGCTCGGCCTGCTCGAATCCGAATGGCGCACCCAACGCTGACACGCGAGAACCACCACGCTGACACGCGACTTCCAATAGGTAGAACTCGCGTCTGGGCACGGAACTTCTCGCGTGTCAGCGGGGGGTGGGGCGGTCGAACGCGGCCTGCGGGTCGAGACCGGTACGCATCCGCCAGGCCGTCAGCGCGAGGCCGAGCGAGACCGTCTGCGCGGGGTCGTCGAGGTCGGCGCCGAGCAGCTTCGCAATGCGCTCCAGCCGCGCGTACAACGACTGCCGGCGGATCCCGAGCGCGAGCGCGGTACGCGTCTTGCTGCCGCCGCCGGCGAGGTACGCATCGAGCGTACGCACGAGATCTGCCGAGTGCGCCGCGTCGAAGGCGATCAAGGCGCCGAGCTGCTCGGCGACGAATGACGACATGACAGACGCGTCGAGCGAGGCCAACAACCGCTGTGCGCCGACATCGCGCGCGAGCAGCACACCAGTACGCGTGCCGAACCGCCGAGCGATCTGTACGACGTCGCGCGCCGCCTCGAGGGCGCCGGGCAGGTCGGCGAGGTCATCGATCGGCGCCGCGATGCCCAGCACCCGGAGGGCAGCATCGGGCGCGTTCGCGCACATCGAGTCGTAGGCGTCGGCGAAAACCGATCGTACGCGCGCGGGCAGCGCCTGCCGCCAACCGCGAGCCACCACGATCACGTGGTGGCCGACCGAGCCGACCAGACAACTGCCGAGCGACTCAACGACCGCCGCTTCGACGACCGGAACGAGCTCGCGCACGGGCGTCCGCTGGTCGACGTCGACCGCCGCCACGATCGCGTGCTCATCCCCGCCGCCGACCCATCCGGCCATGGTCATCCGCTCGAGCACATCTGCGTGCGAGACGACCACCCCGCCGGCGAGGTCGGTGATCACCGCTTGCGCGAGCGACGGACGATGACCGTGGTCGGGGTGACGCGCCAGTTCGAGGGCGACTGCAACAGCGGCGCGCGCGGCGACGGTCGTACGCCGAGCCGTCGGCCGACCGGACAGGACGAGCCGGCCGAGCGCTCCGGTCGGCCCGCGTACGTCCACGACAGTCGACTCACCCGAGGTCGCCCCCGCGAGACCGCGGCTACGTTCGACAACCATGCCGTCGAGATCGACCAGCTCGACGGCGCACCCGGCCAGGCGCGCGACCGCATTGAGCAGCGACGTCATGCCCTGGCCGGCGACGACGAGGCCAAGGAGCTCCTGCCAGACGGGCTCGGAGCCGCGCGGCGACGTACCCCGCCGGTGCAGGAGCAGACTGTGGAAGTCCTCCACCATCCGCTCGAACGGCACGATCGCGCCGAGGGTCACGAACGCGATCCCCCTGCGCTCAGCCGCCGCGACCATCTCGGCCGGCGCCTCGAAGAAGGATCGGCCGATCTCGAGCGCGACGGCCACGCAACCGGCATCGGCGAGCAGGTCGACGTACGACGTCAGCTGCTCGGCAGTGCGACCGTGTAAGCCGAGCCCGGTCGTGAGCAGCACCTCGCCGCCCGAGAGCAGCCCGCCCATCTCGTACACCTCGGACGAGTGCACCCACCGCACCGCCAGAGCATTCGGGTCGCCCGTGAGCACCTCGGCATCGGCCTCGGTGAAAGACGGCATCGCGAGTACGTCGCGCAAGGTCGGAAGCATGGGAGTCCTTACGAAGTGTCATCCAGATCATCGCGCATGGCTGTCAGGTTGTCCCTTGTCGCCCCCGGCGCCACATGGTCGGGTGTGGTGTGACCACGGCCACACGGGGGCATCACCCGAGGAGACCCACCATGCTCGACTCAGACCGGCAGTTCCTCGATCTCGCGATCGAACAAGCGAAGATCGGCTGGGAAGAGGGTGGCGTACCGATCGGTGCAGCCCTTGTACACAAGGGAGAAGTACTCGCCGTCGGGCGCAATCGACGCTTCCAGCTGGACAGCGCGATCCGCCACGGAGAGACCGACTGCATCGAGCGGGCCGGCCGGTTGCCTGCCCGCGTTTATCGCGAGTCGACGCTGTACACCACGCTGTCGCCGTGCTTCATGTGCGCCGGAACGGCTGTGCTGTATGACATTCCACGAATCGTGGTGGGCGAGAACCGCGCGTTCGAGGCATCCGAGGAGTGGCTGCGCAGTCGAGGCGTCGTCGTCGACGTCGTTGATGACCCCGCCTGCATCGAGTTGATGCGCAAGATGCTCGACGAGCGCCCGGACCTGTGGCTCGAGGACATCGGGGAGGAGGCATGAGCGGCGGCTCCGACGATCGGACCCGCCGGCCCGCACTCGGTACGGCTCCCGACGAGGCCGACGTAGCCGAGTCGATCGACCCGGACTACCCGCTCACACCGGTTCCGGCCGGCGCTCGCAAGTCGTTCTTCTCGCTGGCCGTCGTCCTGCTCGGGTTCACCATCTTCACACCGACGATGCTCGCGGGCGCCGAGCTCGGTACGGCCTTCTCCTTCTGGGATCTGACGCTCGTCATTCTCGCCGGATCGATCGTCCTCGGCGCGTACGTGGCCGCGATGGGGTACGTAGGTGCGAGGACGGGTCTGACGACCGTCGTGATGGCCCGCTACAGCTTCGGCGACCGCGGCTCGAAGCTCGCATCACTGCTGCTCGGTGGCACCCAGATCGGCTGGTACGGCGTCATCGTCGGCACCATCGGCGACCTGACGGCCGAAGCGGCGGGCTGGGAGTCGTACGGTGCCAAAGCCTCGGTGATGATCGCGGCGAGCGCCCTGATGTGCGTGACCGCCTGCTACGGATATCGCGGCATGTACTGGGTTTCGCTGGTGTCGACGCCGTTGATCCTGGCGCTCGCGGTGTGGGTGGTGTTTCGCTCGCTCGACGAGGTCGGGGGCTTCGACGGGCTGACCGCGGTCGAGCCGTCGACGTCGATGACGTTTGCCGTCGCGATCACCACCGTCGTGGGTACGTTCGTCTCGGCCGGTACGCAGGCCCCCAACTGGACCCGGTTCGGGCGCACCGGCATGCAAGCGTTGTGGGCGTGCGTGATCGGCTTCCTGGTCGGCAACGGACTGATGATCTTCTTCGGCGCCATCGGCGCGATCACGTTCGGCGAGGGTGACTTCGTGCTGGTGCTGTACGAGCTCGGCCTGGTCGGCTGGGGCCTGGTGCTGCTGTTCGGCAACCTCTGGAAGAGCAACGCCGACACCGCGTACGCATTCGGCGTCGCCGGTGCCGAGATGTTCGAGAAGCCGCGCAAGACACCGTTCATCGTCGGTGGCTCGATCATCGGCACGGTGCTCGCCCTCACCGGCGTACAGAACCATCTCGTCGAGTACCTCGGCCTGCTGGGCACGTTCATCCCACCGCTGGGCGGAGTGATCATCGCCGACTTCTGGCGGCGTTGGCGCGGTGGTATGACCGGCACGCCTCCCGTCGTGCATTGGCCGAACATCGCGGCGTACGCGGTGGCGAGCTTCCTCGCATGGGGCTCCGGCGAGCTGGAGATCGGGATTCCGCCGGTCATCGGCATCGTGGTCGCGATCGTCCTGACGTACGTCTTCCAGCGAGCGGTGCGCGAGAACGTACGGGCGTAGTCGCGTCGTTCACGTTCGGCGTTGTGGCCCGTCCCCTGCGCGGGCCACAACGCTGCACCGCCCGAATGGGTTACTCGACGGGCAGACCGAGGTTGCGGGCGATCAGCATCCGTTGCACTTCGGACGTACCCTCGCCGATCTCCAGGATCTTCGCGTCACGATAGAACCGAGTGATCGGGTACTCCTCCATGAAGCCGTAGCCACCGAAGACCTGGGTGCCGATGCGGGTTGCCGTCACGGCCGACTCGGTCGCGTAGAGCTTCGCGATCGCGGCCGCCTGCTTGAACTCCTTCATCGGCGCGCCGGCGTCCTTCATCGCGGCCGCTTTGTACGTGAGCCCACGCGCCGCCTCGGCCATCACGGCAAGGTCGGAGAGCTGGAAGGCGACCCCCTGCTTCGCACCGATGGGCACACCGAACGTCGTGCGCTCCCCCGCATACTCGACGCACAGGTCGAGGCAGGCCTGGATGCACCCGACGGCGAGCGCCGCGATCGCCACCCGGCCGTCGTCGAGCGTCGCGAGGAACTGCGCGAACCCACGGCCACGCTCGCCGAGCAGATGGTCTTCGGGTACGCGCGCGTCGGCGAACGTCAGCGGGTGCGTGTCGGAGCAGTGCCAGCCGAGCTTGTCGTACGCAGGCTCCGCGGTGAATCCCGGCGTGCCCGAGGGCAGCAGGATCGTAGAGATCTCCGGGCGCCCGTCGGCGCGGTCTCCGGTACGCGCCGTGACAGTGACGACCGAGGTGATCGGTGAGCCGGAGTTGGTGATGAACTGCTTTGCTCCGTTGACGATCCAGTGTCCGTCGACCAGCGCCGCCTTCGTCTTCGTCGCACCGGCGTCGGACCCGGAGCCCGGTTCGGTGAGGCCGAAACCCGCGAGCGTACGACCGGCGACGAGGTCCGGCAGCCACCGCTTCTTCTGCTCATCCGAGCCGAACGTCAGGATCGGGTTGATGCCGAGCCCGACGCCGGCCTCCAACGTGATGCCCATCGCCTGGTCGACGCGTCCGAGCTCCTCGATCGCCACGCACAGGCTGGTGAAGTCGCCGCCCGCTCCGCCGAACTCCTCGGGGGCGGTCAGGCCGAACAACCCGAGGTCACCCATCTTGTGCACCACGTCGACCGGGAAGTGGTGCTCCTTGTCCCAGGCGGCGATGTGCGGGGCGATCTCGGCGTTCGCGAAGTCGCGTACGACCTGGCGGAACTCCTCGTGTTCGCGGGCGAGGCTGAAGGCATTCGACATGCCGCGATGTTAACAGTCATTAACGTCAGATCGTGAGTCAGAAGATGGTTTGACAGGTACGCACGCCCTCCCGTACGTTTGCGATCGCAAACAACCCGAAGGGGGATACATCCGATGCGCTGGACCGCACCCGGTATCGCGATCGTGGCCGCAACGAGCATGCTCGGCATCACGCTGAGCACAGTTCCGTCGCAGGCCGATGACGCCGCCGACGACAGTGGCGACTACCGCATGCAGCTCGTACTCGACGCGTCCGGATCGATGAAGGAACGCGCCCAGGACGGTACGAAGATCAAAGCCGCCAAACAGTCACTCGACAGCGTGATCGACGATCTGCCCGAGTCCGCGCAGGTCGGCCTGCGCGTGTACGGCGCCAAGATCGACAGCGGGCAAGGCGCGTGCACCGACTCGCAGGAGGTCGTCTCGCCGGACACCGGTAATCGCGACGACCTGCATGCGGCCGTCGACGACTACCAGCCGCTCGGCGAGACCCCCATTGGATACGCGCTCGAGGAAGCAGCCAAAGACCTCGGCTCCGAAGGCAAACGTACGATCGTCCTCGTCTCCGACGGCGAGCCCACCTGCAAACCGAACCCGTGCAAGGTCGCCAAGTCGCTCAGCAAGGAGGGCATCGACCTTCGCATCGATGTCGTCGGTCTCGACGTCGATGCGAAGACCCGCAGGAAGCTCACCTGCATCGCAGACGCGGGCAACGGTACGTACTACGACGCCGACGACGCCGAGTCGCTGACCCGCAGCATCGACACCGTCTCCACCCGAGCATTCCGCCCGTTCGACCTGACCGGCGAGCCGGTCAAGGGATCCGACCGCCCGGGCAACGCACCGACGCTCGACACCAGCACGCAGTATCTCGACAAACTGCCACGCGACGACGAGATCAGGTACTACCGGTTCGAGCGACGCGACCCGAAGTCGACCTTCCACGTCGGCGTGACAGCGCGATCGAGCACGGACAGCCTGGGCAGCGGGTTCACCGCGATGGTCTACGCACAGAGCTCCGACACGTTGTGCGGCTCGGACAACTCCTACGCCAACAGCATCGGCGCCGACCGGCCGCTGCTCGCCACCAGCGCCAATACCGAATGGAACCGCGATAACGACGAGTGCATGAACGCGCGCTACTACACAGTGGCGATCGAGAACACCACGGGAGAGATCGCACACACGCCGATCGAGATCTTCGGGTACGAGGAGCCGCCGTTGGCCGACAGCGGCAATGACGACCTTCCCCCGGCCGATGAGGGCTCTCGCTGGTCGCCGATGTCTCCGGGCAAGGCCGAAGACGACACCGTCGCGGGCACCAGCCTCGCCAACGCACCCGTGCTCGACGACGGCACGTACTCCCTCGACATCCAGACGGGCGAGACTCAGGTCTTCGCAGTACCTCTCGACTGGGGACAGCGGCTCCAGGTGCAGATCGACGCCGAGCTGCCCGAGGTGGCATTGCAGAACAGCGGGGCGTGGAGTGGTCTCGGAGCGCAGATCTACGGATCCACGCGGTCCAAGTCGGCAGTCACCATGTCGGGCGATGAGCCGGCGAGCTGGACCGAAACGGCCTTCGGCAACATGGAGTACGCCGACGATGCCCACTGGCGTACCGGCGCCATGACACCGACCGTCCGTTATCTCAACCGTGACGCGAACGAGACCGAGCTCGCCGGGTCGATCCTGCCGGGCTACCAGTACGTCGAGGTCAACCTCAGTCTGATGAAGGACGGCGTACTGGTGCCGTACGACCTCACCGTCAAGCGCTTCGGCGAAGCCGGTGAAGGAGCACCCGAGTACGAGGAATCGGATGGGCTGAGCACACCGAGCGCCGACAGTACGTACACCTCCGTAACGGAGGCCCTCGACGGCGGAGACAGCGACGACCGTGGTGACGAGGTCGCCGGTTCGAGCGGCGACGGCAACGACGCCGACCTCGCGTCGAACTCCAGCTCGGACTCCGGGTCGGACCTCCCGATGCTCGCGCTACTGCTCGGCGGCGTCGGCCTGGTCGTGATCGCCGGCGGAGTCACCGCTGTCGCCCTCGCCCGTCGACCACGCACCCGCTGACACGTGAGTCACACCCCGCTGACACGTGAGTAATGCCCTGCCGAGACGCGGGTTCCGCTCATCGGAACCCGCGTCTCGGCGTGATGGTTCTCGCGTCTCGGCGTGGAGGTTGTCGCGGGTCAGCGGATGACGATCCAGCCGGCCGCGACGACCAGGGCGACTCCGACCAGAATCGCCAACCAACCCAGCATCGCCGCCTTGGAACCCGATTCGGCTTCGGCCTCATCCGCCGGCGCACTCGACGCCGTCTCTGGCCGCGCAGCCTGTGCCTCGGGCCGCGGCGGCACGGGCGACTGACTCGACCCGACGAGGTCCGGAGTCGATCGCACTGACCCGGCCCCCTCCCGTACTGGCAGTGCGTCGGGCGTCGGCCCGGAACGGTTCTCGGCCGGCACCTCGATGTGCTCGAGTACCTCGATGTCGGCATCGGCGGCATCCGGAGCAACTCCGTCGGCTGCGACGAACCCCGTTGTCGCGAGTACGCCGCGTACCTCTGCCGCCGACGGAGGACGCCGCTGCGGATCGGGATCGGCCAGTACGCACGCGAGCTTCCACAAGGTCGGGTCGACCCCGGCCGGCGGCGTACGCGGGACGGCCTCGGCGTCGACGGGCGGCCGACGACCGCTCAGCATCTCGGCGAGCACGACCCCGGCGGCCCAGATGTCCTGCGCGGGATGCGGATCTGCTCCGGCCATCTGCTCCGGAGCCCGATAGCCCGGCGTGCCCAGGACCGTCGCGGCCTGGGTGAGCCTCGGCTCGTTCAACGCGACGGCAACCCCGAAGTCGCCGAGCCGGAGCTGCGGATGCGATCTGCCGGTCGGCTCCAGAAGCAGGTTCGCGGGCTTGATGTCGCGGTGAACGAGCCCGGCACCGTGTACTGCGTCAAGCGCCAACAACAGCTGGTCGAACAACGTCGCGGCCCAGGCCGAGGGCAGCGCACCGTGATCACCGAGCAACGTGTGCACCGAGCCCCCGCGTACGAGGTCCATGGTGAACAGCACGCGGTCGTCCTCGCCGGACCAGCCGCGTGGGGTGACGAGATGATCGTGGTCGATACGCACCGACTGCTCACGTACGAAGCGGATCAGCGAACCCGCGTCGGCCTGGCGCAGAAGCTTTGCCGCGCGGTGGGTCCGGTCGCGGATGTCCCACACGATCCAGACCGTTCCCATGCCGCCGTGCCCGATCGGCTCCACGAACTCGTAGCGACCGGCGAACACCTCACCCATGCGAGCCGCCGTACGTATCGAGCAGCGAGGCGATGGCCGGATGCGTCGGCCGCAGGACCGCCGCCGCCGAAGCGAACTCGTCGCTGGTTCCGGCTGCACGGAAAACCGAACGGATAGCTGCGCCGGCATCGGTGACGCTCGACGTCTGGGTGACGACGCCCTCGACGGAGCGATCGGACTCCAGCTCGCGCACCGCATCGGCGGCGGCGAGCTCACCGGCCGCAACTCGCTGCGCCAGTACGTACATCGCCTGCAGCCGGTGCACGGCGGTCGGATTGCCGATCTTGATCCGGTGGGCGTTGATCAGCTGGGAGAGCATGGGCGCGGAGATGCCCAGCAGCTTGGCGACCCTCGCCTGGGTCAGCCCGAGCGTCGTGGCGCAGCGGCCGATCAGGTCGCCGAGAGGTTCGCCGTACATCTCGGCTTGTGCGCGGCGGTTGGACTCCGCATTCTCCGCGGTCATGGCAACACACCCTAGTGCGACGGTGGTGCGTTACTGACTCTTGGCTGCCTTGGAGAGCTGCACGAGGTAGTCGTCGATGCCCCACGTGAGCGACAGCACCGTCGGTGGTGAGACCGCGGCGACCGGTTCCGGCCCCACCATCGAGGCGACGTGGCCCTTGGTCACCTGGTCCATCCCTTGTGCGTACGGAGCGTCGAGGAATGCCTGGGCAGACTGCTCGGAGTCCGCGTACGAAAGGAGGATGTCGCTCGTCAGCTTGTCCAGCTCCTCGAAGCTCAGGGTGTAGTAGAACGTCGACTCGTCGGTGCTGAGCTCGTCGACGCTCGGCGCGCTCTCGAGGCCGAGGTCGGTGAGGAACTCCACTCGCGGGTCGGCCTGCTTGTAGACGTAGAACGCGTCGCCGGTGTCCCAGACCGCCGCGATGGTCTTGCCCTTCAGCTCGGGATGCTCCGCCGCCTTTTTCGCGACGACTTCATCGGCATCGGCGATCACCTCATCGGCCTTCGATTCCATCCCCAGCGCCTTGCCGACCGTACGCACCACCTCACGCCACGGTGTCGCCCACGGCTCATCCGGGTACGCAACGGTCGGCGCGAGGTCGCTGAGCGTGTCGTAGTCCTGCTGGGTGAGGCCCGAGTAGTTGGCCAGGATGATGTCCGGGTCAGCAGCGGCGATCTCCTCGAACGGGACCTCGTCCGAACCCTGCTGGTTGGTGAGCATCGTCGGCGTGTCCTCCCCCATGTCCGCGAGCTTCTCCTTGATCCACGGCAGTACGCCGTCAGAGTCGCCCCCATAGGTCTGTTGCGGGATCGCCACCGGTACGACGCCGAGGGCCAGTGCGGCATCCGTACTGCCGAAGCCCCAGGTGACGACGCGGGTCGGCTTCTCCTCGATCGTGGTGGTGCCGAGCGCGTGCTCGATGGTGATCGGGAACGCGCCGGAGTCTGCGGAGCCCGACGCCGAGTCCTCGGAGTCATCGGAGCCCCCGCATGCGGTGAGCAGAAGGGCGCCGGCCAGACCGGCGATGAGCGCCGCACGGCGCAGACGGGTGGTCGCAGACATCAGCCAACTCTCGTTAGTTAGGTAAGCCTGCCCAATACTAGGTGGCGGTACGCGAGTCGTGCGCACACGCCCCGCCAGTTCGACTTGGCACTACGCCGAACAGTAGGCATGGCCGAGCCCCCGCCATTACAGTTCTGATACAGAACGGTTAATAGGAGGAACGATGTTGAAGGGTCTCGACGGCGGCATGCTGCGACCAGGCGATGACGAGTACGACAACGCGCGCGCGATCTGGAACGCGATGGTCGACAACCGGCCGGCGGTCATCGTCCAATGCGCCAGCGTGCGCGACGTGGCCCATGCGGTACGAACCGCGCAGGAGAACGACCTCGAGATCGGCATCCGCTGCGGCGGACACGGCATCGTCGGACATGCCATCCCCGATGGAGGTCTGGTGATCGACCTGACTTCGCTCGCTGACGTACGCGTCGACCCGGAGCGCCGGATCGCGCGAGTACGCGGAGGCGCGCTGCTCGGCGCGCTCGACCGGGCGACCCAGCCGTACGGACTCGCGACAACAGCCGGCAACGTCTCGCACACCGGGGTCGGCGGACTCACCCTGGGCGGCGGGATGGGTTGGCTCGCTCGTACGTACGGGCTCGCCTGCGACAACGTGCGCGAGTTCGAGGTCGTGACGGCAACGGGCGACGTGGTCGCGGCAAACGCCGACAACCATCCCGATCTGTTCTGGGCGCTGCGCGGTGGAGGCGGCAACTTCGGCGTCGTGACCGACTTCGAGTTCGACCTGCACGAGATCGGCACTCGAGCGCTGAGCGTTGAGCTGGACTTCCCCCTCGCACAAGCACGTAACGCGCTGCGCGGTTGGCGCGATCTGAGCGCGAAAGCGCCACGGGCGGCGACCTTCAAGGTCGCGATCTCTCCTGAGACGATCTGCGTCGGGTACGTCTGGGTCGGCGACCCGGCAACGGGCGAACGGCTGGCGTCAGACCTGCGGACGCTCGGCGCACCGAGCGCCGAGCGGATCGAGCACCAGACGTACCTCGAGCTGCAGGCCCGTGACGACTCGGTCGGCGGCCACGCACTACGCCGCTATTGGAAAGGCCACTACTTCCGCGAGCTGAGCGACGACGCACTCGATGCGCTTCTCGACGCCGCAGGTGCCGACGGGTTCTGCGCCTCCGCGTCGATCCAGGCGTACGGCGGTGCGATCGGTGACGTACCTGCCGAAGCGACGGCATTCGGCCACCGCGACACGGCGTTCGAACTGGTCACCTCCGCCCGGTGGACCGACCCCGCCGAGGACGAGCAGCAGATCGCCGCTGCTCGGGCGTTCGCCGCATCGCTCGAACCGTACGCAAGCGGCGCCTATGTCAACGCGCTCAGCGAGGACGACGACAGCGCCCTGCGACGCGCGTACTCCTCGGCACAGCTCGAGCGACTCGTCGCGGTCAAGGACATGTACGACCCCGGCAACGTGTTCCGTCGCAACCAGAACATCGCGCCATCGGTGATTCCGGCGAGTTGACGCGGCCGTACCCGGCTCCTTGGTGGCGAGAGCAGGCTCACATCCCGGCGCGACGAAAGGGCCTTAGACTCGGCTGGCCGCCTTTGTCGAATCGATATGGAGTCGCGTCGTGAGCAAGCACCAAGGTGATCGCCCGCTGACCAAGGTCCTGGTCGCGAATCGCGGTGAGATCGCAGTGCGCGTCATCCGTGCATGCAAGGACGCCGGCATCGCCAGCGTCGCGGTGTACGCCGAGCCCGACCGCGATGCGCTGTTCGTACGGATGGCCGATGAGGCGTACTCCCTCGACGGCGCTACGCCAGGAGACTCGTACCTGTCGATCGAGAAGATCGTCGCGATCGCACAGCGCAGCGGCGCCGACAGTGTGCACCCCGGCTACGGCTTCCTGGCCGAGAACGCCGACTTCGCCCAGGCCGTGGGCGACGCCGGGCTGACCTGGATCGGCCCGCCGCCCGAGGCCATCACCGCACTCGGCGACAAGGTGCAGGCCCGCCACATCGCCCAGAAGGTCGGTGCACCGCTCGTACCCGGCACCAAGGATCCGGTGAACGACGCCGACGAGGTCGTGGCGTTCGCCGATGAGCACGGTCTCCCGATCGCCATCAAGGCAGCGTTCGGGGGCGGTGGTCGCGGCTTGAAGGTCGCCCGTAAGCGCGAGGAGGTCGCCGACCTGTACGAGTCGGCCGTACGCGAGGCGGTGTCGGCCTTCGGACGCGGGGAGTGCTTCGTCGAGCGCTACCTCGACCGTCCTCGCCACGTCGAGACCCAATGCCTCGCCGATAAGCACGGCAACGTGGTCGTGGTCTCGACGCGTGACTGCTCCCTGCAGCGTCGGCATCAGAAGCTCGTCGAGGAGGCACCTGCACCGTTCCTCACCGACGAGCAGCTGAGCACGCTCTACGAGTCGAGTAAGGCGATTCTGCGCGAGGCGGGGTACGTCGGTGCAGGTACGTGCGAGTTCCTGGTCGGCCAGGACGGCACGATCTCGTTCCTCGAGGTCAACACCCGTCTGCAGGTGGAGCATCCGGTCAGCGAAGAGGTGACCGGCCTCGACCTGGTGCGGGAGATGTTCCGCGTCGCTGCCGGCGAAGAGCTCGGATACGAGGACCCGGCGATCGTCGGACACTCGATCGAGTACCGGATCAACGCCGAGGACGCCGGCCGCGGCTTCCTGCCCGCGCCGGGCACCCTCACCGCGTGGCAGCCGCCGTCGGGCCCGGGCGTACGCGTCGACGCCGGCTATGTCGCGGGCGAGACGGTACCCGGTTCGTTCGACTCCCTGGTGGCCAAGCTGATCGTGACGGGCCGGAGCCGTGAAGAGGCCCTGGCCCGGTCTCGCAGAGCGCTCGACGAGTTCGTCGTCGACGGCATGCCGACCGTCGTACCGTTCCACCGCACCGTCGTCGATGACCCCGCGTACATCGGCGACGACTCATCGTTCGGTGTCTACACCAGCTGGATCGAGAGCGAGTTCGACAACCAGATCCCGCCGTACGACGGAGCACCCGCCACCGGCGAGCCCGAAGAGCGGGAGAGGGTCACCGTCGAGGTCGGCGGCAGGCGGCTCGAGGTCGTGCTCCCCGGAGGGCTCGGTTCGGTTGCGTCGGGTGGCGGTGCCGCCAAGAAGCCCAAGCGCAGTGGTGCACGCAAGGCCGGCGCCGCGGCCAGCGGTGACGCGCTCACGTCACCTATGCAAGGCACGATCGTTAAGGTCGCCGTGGAGGAAGGTCAGCAGGTCGCCGAAGGCGAGCTCGTGGTCGTCCTGGAGGCGATGAAGATGGAGCAGCCGCTGAACGCGCACAAGGCCGGTACGATCACCGGTCTCGATGCCGACGCCGGTGCATCCGTCACGGCCGGCAGCGTGATCTGCGAGATCAAGGACTAGCGCCCTGCGTTCGCTGGTTCGCGCAGTCGCCGCGTTGTGTGCGATCGCTTGTGTCGCAGTGCCCGCGCCGGCAGGCGCCGACGACTCTGCCAAAACCGTCGCCGACCTGGTCCGATCGCTCGAGGACGATCCGATCCTCGTGCACGAGACGATGGGCGCCGGCGACACTGCGGCTATGAAGCAGCGTCTCTCCGATCTGGCGGCGGATCTGCCATTCGACACGTATGTCGCGCTGGTGAACGCGCCGCAGGAAATCGAGGAGAAGACCGATGATCCGTCGGGGCAGCTGATCCAGGTCCTGCACAACCGGCTCGACCGACCGGGACTCTACGTCGTGCAGGCTCGCGACGGAACGCTCGAGGTCGAAGCCTGGGGTGTCGACGTCGACAGCACGTCGGTATACCTGATGTCGGCGGGCAACACCCGTCTCGTGAGCGATCGCCTTGCCGACCTCCACGGCGATAGGATCCGCGCCCCCTCGCCGCCGCTTGCCGCGGAGATCGCCCTGCGTTCGGCCGACGACCCGCGCTCGGAAGCCGATCCCGATACATACGCCACGATGTCGGAAGACGAGGTCGACGAGCTCGCGAAGCTCCCGCACGCGTACGTTTCCACGACGGAGGTCGTCACTCCGGCGCCGGGTTCGCGCACGGGTTTCGTCTGGATGGCGGCGACCGCGATCGGGGTGTTCGTCCTGCTCATCGGGCAGCAGACGCTGAGAAGCGCGTGGCCACGACGGCGCGTCGATCCCAAACCCGCGAAGCCGACGGCAGAACCAGCCGCCGCGATCAGCATCGACGACGTACGCGCCCAGGCCGGACGCGAGCTGACCGAGCTCGCTCAAGACCTTGCACGCGCCCCTGCCGAACTTCCCCATCCCGAGCACGCGCAGCAGGCGATGCTGGCGCGCGACGCGGCCGAGCACGTCCACGACAGCGACGACCTCGCCGATGTCGTCGGTGCGCTCGTGCTCGCGCGCTCCGGACGTCGTGACGTCGTACGCGCAACCGAGTCCCAGCCGCCAGGGGCGTACCGGTGCTGCTACTTCAACCCGATCCACGGCGAGAGCACGGCGGAGGTCGGATGGCAGTTCGGCGACGCCCGGCTACGCGTACCGGTATGCGCCGAATGTGCGCGCCGACAAAAGTCCGGAGGTACGCCGGACGTACTGGTCGTAGCGAGCGGACGCCGCGAGCGGCCGTACTACGAACGTGACGACGTGTGGGCCCGAACGGGATTCGGCAGTATCGCCGACGACCTCGGTGACCTCGTCTTGGAGTCCATCCGATGAAGCTGAGCTGGCAACCCGCGTGGGGACTCTCCGCGATCGCCGCACTCGTCGTGGCCGCGATCGCGGCGTTCGTCCTGTCGAACAAACCGGTCGAGCAGGCGTCCGCGGCGGACATCGACCCCGGCGACCGGCTCGCGTCCGCAATCGACGGGCTCGAGCAGGACTCCTTCTACGTGGCGCCCGAACTCCGCGACCGGCTCACCGACCGCCAGGTCGACCGCATCCAGAAGGCCGTCGAGTCGGCCGACCAGCCGTTCTACCTCGCGTACCTGACGAACACGACAAGCGCCGGCTACTACCAGAACTACAACGCCGTCGACATCATCGCCGACCACATCGGCGATGACGGCCTGTACGCCGTGGTCGACGAACGCCTGCAGGCGAGCGAGACGAGCCGCGGCGTCGGATTCGACTACATCGACCGCGACACACTGCTCGGCCGTGACCACATCGCGCTGAAGAGGTACGCCGCTGCGGTCGCACAGTCGCCCGAAGAGCCGCCGGTCGAAGCGTCCGACCACTGGGGTGGGCCGGGCGGCGGAATCGCCGCCGGGGTGTTGTTCGCGGGAGGCGGCTACCTCATCGTGTTGCTCACCGTCTTGATTGCATTCCCCTCCCGGAGGCCGGCATGAGCGACGAGGTGCCGCTGAAGCGCATCGAGAAGGCGCTGCAGGACGACGGTGTCTGGGTGTCACCCGATCTGCGGTCCGACATCTCCAAGGCAGACGAGCAGCGGATCGTGAAGGCCGTCGACGAGGCGAAGGAAGACGTGTACGTCGCCATGGTCGACGTACCGTACGACGACCCGATGTTCCACGGCGACGTCGAATCGTTGTTCACCATCGTCGGCGACGACACAGGCCTGCAGGGCACGTTCATCGGGATGGAGAACTACGAGAAGCCGGCCGTGACGGTGGTCGGCGGCGACGATGACTTCTACGCCGCACAGGCGGCCGAAGCCAGGCATCCCGACGATCTGGCCGACCAGGTCGTCGACGCCATCGGTCTGATCGACGACGGCAACGCCCTCGAGGTGTACAACCGGCTGGAGGAGTCCGGAGCCGTCGGCACTCAGCCGCAGTCAGACGACTCAGAGCTGAGCACCGGCGTTGTCATCGGGTTCGTGATCGCCGCACTCGTCGTCGTGGTCGGCATCGTCCTCTTCGTACGCGTTCGAAGGCGTCTGCGCCGCGAGAAGGAGGGCTTCGCCCTTCCGACGAACGTCATGTCAACGGTGCGTGAAGCGGAGAGGCTCCAACGCGCCAAACAGGCGAAGGACGGACTCCTTCGCCTCGGCGAACGCATCGACGCGGCGACCATGACCGACGCGAGCGACGCCTGGCAGGCGACGCTCGATCATTACGAACTCGCCCGGCGTACGTTCGACGGCTCGACCGCACCGGCCGATGTGGTCGGCGTGATCGTGCTCGTCGAACGTGGCAACGACGCACTCGACGCGGCGCTCGCCGGCAGTGAGTGGTCGCCCGCGCGAACGTGCTACTTCAACCCGATGCACGGAGCGGCCGTCCGTTCGGCGGTATGGGGCGGAGACGACGGCGTCGACGTGCCGTGTTGTGCGGCCTGTGCTGACGCACTCAGCACCGGGGCAACGCCTACCGACATTCTCGACTTCGTCGACGACGGCACTCCCCGGCACTACTTCTCGCTCGACTTGGAGCCCTGGAGCGGCACCGGGTACGGAGCGCTCGACGCGGACCTCATCGGCCGACTTCGCGAACGATAACGGAGGGACGATCACTCGCTGTGATCTCATCCGATACGATCACGGCACTCGACCCAAACCCCGGTGTAGCCAGCTCGGTGGCACGCCACGCGTGTGAGCAAGGATTGAGCCACCGTCCGATGTCGGCAGAACACACCTTCGGTGACACCGTCACCGCTCAGCGGCCCGTACGCCGCCTCGTCAACCGAGCCTCGGTGAGGCGCGGTTGAGGATCAACGACAAGACCCTGAAGCGGATCAAACACCAGCTGAACCAGGACGGGGTCTGGATCTCCCCTGGCCTGCGCGACAAGTTCAACTCGCGGGTCGAGCGACGCCTCGAGAAGGCGGTCGCCGGTCATCGCCCGCCGGTCAAAGTCGCGTTGATCAAGGTCCCCGGCAACCATCCCCGGTTCAAGGGCGACATCGAGGCGCTGTTCGCATCGATACGCAAGGACGTCGCAACCCGCGGCACGTACATCGGCGTCGACGGAAGCGGCAGCGGTCTTCGGGTCGTTGGGTACTCCTTCGGCAAGGTTCAGACCCCCTTCTACGCAACGGAGTCGGCCAGGCTGCGTAGCCCGAAGGACATCGCGCAGCAGGTCGTCGACACCGCGCGCCTGACTGCCGGGGGCAAAGCGCGCAAGGTGTACAAGCGACTCAACAAGCCCGACCGTGACGCCGGGCAGAACGGCAGTCGCGAGCAGGGTAGCAACGCGTCGGGTGAGCAGACCGCGCCGCCGAAGACGTCGACTCCGGCGGCCGAGCCGTCCGGTCAGCCGTCGAGCACGACTGAGGACAGCGGCGCCGCCGGCATCACGTTGGGTATCGGAATCATCGTGGTGCTCGCTCTCGCGGCCGTCGGCGTCGGGTGGCTGCTGCGCCGTGCACGCCGGTCCGGGAGCCCTTCCCGACTGCCCGGGTGGTTGCCGTCGCTGCCGGGTATTCCAGTGGCCGAGCGTCGGCGCCGGGAGAAGCGGGCGCGCCGCGAGCTCACCGCACTCGGGCAGCGCATCGAGTCGACGACATCCCTGCAGACACACGACTCCTGGCAACAAGCCGTCGAGCACCACACAATCGCGCGAAGGCTGCTCGACGGTCCGCATTCCTCTGCCGACACTGTCGGAGTCATCGTGCTCACGGCTCGCGGCGAGTCGGCACTCGACGCAGCGATCGCCGGTCGCGACTGGGAGCCGACACCACGGTGCTACCTGAACCCGCTGCACGGTGACGCCGTGCGTACGGTCAGCTGGCGCGGTGTGGCCGCCGGGGTGGACGTACCCGCCTGCGCCGCCTGCGCCGATGCGATCGGCGCGGGTCACATGCCCGACGATGTGCTCGACTTCCCGTACGACGGCCGGCCGCGGCACTACTTCGCTCTGGAGATCGAACCGTGGACGAGTACCGGGTATGGCTCCCTTGAACTCGACCTGATCGGGCGACTGAAAGGACGCCGCGCCGCCCGCTGACTCGTCGCTCCTGCACTGCTGACTCGTCAGTCTCGATCTGCGGGATCGACGAGTCAGCGAGGCGGTCCCAGGAAGCGAGACCGAACATCCCGCGGATCGGACCCGCCAGATAGCCTCGGCGCATGTTCTCCAAGGTCCTGGTCGCAAACCGCGGTGAGATCGCGATCCGCGCGTTCCGCGCGGCCTATGAGCTCGACGCACGCACTGTCGCGGTCTTCCCGTACGAAGACCGCGGCTCCGAGCACCGGCTCAAGGCCGACGAGGCGTACGAGATCGGCGAACGCGGCCATGCGGTACGCGCGTACCTCGATCCCGAAGGGATCGTGGCGACCGCCGTTGCCGCCGGAGCCGACGCCGTGTACCCGGGCTACGGCTTCCTGAGCGAGAACCCCGCTCTCGCCAAGGCATGCGCCGACGCCGGTATCACCTTCATCGGCCCGAGCGTCGACGTACTACGGCTGACGGGAAACAAGGCGCGAGCGATCGCCGCCGCAAAGGAGGCGGGCGTTCCGACCCTCGGCTCGGTGCCCCCGAGTACCGATGTCGACGAGCTGGTCGAGGCCTCAGATTCCCTTTCGTACCCGCTGTTCGTGAAGGCGGTCGCCGGAGGCGGCGGGCGCGGGATGCGCCGAGTCGAGACGGCCCCCGAGCTTCGCCCGGCGATCGAGGCCGCGATGCGCGAGGCCGAGGGCGCGTTCGGCGACCCGACGGTTTTCATCGAGCAAGCAGTCGTCGACCCGCGACACATCGAGGTGCAGATCCTCGCCGACGCCACCGGTGAGACCGTGCATCTGTACGAGCGCGACTGCTCCGTGCAGCGACGGCACCAGAAGGTCGTGGAGATCGCGCCGGCACCGAACCTCGATCCCGAGTTGCGAGATCGCATCTGTGCCGATGCCGTGCGATTCGCGAAGGCGATCAACTACACCTGCGCAGGAACCGTGGAGTTCCTCGTCTCGCCCGACGGCTCGTACGTCTTCATCGAGATGAACCCGCGAATCCAGGTCGAGCACACGGTCACCGAGGAGATCACCGACGTCGACCTCGTCCAGGCACAGTTGCGGATCGCCGCCGGCGAGACGCTCGCGGATCTCGACCTGACCCAAGACAAGATCCGCACCCGCGGCGCCGCGCTCCAGTGCCGCATCACTACCGAGGACCCCGCCAACGACTTCCGGCCCGACACCGGCCGCATCACGACGTACCGCTCCCCCGGCGGCGCAGGCGTACGCCTGGACGGCGGTACGACCTACACCGGCGCCGAAGTGAGCGCCCACTTCGATTCGATGCTCACCAAGCTGACGTGCCGCGGTCGCGACTTCCCGGCGGCCGTCGAACGCGCCGAGCGTGCGGTCGCGGAGTTCCGCATCCGCGGAGTCGCAACGAACATCTCCTTCCTACTCGCGCTACTCGGCAACCCCGACTTCAAGGCCGGTCGCCTGACGACCGCCTTCATCGATGAGAATCCGCAGCTCCTGACGCAGGTACGCTCCGCCGACCGCGGCACGCGACTACTGCGCTACCTCGCCGATACGACCGTCAACCGGCCCAACGGCGTACGCCCGGTCAGCATCGACCCGACCGGCAAGCTGCCCGACTGCGACCTCTCCGCAGAGCCGCGGGCGGGTACGCGCCAGCTGCTACGTGACGTCGGACCGGCGGAGTTCGCCCGGCGACTCCGCGCGCAGAACGACATCGCCGTCACCGACACGACCTTCCGCGACGCGCACCAGTCGCTGCTCGCGACCCGCGTACGCACCTCCGACCTGCTCGGTGTCGCACCGTACGTCGCGCGGACCACCCCGCAGCTCTGGTCGCTCGAGGCGTGGGGCGGCGCGACGTACGACGTGGCGCTGCGGTTCCTGCACGAGGACCCTTGGGAGCGCCTCGCCGCCCTGCGCGCAGCCGTACCCAACATCTGCCTGCAGATGCTGCTGCGCGGCCGCAACACGGTCGGCTACACGCCGTACCCGACCGAGGTCACGGACGCGTTCGTCACCGAGGCGGCCGAAACCGGCATCGACGTGTTCCGGATCTTCGACGCACTCAACGACGTCGAACAGATGCGGCCCGCGATCGAGGCTGTACGCGCCACTGAGACGACGGTCGCCGAGGTTGCGCTCTGCTACACCGGTGACTTGAGCGATCCGAACGAGTCGTTGTACACGCTCGACTACTATCTCGACCTTGCCGAGCGCATCGTCGATGCCGGTGCGCACATCCTGGCCATCAAGGACATGGCGGGCCTGCTGCGCGCCCCGGCCGCGCGAACTCTCGTCGGCGCGCTGCGCGACCGCTTCGACCTGCCGGTCCATCTACACACCCATGACACGGCCGGTGGCCAGCTCGCCACCCTGCTGGCGGCGATCGACGCCGGAGTCGATGCGGTCGACGCCACGAACGCCGCCGTCTCCGGCACGACGTCGCAGCCGCCGCTTTCGGCGCTCGTCGCGGGCACCGACCACGGCTCGCGTGAGACCGGCCTCGACCTCGACGCCGTCAACGACCTGGAGCCGTACTGGGAGGCCACCCGTCGCCTGTACGCCCCCTTCGAGGCCGGGCTACCCGCTCCGACGGGACGCGTGTACACCCATGAGATCCCCGGCGGACAGCTGTCGAACCTGCGTCAGCAGGCGATCGCCCTCGGACTCGGCGAGAAGTTCGAGCAGATCGAGGACATGTACGCCGCCGCGAACGACATCCTCGGCAACGTCGTCAAGGTGACCCCGTCGAGCAAGGTGGTCGGCGACCTCGCCCTGCACCTCGTCGCGGTCGGGGCGGACCCCGACGACTTCGCCGCCGATCCCGGCAAGTTCGACGTACCCGATTCGGTGATCGGGTTCCTGTCCGGCGATCTCGGCGATCCGCCGGGCGGCTGGCCCGAGCCGTTCCGGACGCGCGCACTTGCCGGGCGTACGCACAAGGCGCCGGCGGCCGAGCTCAGCGCAGACGAGCGCGACGGGTTGAAGTCCGACCGCCGGGGCACCCTCAACCGGCTGCTGTTCCCCGGTCCGACGGACGACTTCGAACGTGCGCGAGACGAGTACGGCGACCTTTCGGTCGTGCCGAGTGCGGACTTCTGGTACGGCCTCGATCCGGAACACGACTCCGAGGTCGAGATCGAGGAGGGCAAGACGCTCATCCTGGGACTACAGGCCGTCAGCGATGCCGACGAACGCGGTCTTCGTACGGTCATGTGCACGCTCAACGGCCAGCTCCGGCCCGTGACGGTACGGGACCGTTCGGTCGCGGTCGACGACACGGCAGCCGAGAAGGCGGATGCGTCCGATCCCAAGCAGGTGGGAGTTCCGTTCGCCGGCGTCGTCACCCCGACGGTGGTTGCGGGCGACGAGGTCGAAGCCGGCCAGGCAGTCGCCACCATCGAGGCGATGAAGATGGAGGCGACGATCACGACGCCGACCTCCGGCATCGTCGAGCGGCTCGCGATCGGCTCGAGCCGCCAGGCAGAGGGCGGCGACCTCCTCCTCACCCTGCGCTGAGACCCGCGTACGAGGCCGCCGTACGGTCGCAACGCAGACACTCGGCATGGGCCTCTGCCGCGACTCGTCGCACCGCGCTACGATGTAGCGAGCTGCAAGGCGCCTGTGGCACGGCAGATCCACCGATCAGGTGCCGGCGATATCGTCCGGACGTCTGTTGCCATCGGTTGTGCACCCATCGTGCATAGATCTGCTGGCTGCCGCTGGGTGCCGGTTGGACCCGCCGCAGACTCTGCGCCGGCCGGCCCGAGGTCGCAACGTGTCGCGGCCTCGCGACCTGCGACGTCGACCCGTCAGGTCTGCGTCGCATTCAGCAGTACGAGAGGAGTTCGTCGTGGCTCGACGACAGCAACAACGGTCGGACACCCGCCGCCGCGGGCCCCGTCGCGATCGATCGCGGGATCAGGGCATCGCCACCGTGCTGGCGCGAGCCGTTCGCGAAGTCGACCGCGCAGTTCAGCAGTCGCATGTGACACCGGGTCTGCGTACGAAGGTTCAGGCGATCGCGCTGGCGATGCGTCAGGCACGCGCGCGGATCAAGGCCGACGAGACGATGGGCAAGGACCGCCGCGCAGCGCAGCTCGACCGGCTCGAGGACATCGCCGCGAACCTCGCCCGGGCGGCCGCGAAGGAAGCCACCCTCCTGCAGCTGGTCGGCGACAGCGCCACCGTCTCGGACGAAGCTCGCAACGTCGCCCGCGAGATGCTCCGCGATGCCGGTATGGAGCCGACGACCGACGACACCCCCGCCGCCGAGGCCACGTCCCCGACCGCCGCGCCCCCTCGGCGTGTGGTTCCGCAGGCGGTCGTCGCGCGCAAGCTCGCAAACCCGTTCCTGACACCGGACTTCAGCGCCGTCGAGCAGACCAGACGCGGTCCGCACCGCCTCGACAGCTGGGAGCTGCTCGGTCCGCTGTTCAAGGCATTCGAGACCGCGAGCGACGGTGCACCGGCATGCATGGAGCTACCGGAGCCGACGTCCTTGCAGGCACCGGGCGGCCGGGAGCTGATGCGCCACCAGGCGCAAGTCGTTGCCGCCGTCGCCGACGGACACCGCACCTTCCTACTGGCCGATGAGCCGGGTCTCGGCAAGACAGCTCAGGCGTTGCTCGCTGCCCGGGCCGCCGACGCGTACCCGTTGCTCGTCGTGGTGCCCAACGTGGTCAAGACCAACTGGGTGCATGAGGCCGGTATGTGGACGCCGAAACGGCCGGCGACCGCGATCCACGGCAGCGGCGAGTCCATCGACGGCTTCGCCGACATCGTCGTCATCAACTACGAAGTGCTCGACCGCCACGTCGGCTGGCTCGGAGACCTCGGTTTCCGCGGGATGGTCGTCGACGAGGCGCACTTCATCAAGAACAAGAGCTCCCAACGTTCCCAACACGTACTCGAGCTGTCCGAGCGGATCAGATCCAGGGTCGCTCGACCGCTACTGATGGCGCTGACGGGTACGCCGCTGATCAACGACGTCGAGGACTTCAAGGCCATCTGGCAGTTCCTCGGCTGGATCGACAACGACAAACCCCGCGCAGCCCTGATGGACGCACTGGACGACACCGGTCTCACGCCCGCCGACCGCGGCTTCTACCGTGCAGCGCGCGCCAGCGTGATCGACCTCGGAATCGTGCGACGCCGTAAGATCGAAGTCGCCGCCGACATCCCGTCTCGCCGGATCGCCGACATCCCGGTCGAGCTCGACAACGAGGCAGGCCGCTCGATCCGCGCGACCGAACGCCGCCTCGCCCAACGACTCGTCGCCAGGTACGAGAAGGCGCTCGAGACTCACGACACCGCTCTACCCTCCGAGGGCATCGACCACGAGCTCGTACGCCTGGTCGCCACTCGGGAACGCAAGGCCGCTGCCGCCGCCGAGTCGGATGAGAACGTGTTCTCGATGATGCGCCGCATCGGACAAGCGAAGGCCGACTCGGCCGCCGACTACGCCGCCCAGCTCGCCCGCAGCGTCGGCAAGGTCGTGCTGTTCGCCAAGCACGTCGACGTGATGGACCGGGCCGAGGAGCTGTTCACCGAGCGCGGCATCCAGCACGTGTCGATCCGGGGCAGCCAGAGCCGAGCGGCTCGCCAGCGCAGCGTCGAAGGATTCGCCGATGACCCTGACGTCGCCGTTGCCGTGTGCTCACTGACCGCCGCCGGGGTCGGCCTCAACCTGCAGGCCGCGTCCAACGTCGTATTGGCGGAGCTCTCGTGGACCGATGCCGAGCAGACCCAGGCGATCGACCGCGTCCACCGCATCGGGCAGACCGAGCCCGTCACCGCGTGGCGGATCATCGCGGCCCAGACGATCGACAACCGCATAGCCGAGCTGGTGGACAGCAAGGCCGGGCTCGCGTCGAGAGCGCTCGACGGTTCCGATCACGAGATCGACTCGTCGGACGATCTGCACCTCGAGGCGCTGATCTCCCTGCTCACCGACGCCTTGGCCTCCCCGGAGTGACAGAGCCTCGGGCCGTGCTCACCGTTTGATGCGGAACCAGTCGGACCGCAGTCCGAGCAGCGAACGCAGGTCGGTTCCGCTGAGGCGCACGGTCCTGGACGTACCTCGCAACGCCACCTTCACGGCGCGGCCGTTCCAGGCTCCGTGCCCGTTGCGCTCGATCACCCGAACCGACTTGAGCCTGCCGATGGACGGGTACGCCCGCTCGAACGTCGACCGCGCAATCCGTGCAGTCCAGCTCCGCATGGGGTTTCCGGACCAGCGGTCGTACTTGTCGCGATGTGCGCGCAGGTACGGCACTCCGCCTGACGCCGTCCATCCGCCGGTCGACGAGGAGAACATCGTGAGCGCGGGCTCGCCGTTGTACTCGACCGTCTGACCCGATGACGCGCGTACGGCGTTGTTGGTCGCCGTGGTCTCGACGCCGTAGCCCTCGTAGACCTGACAGCTCGTCGTGTCGCAGATGTCGTAGTGCGCACGGGCGTCACGCCGCTTGAGATGTAAGGCGTACGACCTGGCGGCGACCGCCTGTGCGCGCAATGCCGGCTGCGACCAGGAAGCCGGCATCTCGACCGGGATGACCCCTTTCAGGTAGTTCTGTATGCGCAGCACGTTGACGGTGTCGCGAGTCTTGCTCGAGGGGCTCGGCGACGCCGACCGAATCGCGCCGCGGAATGCCTGCGCCGAACCGTCGGGCATGATCACCGCAAGCGGCCCGGGCCTGCGGAACTCGCCGTCGCCACGCAGCAGTACGCGTCCTGGAACGCGCCAGCGATGCCATCCGCGCTTGTCGCGGTACTGCACTGCTGACCGCGCCGGCCGGCCCGCCGCAGGAACGATCCGCCATTGGCTGATCGCCTTGCTGGTAGGCAGTTTGAACTTCTTACGGTCCCCGAGATCCCGCACCGTGAGCCCGGCGGCCTTTCGTACGATCACCGTGTCGGTGTAGTCGTCGGTGAGCAGCACCCGCAGGAAGCCGCGGTTGATCGCGAGCTTCGTCTTCGGGTAGTAGAACCGAACGATCTGCTTGTACGAAAGGCCTTTGCGAGCTGCGCCTTGCGCACCGTACTGCGACATGCCGATGCCGTGCCCGTACCCGCGACCTTCGATGACGACCGCTGCACGGTTCGCGTCGTGGACGGCCGACGGCGGGTCGGCGGCCACTGCCCAGTCCGGATCGTCTTCGTTTGCATGTGCGGCTGCGGGAAGCAGGACCGGAAGCAGCAGGAATCCGGCGGCAACGCTGAGATGTCTACGCATGGATCCGCTACCAGACCTCGACTGTGAGCTTCTTCGTCTTTCGGTCGTACTGCATGGTGCCGTTGGCGAAACGCGCCTTCGAGCCACGCTTCGTCGACACCGTGTCCGACCGCGGTGTGCCGAGTTTCCCGCCGACGCCGCCGCGCCGTACGTACGCACGCTCGATGCGCCCGGTCAAGGCGAAGACCTTGTCGTTGCGGTTCTGGAAGAGTCGCCCGTGCTCAGTGGTGACTCGGCGTACGCCGTCGACCTTGGTCTTGCGGTAGCCCGTCACGGGGAACCCGAGGTCGCCGCCCGGACCGCCGCGTGCGCGGTAGCCACGCAGTAGCGGGCTACGCGGGACGAAGTACGCGCCGGCGTCTGCGGTGTAGTAGCCGCGCCCGCGGTTGAAGATGGTCTGCCGCCCGCCATCGAGGCGGGCCTCCCCGACGAAGACGGCACCGGTCCGCTTCCGCGGCAGGTTGTCGCGGATCTCGGACTTGAACCGGGACAGGTACTTGCCGGTCCGCTTACGTAGCGTCGGCAGCCATGCGTACCCGTGCTTGCCCGGGCACGCGGTCGACATGACGTCGCGGTGACCGGAGATCCGGTTGAGTCGCTTGCCCACCAGGGTCGTACGCCCGCGGGGCGCGACGTAGTTCGTACCCAGGCGCCAACCGACGAGCCTGGTCACGGCGTTCTTCAGTCGCTGCGACAGTCGCGCGGTGTCGAAGTTGCCCATCATCGACACACCCATCGTGTCGGTGTTGAAGTCACCGGCGTGAGCGCCGCGTACCGGCTTCTTCACTCCGCCCTTGCGCCCTTCGAAGATGCGTCCGAACCGGTCGACCAGGAAGTTGTAGCCGATGTCGCACCAGCCCCGGCCCTGCGTGTGGTACGCCTGGATCCCGCGTACGATCGCGGCGCTGTCGGCACGGGTGTAGTCGTTGGTTCCGACCGTGTGATGAACGATCGCCGCCTTCGTCGTCTTGCCGTAGATCGGCGCGAAGCACTTGTCACCGAGCTTCGGATCTGCGCCCCAGCTCTTGCGTTTGACGATCGGCGGTCGCGCCGGAAAACGCGGTTTGCCGATCGGTCCGCCCGCGCTCGGCAACGACGCCCGCTTCGCGGCCGACGTATCGCCCGGGTCGATGGTGATCGCCTGTACGTCTTCCGGTGCACGACCGTCGGAGCTGACCCGTACGGCCACTCCGTCGGCATCGCCGACCCACAGCGGGACCGTACCGGCGGTGTCGCCGCCGCTCTGCCCGTCGTGGTCGGTCTCGAGCGTGCGCCAGCCGCTCCACCGACCGTCCGCGCGCGTACGAAGGTCAACGTGTACGTGACCGACCCGCGGATCGGCCGACCAGGTGACGGCGACCATGCGGTACGGATCGGTTGCGGTCGGCGCAAGTCGGGCGACCTCACGTTCGCCCGGTCCACTGCGCTGTGTGTCCGTACCCGGTACGTCGAGTGCATCGACGCCGGCTCCGGCGCTCGGTTCCGGTGCTGCCTGGCTTGCGTTGGCGGTGGTGGCCGGGAGCATCGCTGCGGTTGTAGCGAGCACCCCGACCAGGACCGTCCCGAGACGGCTCATCGAGAATCCCTCCGTGCCACGATGTGGCGGATGTTGCTGATGTGACTACCCCGTGCGATTGATTGTGTGCATGAAGTAGTCATCTTGGGAAGCGTTTCGGCTGAACTACGCGACTGTAGTTCGGCGAGCACCGGTGCCCGCCGGGCGAGTCCGCCCGCGATGCGACAATGACGGGGTGACTCATGTGGTGATCATCGGCGGCGGTCCCGGCGGGTACGAATCGGCTCTGGTGGCCGCGCAGCTGGGTGCAGACGTCACGATCGTCGACCGCGACGGCATCGGCGGATCCACGGTTCTCACCGACTGCGTACCGAGCAAGACCCTGATCGCGACCTCGGAGCTGATGACCGAGGTCGAGGGGGCGTGTGAGCTCGGCGTCCAGCTGGGATCCGACGCCTCCGACGACGGACCTGTGACGGTCGACCTCGCCCGGGTCAACACCCGGGTGAAGGCACTGGCGCAGGCGCAGTCGGTCGACATCGAGCGCCGACTCGAGCGTGATTCGGTACGTGTGCTCAACGGCACCGGCCGCCTCGACGGCCCCGACAAGGTCGTCGCCGAACTCGCCGACGGCGGCACCGAGACACTCGCCGCCGATGTCGTGCTGCTGTCGACCGGAGCACACCCACGGGTGTCGCCGACCGCGATGCCCGACGGAGAGCGAATCCTCACCTGGGAGCAGATCTACGACCTCGACACCCTGCCGGAGCGCCTGATCGTGGTCGGCTCCGGTGTGACCGGTGCGGAGTTCGCGGGCGCATACAAGGCACTCGGCAGCGAGGTCGTGTTGGTGTCGAGCCGCGACCGAGTGTTGCCCGGTGAGGATGCCGACGCCGCACACGTACTCGAAGAGGTCTTCACCCGGCGCGGCATGGAGGTCATGTCGCGCTCGCGGATGCAGTCGGTCGAGCGGGTCGACGACGGCGTACGAGTGACGCTGACCGACGGTCGTACGGTCGAGGGCTCGCACTGCCTGATCGCGATCGGCTCGATCCCCAACTCCGCCGACATCGGGCTGGAGTCCGCCGGCGTCGCGGTCGATGACGGCGGGTTCATCACCGTCGACAAGGTATCGCGTACGACCGGCCGCGGGATCTACGCGGCCGGCGACTGCACCGGCGTACTCATGCTCGCGTCGGTTGCCGCCATGCAAGGCCGGATCGCGATGTCCCATGCGCTCGGCGACGCCGTTTCGCCGCTCGACCTCCGCGAGGTCGCGAGCAACGTCTTCACCTCGCCGGAGATCGCGACGGTGGGGTTCAGCCAGCGCGACATCGACGAAGGAGTCGTGGCCGCCCGCACCCAGACGATCCAGCTCAGCGGCAACCCACGAGCCAAGATGCAAGGCGTACGCGACGGTTTCGTGAAGCTGTTCAGCCTGCCGGGCACCGGCATCGTTGTCGGCGGGGTCGTCGTCGGACGACAGGCGAGCGAGTTGATCCAGGCAGTTTCGATGGCTGTCTCATGCCGGCTCACGGTCGACCAGGTGGCGCAGTCGTTCACCGTGTACCCGTCGATCAGCGGCTCGATCGCCGAGGCCGCCCGCCGCCTGCACCGCTAGTTGCATCCGCCGTCGCTGACGTTGGTGGGGGGCGTCGAGCGGCGCGCCCCAACCTCCTTCCTCTAGGCTTTCCGCCCGTGACTGCTCCGACACCGTCCACCGACAGCGACCCGTATGCGACTGCCCGCGCGGCCGCTGACCGCTTGCGCGAGCTGACCGACTCCGAACACGACATCGCCCTCGTGATGGGATCCGGCTGGCTGCCCGCCGCCGACGCGCTCGGCGAGGCCGAGTACGAGATACCCACCGGCGACCTTCCCGGGTTCGCCGCTCCCGCGGTCGAGGGCCACGGGGGCACGGTGCGTTCGATCCGGCTCGGCGACCGCCGTCTCCTGGTGTTCCTCGGACGCACCCACCTCTACGAAGGCCGCGGCGTCGCGCCCGTCGTCCACGGCGTACGTACGGCCGCCGCCGCAGGATGTCGGGCTGTCGTACTCACCAACGGCTGTGGCGGTCTCGACCCGGCCTGGACACCGGGCACACCTGTATTGATCAGCGATCACATCAACCTGACGGCGACCTCACCGCTCGTCGGCGCGAACTTCGTCGACCTCACCGACCTGTACGCCGCCCGGCTGCGCGATCTGTGCCGCGAGGTCGAGCCGTCCCTCGCCGAGGGCGTATACGCGCAGTTCCCCGGACCGCACTACGAGACACCGGCCGAGGTGGTCATGGCCGGCCGTCTCGGCGCGACCCTGGTCGGCATGTCGACGACGCTCGAGGCGATCGCCGCACGCGAGGCAGGTATGGAGGTGCTCGGCATCTCTTTGGTGACCAACCTCGCCGCCGGTGTCGGCAGCGCACCGCTCGACCACGCGGAGGTACTCGAAGCGGGCAACGCCGCTGCCGAGCGCATGGGAGCCCTGCTGGCCGACGTACTCCCCCGCATCTGAGTTTCCGCGTTCTCGCGGCGCGGGTCGATAGGGTTTCGACCATGCCGTCGTACGAAGACCTCTCCGATGCCGCAGCAGCGTGGATCGCGCAGGATCCCGATCCCGCGACCCGTGACGAGCTGAGCGCGCTGCTCGAGTCCGCGCGTACCGACCCGGAGGCGCTGGCCGACCTCGCCGCCCGTTTCGCGGGGCCGCTCGAATTCGGCACGGCCGGGCTGCGCGGCGCCCTCGGTGCCGGGCCGCACCGGATGAACCGGGTGGTCGTCTCGCAGGCCGCAGCCGGTCTCGCCACGTATCTCAATCGCACCTCTGCCGGTGATCCCAGCGTCGTCATCGGCTTCGACGCGCGGCACAACTCCGACGTCTTCGCCCGCGACACCGCGGAGATCATGCAGGCCGCAGGCGTACGCGCGTACCTCCTGCCCGAAACGTTGCCGACACCTGTGCTCGCATTCGCCATCCGCCACCTCGACTGCGATGCGGGGGTGATGGTGACCGCCTCGCACAATCCCCCGCAGGACAACGGGTACAAGGTCTACCTCGGCGACGGCAGTCAGATCGTGCCGCCTGCGGACACCAAGATAGCCGCTGCGATCGCAGCCGTCGGGCGAGTCGACGAGTTGGCACGCGACCGCGGCTACACGGTGCTCGGCGACGAGGTACGCGATGCGTACGTCAGCGCGGTCGCGGCGCTGGTCGGCGACGGTCCGCGCACGCTGACCTGCGTGCACACCTCCATGCACGGCGTCGGCGATTCGGTCGTGCGCTCAGTTGTCGAGGCCGCCGGGTTCGCGCCGCTGCACACGGTGGCGCCGCAAGCCGACCCCGACCCAGAGTTCCCGACGGTCGCATTCCCCAACCCCGAGGAACCGGGCGCGATGGACCTCGCCCTCGACCTGGCGCGCAGCGTCGATGCCGACGTGGTGATCGCGAACGACCCGGATGCCGACCGGTGCGCAGTCGGCGTGCCCGACCTACACGGATGGCGGATGCTCAGCGGTGACGAGACCGGAGCGCTGCTCGCCGACGCGGCTCTGCGTCGCGGTGAGGTCGGCACGTACGCCACCACGATCGTGTCGTCGACACTGCTGCACCGGCTCGCCGACTCCTACGACCAGCCGTATGCCGAAACGCTCACCGGCTTCAAATGGATCGGGCGCGTACCCGGGCTCACCTTCGGCTACGAGGAGGCGCTCGGGTATGCCGTTGCCCCTGATATCGCTCGCGACAAGGACGGCATTTCGGCTCTCGTACGCGTACTCGAGCTGGTGGCTGAGCTGCGCGCCGACGGACGGACGCTGCTGGATCGGCTCGACGAGATCGCCGCGCGCCATGGCGTTCACGCAACCGATCAGCTGTCCGTACGCGTATCCGACCTGGCGCTGATCACCGACGCGATGCAGCGCCTCCGCACGGATCCCCCGGCAGCGCTCGGCGGACTCGACGTCGTCCGGGTCGACGACCTCGCCCGGCCGAGCGGCGCGTTGCCGCCGACCGAGGGGCTGCGATTCGCCCTGGCCGATGATGCGCGGGTCGTCGTACGTCCGTCGGGCACCGAGCCCAAGCTCAAGTGCTATCTGGAGGCCGTCGTACAGCCGGAGACCGACGCTGCCGAAGGCGTCGCCGCGGCACGCATCGCTGCGGCGGGCCGACTGGACGCGATCCGCGCCGACTTGGCCGGGCTGCTCGAGATCTGACGGTCAGAGACTCGAGACCACGATCGACACGATGAGGGCCAGGCCGATCGCGATGCCGACACCGACCGTCGGCCATGCCCATTGACGCTTCACGTCGCTCAAACCGCCCGGCTTCGCCTGCTGTTTTGCGAGCGACTCGATGCGCACTTGGACGTAGTCGGCGTAGTGCATGCCCGTCACGTCCGACCCGGTCATCGTCGGCTTCGCGGCGAACTTCTCCTCCTGCGGCGTCGACATCAGCGACTGCTGCCGCTTCTCACCGCGCATCAGATAGCGCGCGCTCTTGCCGACCGCGATTCCGTGGTGCTTATCCGCTCCGGTGTACACGCACAGCGTCTGGCGTACGTCGACGTCACTGATCTTGCGCCACGGCAGCCGTACGTCGGTCAGGGCGTTGCGCAACAGCAGGTGGTCTTCGTACGCATGAACCGTCGGGCGTACCAACGCGGCGTACGTCGCCCAACCCAGCAGCGCCGCGCCCGCAGCCACCGCCAGGGTGGGTGCGTCGACTCCGCTCGAGACGACCGCCACGACGACGAACGCGACCATCGCGAGGCCGATGACACCCCACCATCGACCGGCGGTGGGCTTGAATCGCTCGACCAGCTCGCTTTGCATCCGTCCATTATCCCCAGCGGCCAAACGGTCGTACGTCCAGCATCCGGACGCGAGCCACTGCAGGCCGGGCCTAGACTTGGCGGGTGACCACCACGATTGACGAGGCGACCGCATCGGCGCGATCCCTCCACCGGTTCCTGGCCGGCCTTCCAGGCGTCGACCAGGTCGGCGCCGAGGAACGCGCCGCCGATCTCTCGCGACGGTCGATCAAGACGACGTCGAAGGAGTACGCGATCGACCTGGCGATCTCGATGGTCGATCTGACCACCCTCGAGGGAGCGGATACGCCCGGCAAGGTGCGCGCCCTTTCCAACAAGGCGATGCGTCCCGACCCGACCGACTCGACCTGTCCGCGCGCCGCCGCGGTGTGCGTCTATCCCGACCTCGTACCCGTCGCCAAGCAGACCCTCGGCGACTCCGGCGTGTCGGTTGCCAGCGTTGCGACGGCATTCCCGTCCGGACGCGCTGCACTCGACATCCGGTTGGCCGACACGCGGCTGGCGGTCGAGAACGGCGCCGACGAGATCGACATGGTGATCGACCGCGGCGCCTTCCTCGCCGGCGACTACCAGCGCGTGTACGACGACATCGTCGCGGTCAAGGCGGCCTGCGAGCGCGCTGACGGCACGAGCGCGCATCTGAAGGTGATCTTCGAGACCGGAGAGCTGCAGACGTACGACAACGTCCGCCGGGCGTCATGGCTCGCGATGATGGCCGGGGCCGACTTCATCAAGACCAGCACCGGCAAGGTGCAGCCGGCCGCGACGCTGCCGGTGACGTTGGTGATGCTCGAGGCCGTACGCGACTTCCGGGCAGCGACCGGTCGCCAGATCGGCGTCAAACCGGCGGGCGGCATTCGTACGACCAAGGACGCCATCAAGTACCTCGTGGTCGTCAACGAGATCGCCGGCCCCGACTGGCTCACGCCGGACTGGTTCCGGTTCGGCGCGTCGAGTCTGCTCAACGACCTGCTGCTGCAACGTCAGCGGATGCTCACCGGCCGCTACTCCGGCCCCGATTACGTCACGCTCGACTGAGGACAGTGAGAAACCCCTGATGGCTGACACACCGATCTTCGAGTACGCCCCGGCGCCGCAGTCGCGCTCGGTCGTCGACATCAAGAGCTCGTACGGACTGTTCATCGGCGGCGAGTTCACCGACGGTTCGTCGGGCGAGTCCTTCAAGACGATCAGCCCGGCGACCGAGGAGGTGCTCGCCGAGGTCACCGACGCGAACGCCGAAGACGTCGATCGCGCGGTGGCTGCAGCGCGCCGCGCGTACGCACGCACGTGGTCGCGGATGCCCGGAGCCGAGCGGGCGAAGTACCTCTACCGCATCGCGCGGATCATCGCCGAGCGGGCTCGCGAGTTCGCCGTGCTCGAGTCGCTCGACAACGGCAAGCCGATCAAGGAGTCCCGCGACGCCGACATCCCGCTCGTCGCGCAGTGGTTCTTCTACTACGCGGGCTGGGCCGACAAGCTTTCGTACGCGGGTCTCGGTAGCAACCCGAAGGCGCACGGGGTGGCGGGCCAGATCATCCCCTGGAACTTCCCGCTGATGATGCTCGCCTGGAAGATCGCTCCTGCGCTGGCGGCCGGCAACACCGTCGTACTCAAACCCGCCGAGACCACGCCACTCACCGCTCTGCTGTTCGCCGAGGTCTGCCAGCAGGCCGATCTGCCGCCCGGCGTCGTCAACATCGTCACCGGCGCCGGCGCGACCGGTCAGGCGATCGTCGAGCACGGCGACGTCGACAAGGTCGCGTTCACCGGGTCGACCGAGGTGGGCAAGGCGATCGCCCGCAGCGTCGCCGGTACGCAGAAGGTGGTCACCCTCGAGCTCGGCGGCAAGGCCGCGAACATCGTCTTCGACGACGCACCGGTCGACCAAGCCGTTGACGGCATCGTCAACGGCATCTTCTTCAACCAGGGTCATGTGTGCTGCGCCGGCTCGCGACTGCTGATCCAGGAGTCCGTGTACGACGAGGTACTCGACCGGCTCAAGCGCCGCATGTCCACGCTGCGAGTCGGCGACCCGCTCGACAAGAACACCGATATCGGCGCGATCAACTCCGCCGAGCAGCTCGCGCGCATCCGCGAGCTCTCCGATATCGGCGACGCGGAGGGCGCCGAGCGGTGGTCGCCGCCGTGCGAGCTGCCGACAGACGGTTTCTGGTTCGCGCCGACGATCTTCACCGGCGTGACCCAGGCGCACCGCATCGCCCGCGAGGAGATCTTCGGGCCGGTCTTGTCGGTGCTCACCTTCCGCACTCCCGCCGAGGCCGTCGAGAAGGCCAACAACACGCCGTACGGTCTGTCCGCCGGCGTGTGGACCGAGAAGGGCTCACGCATCCTGTCCATGGCCAACCAGCTGCGCGCCGGGGTCGTCTGGGCGAACACGTTCAACAAGTTCGACCCCGCGAGCCCGTTCGGCGGCTACAAGGAGTCCGGCTACGGCCGCGAAGGCGGCAAGCACGGCCTCGCGGCCTACCTCACCGATGTTTAGGTCATGCCTCCTCATACCGCGCCGGTTCGCGTGCCTCCGCATCCCGCCTGGCTTCGTTGCGGTCGCTCGCAGGAGAATTCAACTACAACTTCGCTCCCGCGCCTTGCCAGATCGGGCGCGGAGACCCGCTCACTGATCGACACGGCATAAGGAGACACGACCTACTGATGCCACGCCTCGACGTACGCAAGACGTACAAGCTCTACATCGGCGGCAAGTTCCCCCGCTCGGAGTCCGGGCGTACCTACGATGCGCTCGACGCCAAGGGCCGATTCCTCGCCAACGCGGCCAAGGCGTCGCGCAAGGATGCCCGTGACGCTGTCGTCGCGGCCCGCAAGGCGGTCGGCGGTTGGTCGACACGTACGCCGTACAACCGCGGCCAGATCCTGTACCGCACAGCAGAGATGCTCGAAGGCCGTCGCGACCAGTTCATCGGCGAGGTCAAGGCGTCCGAGGGCCTCGCCCCCGCGGCCGCGACCCGCTCGGTCGACGCGGCGATCGACCGTTGGGTCTGGTACGCCGGTTGGTCCGACAAGCTCACCCAGGTGGTCGGCAACGCCAACCCGGTCTCGAGTCCGCATTTCAACCTGTCGACCCCCGAGCCGACCGGTGTCGTCGCGATCGTCGCACCGCAGGAGTCCTCACTGCTCGGGCTCGTCAGCGTGATCGCCCCGGCGATCGTCTCGGGCAACACCGTGGTCGTGGTCTCGTCGTACGAACGCCCGCTGCCTGCGATCACGCTGTCAGAGGTGCTGGCCACGTCCGATCTGCCCGGCGGTGTCGTCAACGTGCTCACCGGCGACGCCGCAGAGATCGCTCCGTGGCTCGCATCGCATCGCGATGTCAACGCCATCGACCTCGCCGGTGTCGACGACCCCGCGCTCGCCGCCGAGCTCGAGCGGGCCTCTGCCGACAACCTCAAACGGGTCGTACGTCCGGCCGACGTCGACTGGAGCGCCGAACCCGGCATCGATCGGATGACGAACTTCCTGGAGACCAAGACCGTCTGGCATCCGATCGGCGTCTAAGGCCGCTCCGCCGCCGGGAGTTTGGCGCGAATTGCACCACGCAGCACTGTGTCGGTCGTGCAATTCGCACCGAACTCCGCGAGACGGGTACGTCAGCCGACGAGCACTCGCTCCTTGGTCAGGTACACGCTATGCGGCGGCATCGGCTCGGCGGGCGTAAGGGCGTACCCGGCACCTTCGTACAAGCCGATGTTGCGCTCACTGCGATGCCCGGTGAACAACCCGTACCGGGTGGTCGTCTCCGGTGCCTGGCGCTCGACGTACGACAGCAGCCACGAGCCGATCCCCCGCCCGGCGTGGTCCGGCGCGACCATCAGTCGCCCGATCGCCCAGGTGGAGTCCTGCAGTCGCGCCCGGGCGGCCGCGACGAGTCTGCCGTGCCGTCGTACGCACCACAGGTGCCAGGTCGCAGCCGAGGTACGAAGGTCGTCCAGCGTCTCGTGCAGCGGACCCAGCTCGAGCGTGTCGTTCGCAACCGCCTCCTGCACCCAGCAACAGCGCTGGAGTACGAGGACCTCGGGTAGGTCGCTCTCTCGCGCCAGATCAATGGCAAGCCCCTCGACCGGCCCATCGACCGCAACCTCGGTGCGTAGTGGTCGCATCACCTCGGCCACCCGGGTCAACTCGCTGAGCACAGCCCGCGCAGCCTCGGTATCCCGAGCGGACTCGACCACCCGTCCGTCGCGCACGCTGTCCGCGATGCGCAAGGAGACCATTGCCCCGATCGGCATCATCCGAAGGGTCGTGACGACTTGCTTGGACATCTGCACTGAGCGGGTCCCGGCCGAGGTGTTGCCGTAGCTGACGAACGCGACCGGCTTCCACGCCCACTCGTGGTACAGGTAGTCGAGCGCGTTCTTGAGCCCGCCGGGCATGCCGTAGTTGTACTCCGGCGTGACGATCACGAACGCATCGGCCGCAGCCACTCGCCTGCTCCAGCGCCGGGTGTGGTCGTGCACGTACGCACTCTCCGACGGGTGCTCGGGCTCATCGAGAAGCGGCAGGTCGAGCTCACTGAGCTGCACGACTTCGATCGACACATCCTGGCGCTCGGCGTCGGCCGAGGTGGTCTCGACGAACCAGTCGGCGATCGCCGGCCCGAGCCGACCAGGTCGGGTGCTGGCAACGATCACGAGTACGTGCAGGGGATCCAGATTCATTGACATGTCATCGACGTTATCGAGAACTCGATGACACGTCAACGACAAGGTAGGCTCATACCCGTGGACACCCCGTGGCTCAGTGACGACGAAGAGCAGGCGTGGCGCGCGTTCCGCCGCCTGCTGACCGTTCTGCCGGCCCGGCTCGGTCGCGACCTGGCCAGCGACTCCGGCCTCTCACCCGCCGACTACGAGGTGCTCAGCACCCTGTCGGAGAAGCCGGATCGTCGCTGGACGCTCAAGGAGCTGGCCGCGAAGGCCGAGTGGTCGCGCAGTCGGTTGTCGCATCACGCGACTCGGATGCAGGGTCGCGGTCTCATCGCCAAGCTGCCCGATCCGGACGATGCACGTGGCTGCATCCTGGCACTGACCGATGCGGGCTTCGCGGTTCTCGAGCAGGCAGCACCGCTCCATGTCGCCTCCGTACGCTCCCGATTCCTGGACCACCTCAGTGCGGCCGAGCTCAGGACCCTTGGAAAGCTGTCGACCCGAGTGTCCGATCTACCGGACTGAGGCGTCCGTTCTACGCATACGCCCACTGGCGTACGTGCGGATACGACTCCTGCCGGGTGACTCGATGCTGCCGAGCCAGCAAGGTTGATCCGAGTCGCCGGCATCGTTGCCGCGGCCTTGACGAAGGGGACGATCGTGGCGGAGCGGCGGCGACTACGGCTGGGCCGTGACGTCGGCATTGCGGTCGCGATCACGGCTGTTGCGCTAGGTACGCTCCCGTACCTCGACCACACGAGCGCGGGCTCCGACGCCGATATAGGCGGCGTGATCCTGGTCGTGATCGCCGGTCTCGCCCTCGTCGTACGCACCTGGTGGCCGGTCGGTGTGCTCATCGTCAGCGGTGGCGCGGCAGCGGCCTACCTCGTACTCGGTTACGCGTACGGGTTCGTGCTGGCCTGCGTGGCGGTTGCCGTCTACACGGTCGCGACCCGGGTTCCGATCCACCGCGCCATCGGTTGGTCGGCCGTGATGCTCGTGGCGTTGCTCGCACACCTACGCACCAACCCTGCGGCTCTCGACGGTGCGGCGGGCATCGCCCCTGCGACCGCGTGGGTCATCGTCCCGTTGACCATCGGCGCGTCACGACGGTTGGTGCTCGGCGCACAGGCCCGCGAACGCGCGATCGCCGACCGCCGGCTCGTCGATACGGAGCGACTCCGGTTGTCCCAGGAGGTACACGACGTGGTCGGGCACGGACTCGCCGCGATCCAGATGCAGTCAGATATCGCGCTGCACCTGGCGAGCCAGAAGCCCGACCAAGCGCTTACCGCCCTGAAGGCCATCAGCCACGCGAGCTCCGATGCGCTGACCGAGCTGCGGGCGACGCTCGGCGCGATCGGCGCGAACGAGGCCGGCGCACGCACCCCGTCTGCGGGTCTCGCGAACCTGCCCGCTCTGCGCGAGCGCGTCGAGGCGGCGGGGGTCTCCGTCGACCTCACCGTGTCGGGGACGCCGCGGCCGCTTCCCTGGGGAGTCGACCTCGCGGCGTACCGCGTGCTCCAGGAGGCGCTCACCAATGTCGTGAAGCACTCGGCAGACCCACGCGCCGTGGTCCGCGTCGACTACCGCGACTCAGGCGTGGACCTCGTCGTGACCAACCGGCCGCCGGAAGTCGCCACGACCGGCGCAGGGCTCGGCATCGACGGGATGAAGCGACGCGTCGACCAGCTCGGCGGCACGCTGACCGTCGGCCCGCCGGTCGCCGACAGCACTGCTCAGCTCTTCGAGCTCCGAGCGTCACTTCCTACGCCCGCCAAGGAGGATGAATGAGTACGAACACGATCTCCGTGATGCTGGCCGACGACCAGGATCTCGTGCGCCTCGGACTGGCTACGCTCCTCGACAACGAACCCGGTTTCGACGTCGTCGGCCAGGCCGTCGACGGACTCGACGCCGTCAAGGAGGCCCAGCGCACCCAGCCCGACGTCGTGCTGATGGACATCCGGATGCCCGGCATCGACGGGATCGAGGCGACCAGGCGAATCGTCTGCGACCCCGACCTGGCCGGTACGAGGGTCGTCGTGCTGACCACCTTCGAGCACGACCAGTACGTGTTCGACGCGCTGCGCCACGGCGCAAGCGGGTTCTTACTCAAGGACACGCCGCCGGCCGCCCTGCTCGACGCGATGCACGTCGTCGCCGACGGCGGCGCGCTCCTCGCACCGTCGGTGACGCAGACGTTGATCGAGGCGTTCACCTCGCCGACGGCCCGGGCGACCAACCCTCACCCCGACATAGACGAGCTCACCGAACGCGAACGCGAGATCGTCGCCCACGTTGCCCAAGGCCGGAACAACCACGAGATCGCCGCCGACCTGGTGCTCAGCCCCGCGACCGTTCGTACCCATGTGAGCCGTGCGATGGTCAAGCTCGGCGCGCATGACCGGGCACAGCTGGTCGTGTTCGCGTACCAGTCGGGTTTGGCGTAACGGCAGCTTCTCGCTCCGTTCGGCTGCCCGCCTGTACGGTTCAGTCTTGCTGTCGGCTCACCCGCCTACTTCGGCGATATCCCGCTTGCCTGGTCCCTCGCCGCCGTCGGCGTTGTCACTTCTACGGTGCGACTACTCGCCGCTTCGTATCTCGTCGCTGTCGGCTTTCCCGCCTACTTCGGCGACATCCCGCTTGCCTGGTTCCTCGTCGCTGTCGGCCATTCCCGCCTTCATACCGTGCGACTACTCGCCTGCGCGGCTCAGCCTTGCTGTCGGCTCACCCGTCTACTTCGGCGATATCCCGCTTGCCTGGTCCCTCGCCGCCGTCGGCGTTGCCACTTCTACGGTGCGACTACTCGCCGCTTCGCACCTCGTCGCTGTCGGCTTTCCTCGCTCCTTCGCCTGGGCAAAGACGCGGCGACGCGGGAGACGCAGCTATAGGCTGGGGTTCGTCGCCGGCTTTCCCGTTCCGGTCGGCTCTTGCGGGGCCGGTGGGTGGTGGTTCACCAAGTAGACATGGTGAAACTCCACTTTGCATGGCAGAGACACCGTGCACGGTGGGAGGTTGCCGTGCCCGCTGGTACGTACGTGGCCACCGTGGCAGAAGTCCACTCGCTCGCGTCGCGCGCGCCCCGACCGTCGTGCCGCAACTCAAGGTGGCGGGAAGCCGCCGAGCAACCCGTTCCGAGGCGCCGAGCGGCCGCACCGGAGACCGAAGCACCTACGTCGGGTGCCGTACGAACGGTGCCGCCCGACGACGGACGCGCCGCGCTCTCGAAGCAGCGACCGTAATGGCATGTCGATACGAATGGTCATCGCCGCTACCGCACTCGCCGTCAGCTCCACTCTGCTTCCGCTGCCCGCCGACTGGTCGGCCGCCGGCCAGACCGATGAGCCGCTGGCGCGCGTACAACAAGGCTGGCTTCGAGGCGAGGCCCGCGACGGTGCGGTGCGGTTCCTGGGCGTGCCGTACGCGGCGCCCCCAATTGCCGAGCGCCGCTGGGCCGCTCCGCGACGGCCGGCGCGTTGGCACGGCGTTCGAGACGCGCGCGATCCCGCGGAGCCGTGTGCACAGCGCGACATCGACGAGAACGGCAACAGCCGCGTCATCGGGCAGGAAGACTGCCTGTACCTCGACATCACCCGGCCGGCCGACGTCCCACGGCACAGGCGGATGCCGGTCATCGTCTGGCTCTACGGCGGCGGACTCACTTCCGGGCGCAGTACGGAGTACGACGCGACCCGCCTCGCGAATGCGGCCGGCGCCGTCGTGGTGACCCCCAACTACCGGCTCGGCGGCCTCGGCTTCCTGTCCGCGCCGGCACTCGACACGGGCCGCAGCGCGTCCGGCAACTACGGACTGATGGACCAAACGGCGGCGCTGCGTTGGGTCCGCCGAAATGCCCGTGCGTTCGGCGGCGACGCGCGTTCGGTCACCCTGATGGGGCAGTCCGCCGGTGCGCGCAGCGTCTGCGCACATCTGGCCTCGCCCTCCTCGCGCGGCCTGTTCGACCGGGCGGTCGTCATGAGCGGCGCCTGCACCAACGACGTGATGACGAAGGCGGCTGCCGACGAGAAGGGAGCCGCAGCGATTCGCGAGCTCGGCTGCGCCGACGCGGCCGACGTGGCCGACTGCCTACGTGCCGCACCACCGGCGCGGGTGCTGGAGAGCCTGCCCCCAGTGACCGCCGTGACCGGCACGGTGGCCGATGACTCCTGGGGTCCGGTGGCCGGCACGCCGTACCTCCCGAAGCAGCCCGGAGCCGCGATCCGGGCCGGCGCATCGGCGGGCATCCCGCTGCTGGTCGGCAGTGTGCGCGATGAGATGCGCTCGTTCGTGGCCTCGGCGTACGACCTCCAGGGTGGCGACAACGTCCTCACCGCGCAGGAGTACGAAGACCTGGTGCACGACGGATTCGGCGCCGACGCGCTCGCGGTTCTCGATCACTATCCGGCCGACGACTACGACCGACCGATGCTCGCGCTGGCCGCCGTACTCACCGACTGGGGCAAGCGGATCGGCGCCTGCCCGACCCTCGACACCGCGCGGGCCGCGGCACGTACGACCCGCGTGTACGCGTACGAGGTGACTCAGGACTCCGGTCGGGAGTTCGGCGGAATCCCGTTCGGCGCGTACCACGGCTCCGAGCTGCCGTACCTGTTCGATCTCGAATGGGCCGAACCCGCCGACGACCGGCTGACACCGGTGCTGCTCGGCTACTGGAGCAGGTTCGCGCGCACTGGGAACCCGAACACACCCGGCCTGCCGAGGTGGCAGCGGTTCGATGCGCGAAGCGAAATCGTGCACGAACTCTCGGGCGACCGTGTCGGCCCGACTGCGTACGGCGCGACCCATCGATGCAGCTTCTGGAGCAGCATCAACTGACGCCGCGGGCCCCTTGGCTACGAGAGGAACAACCGCTCGATCAGGTCGTCGATCTGATCGTCGACACTGGGCCATGGGAAGTTCGGGTGGAGCGCGCGCAGGGTGACCATGCCGTGCATTGCGCACCACAGCTGGGTGGCGCCGAGATACGCGTCATCGCGTGACTTACGGGTCGAGGCCAGGACCTCCACCGCGACCTGGAAGGCGCGCTCGCCGATGAACCGGCCTTCACCGTCGGGCGGAAGGTCGACTGACGTGCCGAACAGCACCTTGTACGTACCCGGCCGCTCCAACGCGAAATCGACGTACGCCTTCGTCGCAGCGTGGAGCCGCCGGGGCGGATCGTCGGGCGCCGCGGTGTCTGCCGCCTGCAGCACCTCGCGAAGTTCCTCGTACTTTTGCTCTTTGACCGCGCGGACGAGCGTCTCCAGCGAGTCGAAGTGCAGATAGATCGAGGTCGCCGCGACTCCGGTCTCACGGGCGATGGCGCGTAGGGACAGCGTGCTGGCGTCGCCGCTCTCCTCGAGCATCCGGGCGGTCACGTCCAGGATCTCGGCACGGAGCTTCTCGCCCTCGCCTCGGCGAGCGGCCGGTCGTCTTCGGGGGGTCGACACAGTTCTTCCTAGTTGGGTTGACAGCTGTAGCGCTACAGGTGTTAACTCATTCCTAATTGGGCTACAAGTGTAGTGCAAACGATCAGGGGGAACATTCATGACCACCACCTCGACCGCGATCGGTCCGGCCCGCACCCGACGCGGCTGGACCCTCGCCATCGTCTGCACGGCGATCTTCATGCTGTTGCTCGACGTGACCGTCGTCGCCGTGGCACTCGGTGACATGCAGCAGAGCCTCGACGCGAGCCTGTCCGATCTGCAATGGGTCGTCGACGCGTACGCGCTGTCGCTCGCCTGCCTCCTGCTGACGTCGGCGACCATCGGTGACCGGATCGGGCGACGCCGGGTGTTCCTCGCGGGCATGGTGGTGTTCACCGTCGGATCGCTCGCGTGCGCGCTGGCCGGCAATGCATTGGTGCTCGACCTCACGCGCGCACTGCAGGGCATCGGCGGGGCAATGCTCTTCGGCACCGCCATCCCCATCATCGGCGACACGTTCCGGGAGCCGAAGGCACGCGCAACCGCGATCGGCATCTTCGGTGCGACCCTCGGCGCGGCAACGGCAATCGGCCCGCTGGTCGGCGGCCTGCTCGTCGACACCGCTGGCTGGCGCTGGATCTTCCTGGTGAATGTCCCCGTCGGCGTACTCGCGCTCGCAGCCGGAGCCCGGATCCTGCCCGAGTCCCGCGCCGACAACCCGCGGCGCGCCGACTGGCCGGGCACCTTGCTGCTCACCACGACGCTGCTCACCCTGCTCCTCGGCCTGATCAGGGGCCAGGCCGAGGGCTGGACCTCCGCACCGATCATTGCGCTGTTCGCGGGCTCGGTGATCTCCTGCATCGCATTCCTGGCCTGTGAGGTACGTACGGCCGAGCCGATGCTCGACCTGTCGTTGTTCCGTAGCCGGTCGTACGCAGGTGTCAGCCTCGCGGCCTTCGCGGTCAGCGCAACGGTGATCGCGTCGACGACGTACCTCGGGCTGTACTTCGTCAACACCTTCGCGTACGACCCGTTCGACGCGGGGCTGCGGTTCCTGGCCTTCACCGTCGCGTCGTTCGTCGCGGCGCCGCTCACCGCACGCCTCGTCGACCGGGTACGCGCGGTATGGACGGTCTCGGGCGGGCTCGCACTCGTGGCGATCGGGATGGCCTGGATGGCCCAGGTCGACGGGTCGTCCGAGTGGACGGTCTTCGTACCCGGGTTCATCGTCGCCGGTGCCGGTGCGGGCGTACTCAGCGCCTGCCTCACCCAGGCAGCGCTCGATGCGGTCGAGCCGGCGCGAGCCGGGATGGCCACCGGAGTCGTGAGCACGATGCGGCAGGTCGGGGTGGCGGCCGGCGTGGCCGTGCTCGGGGTGCTGTTCCACAGCAGCGGCGTAGACGCGACCGCCGAAGCACTGAGCGGATCGGGCGTGCCGGCCGACTCGACGCACCGGCTCGGTGAGGCCGTCGGCTCCGGCGCTGGTGTCTCCGTGCTCGAACAGGTGCCGGCCGCGTACCGCGACGGCGTCGCTGTAGCCGTACGCGATGCCTCGGCGACGGCGATGAGCGACATTCTCTGGTGGGGTGCGATCGGAGCCGGCGTCACCATGCTGGTGGTTGCAGCCCTGATGATCACCCGTCGGCCGGCGGGGTCTGCCTGACCTACGCCTTACCCAGGATCGCTGCGTCTCGGGCGGCGCGGAGCAGTTTCATCGACGCAGCGGTGCGCTCGTCATCGCCCATAAGGGCGTCCTTCGGCCCGTTGATCTCGACCCATCCGGCGGTCTCCGGGTTGGCGTTGCCGAAGTACCAGCGCCAGTGGTAGTCGTCTCCCTCGGCGTACTCGAGATCCCAGCCGACCTGCCAGTCACCGAGATCGTCCTCGGCCGTGAGCTCCCTGCTCACTTCCCGGGTGTAGCCGTCCTTGCGCTGCAACTTCATATCGGCCTTGGCCTCGTCCTGGACGCCCTCGCTCGAGGTCGCGGTGTTCACGAGCAGCTCGAGCGACCCGTCGTCGCTGGGGTACGACCAGGTCGACTCGCCGACCTGCTCGCCCTCCTCACTCCACGACGGGGCGAGGTCGATCTCCGGGGCCGCCGAGGCGTCATCCTGGTTCAGCTCCTGGATGGCCAGAACACCACCGACGACGACCGCGACCAGGACGAGCGCCGCAAGAACCGCGAACAGGCTGCGGCGCAACGACGACTGCCCCCGTCGAGGCGGCGGACCGGAGCTCGCCGGCACCGGACTCTGCGCGGGCGGCACGGGGCTCTGCGGCGTACGCGGGGGCGGGCTGACCGGCGACGGGAAGTCCGGCTCCCAGACCTGCGGTTCGATCCGTGGCGGCTCGTACAGACGGGTACGCGTCATCGACGCCGCCTCGCGGAACGCAGTGCTGAACGAGTCGATGTCCGGCCAGCGATGGTCGGGGTCGGGCGCTACCGCGCGCAGCACAACCGGGTCGAGCGACGACGGCAGGTCGCGTACGAGCGTCGTCGGCGGGCGTACCGGCTCGGCGGAGAACAACGCCTCGACGCCGCCCGTACGCACAGGTCGGCCGGTCAGGAGGTGATAGGTCACTGCGCCGAGCGCATGCACGTCGCACCGGGTGTCGACGCCGCGGGTCGGGTCTGCCTGCTCGGGCGCCATGTAGGCCGGGGTGCCGACGACCTGGGTGATGCCGCTCGCGTGCAGCATCGCCTTTGCGACGCCGAGGTCGGCGACCATCAGCCGCGACGTACCGGAGTGGTCGCTGGCGAGCAGGAGGTTCTGCGGCTTCACATCGCGGTGCAAGATGCCCATCGTGTGCAACCGCCGCAAACCCGTGCTCGCCTGGGACACGAGATCGGTGATCAGGCCCAGATCGCGCGACGGCGTGTTGAGCAGATCGGCGACGGTCCCCTGGTCGGCGTAGTTCATGATGAAGTACGGCGTGCCGTCGTCGGTCTCACCGATGTCGTACACGCGCACGATGTGGTCGGAGTCGGCACGGCGCAGAATGCGCGCCTCCTCCAGGAACCGGTCCCTGATGTCGGTACGCGCAGCCCAGTTGTCGGCCAACGCCTTGACGGCGACATACGACTGCAGATCGGGGTCGGAGTACAGCCAGACCGTGGCGAATCCGCCAGATCCGATCCGAGAGATTCGCCGCAGTCGACCGAGTCGATTGGGCAGGGACATGGGGCCCATTCTGTCGGTACCCTCCATCGCCCCGGACAGGGTGGTATGTACGAGGCTCGTCGCGTCGGCAAGAATGCACCTATGACGACCGAGGACACCGTTGATCTCGACGACCTCGCACGCCGCTCGTCGGCGGGCGATCAGGCCGCGCTCAACCAGTTGCTCGCGGCCGTTCAGCCGCGTGTGATGCGCCTGTGCCAGCGCATCCTGCCGAACACGCAGGATGCCGAAGAGGCCTGCCAAGACGTGCTGATGAAGATCGCCACGAAGATCGGCGGGTACGAGGGACGCAGCAAGTTCACCACCTGGCTCCACGTCGTCGCGAGCAACGCGGCCCGACAGACGTACCGTTCGCTCAAACGTCGAGCAGCCGAGCGACCGGTCGACGAGATGCCGACGTACGCCGACCCGCGTACGACCAGCGTCATCGCCGGCAGTCGGCTCGACCTCCTCGAGGCGTTGGAGACCCTGGAGCGGCAGCAACCCGACCTCGTCGAGGCGCTCGTCATGCGTGACATCGGCGAGATCGACTATGCGGAGATCGCGCGCGTCCTCGATATCCCCGTCGGCACCGCGAAGTCACGCATCCACCGTGCGCGTCAGGCGATGCGACCGTTGCTTCTCGTCCGGGAGTGACCACGCGCTACCGCGCGCAGGTCGTCGTGCTCGCCGGGCCGTCCGGGTCCGGTAAGTCTCGCCTCGCGCATCGACTCGGCTGGCCGATCCTCCGGCTCGATGACTTCTACCGCGACGGCGACGCTCCCGGACTTCCGATGCTCAGCCCCGGCCTCGTCGACTGGGACGATCCGGCGTCGTGGGACGCCGAGGCCGCCTGCGATGCGATCGAGACGCTGTGCCGCGACGGCCGGATCGACGCGCCGGTCTACGAGATCGCCGCGAACGCTCGCGTCGGACACCGCGAGGTACGACTCGACGGCGCCGGGGTCTTCATCGCCGAAGGCATCTTCGCACCGCACGTCGTCGAGGGCTGCCGCGCGCGAGGCATCCTGGCCGATGCCATCTGCGTTCGCCATCACCGGCTCGTCACGTTCGCTCTGCGCCTCGCCCGCGACCTGCGGGAACGACGTAAACCGCCCGGCGTCCTCGTACGCCGAGGGTGGGCGTTGCTGCGTGCGGAGCCGGCCATCGTACGCGCGGCCGAGCGCATGGGCTGCGTCGCGATGACGCCGCGGCAGGCCGAGCGGCGGCTGCACCGGCTGTCGTCGGTACGTACGTAGCTCCGGTGCGACTACCCGACTGTCCGGCTCGGCTTCGCCCCTCGACATTCCGTAGATTCTCGGTGCGACTACTCGCCGCTGTTCGTCCGCTCGCTGTCGGCTCTCCACCTTCTTCGGTGCGACTACTCAGCGCCCCAATTTCTCGTCACTGTCGGCTTTCCCTCGCCTTTCCGGCTGGGCAAAAGACGCGGCGACGCGCGGAGCCGGCACTTCGGTTCGGTCGCTTGGCGGCTTGCCCGCCACTTTAATATGGGATCCGGGGTAACGTTCGGTTTCGGCGTCACACCTGTACCGGCCGCCACGGGCGTACCAATGAGCACGGCAACCTCCCACCGTGCACGGTGTCCCTGCCATGCAAAGCGGTGCTTCACCATGTCTACTTGGTAAACCATCACCCACCGACCCCGCAAAAGCGGACCGGTACGGGAAAGCCGGCAAGCAACCCAGCCACGTCGCTGCGGCTCCCGCGTCGCCGCGTCTTTGCCCAGCCAGAAGGCGACGGAATGCCGACCGAAGCGAGAAGCGAAGCGGGGAGTAGTCGTATCGAAGAAGCGGGAGAGTCGACAGCGAGCGGGAATCGGGCAGGCGGGTAGTCGCCCGGTAGAAGCAGGGAGCCCGTCGTTGAGCGGAAGTACGCCTAGCTGCGACTGGCCAGTGCGCCGATGAACACGTCGGTGATCTCATCGGGGTTGACCGCGATGTGGCTGGACCCGCCCGTCACATGCGCGATCGCCTCGAGTGCCGACACGTCGGCGTCCTCGGTGATGCCGATCGTGATGATCCTGACCGGGCGGTCGGGGTTGGACTCCACCTCGATGGTGTCCAGCAGCTTGTCGAGGCTGACACTGCCCGGGTCCTCGTTCTCGCCGTCGGTCAGCACGACCACGCTGTTCACGGCATCCGGATCGTAGGAGTCGTTGGCAGCGCGGTACGCCGCCAAAACGGAGTCGTACAGGCCCGTGCCGCCGCCCGTGCGCCCGATCAGACCGTCGATGGACTTTTCCAGCAGCGCCCGCTGGTTCATACCGTCGACCTCGGCACCGAGAGGGCGTACGGGCACCAGCGGCAGGTAGTCGCGGTCCTTGTCGCCGAGGCCGACCGAGAACGCCCAGAGTCCGAGCGAGCTTCCGTCGGGGAACAACCGTTGGCCCGCCTGCGCCGCCTCGACCGTCAGCGCCATCCGGCTCGCACTGCCGGCGGAGTACTCCATCGACCCCGATACGTCGATCACGGCGAGCGTACGGCTCGGCCGCGACAGCAGCGTCCAGGCGCTGAGGATCGAGGCGACCTCATCCGTCCGCGGCATCGTCAGCGCGCTGACGTCGCCGACCCCACCGTCGATCGGTTCGCCGTCCGGCGTGCGGAATCCCGCCTTCGCGAATGACTCTTGCGCCTCTTCCGAGGTCAGGATCTCGGTGAGCGCGGTGACTCCGTCCGACGTGTCTTCACGACGATCCGACGTCGCCGAGAGCACGAGCGGGTAGTCGAGAGACAAAGTGCCGCTGTCCGGTACGGACATCTGCAGCTTTCGCGCGACGTCGCCGCCTTCACCGAGCACCGTCTGCTCTGTCGCCACCGTGGTGGCGCCCTCCGCCGCCAGCTTGGTGACCTCGGCGCTGCCCTGGGTCTTGCCGTCGGAGGCCGCAGCGCCCGACTGCGCGACAGAAACCAGCTGTTGCTTGATCTCTTCCGCGCTGTCGCCGTCCGCCTCGGCTTCAGCATTCGCCGCGATCAGTGCCAGCACCGACGGGGTGTTCGTGGCCGGGTCCCCCAGCCTCATCCCGTCGGTCGCGAGTACGTCGCGCCACTGCGACTGTGGATCCTGGGCCCCGACTGCCACGACCGGCGACGAAGCCAGCGAAGCCTCCAAGACCACCGGAGCCGTCGCTGCCGTGCCGGCCGAGCGATCGACTTCGACCGTTGAGTCCGGAATCCAGACGTCGGGCACCCCCTTGCCGGAGGACAACGCCTTGGCAACCTCGGCGCCCGAGGTCGCGGTCACGTCGTACGTACCGCAGCCCTTGCCCGCGGCGACGACCTCCTTGACCACGTCGGCGATCTCCGGGCTTGCCGCGACGGAGACCTCGCCCGAGCAGTCGCGCGCGGCGGCCGCGGCGTCACCGTCGGCCGTCTGCCAGCGGATCACGAGACCGACCGCGACCACGAACGCGACGATGGCAGCACCGACCACCAGCGGGTTCAGGCCACTACGTCGGGGCGTACGAGGACCGGCCGCCGTGTGGCGTCCTTCCATCGGGCACCTCGCACCTCACGCTGACTCAGACGGGGTGGAAGGTAGCACGACCGTTTCGGAGTATGGGCAAGTGTGACCGACGCCACAGTTTAAGAATCACAGACCGTCAACGAGCCGACGACGCTACGTGATCGCAGCGTACCCGGGTTTGATCACATCGTTGATGATGGCGAGTCGTTCGTCGAACGGCAGGAACGCACTCTTCATCGCGTTGATGGTGAACCACCGCAGATCGGCGGCGGCGTAGCCGAACGCCTCGGTGAGGAGCAGCATCTCGCGCGTCATCGACGTACCGCTCATCAGGCGGTTGTCGGTGTTGACGGTCACCCGGAAGCGAAGCTCCGTGAGCGGCCCGATCGGATGCTCGGCGATCGACGGCGCCGCACCCGTCTGCAGGTTCGACGACGGGCACATCTCGAGCGGGATGCGGTTGTCACGGACGTACGCGGCGAGCCGGCCGAGCCGGGGACCGTCCGGATCGGTGAGATCGACGTCGTCGATGATGCGCACCCCGTGACCAAGCCGGTCGGCACCGCACCACTGGATCGCCTCCCAGATCGAGGGAAGCCCGAAAGCCTCACCGGCGTGGATCGTGAAGTGCGCATTCTCGCGTTGCAGATACTCGAAGGCGTCGAGGTGACGGGTCGGCGGGAATCCCGCCTCGGCGCCGGCGATATCGAAACCCGCGACGCCCGCGTCTCGGTTCGCGACCGCCAGCTCGGCGATCTCACGGGAACGCGCCTGATGGCGCATCGCCGTCAACAGTTGGCGTACGACGATCGGATGACCGTTTACGGCAGCGGCCTCCGCGCCCGAGTCGAACCCGGCTTGGACGGCATCGATCGCCTCCTGCGCGGTGAGGCCGCCCGCGAGGTGCTGTTCCGGCGCCCAGCGCACCTCGGCGTACACGACGCCGTCGGTAGCGAGGTCTTCGACGCATTCGCGCGCAACCCGCTCGAGCTGGTCGGCGCGCTGCATCACCGCAACCGTGTGGTCGAACGTCTCGAGGTAACGCTCGAGCGATCCGGAGTCGGCCGCCGCGCGGAACCAGGCCCCGAGGCCGTCCGCATCGTCGGCCGGCAGCGGATGGCGAATCTCGGCTGCCAGCTCGAGCACCGTCTGTGGGCGCAGACCGCCATCGAGGTGATCGTGCAAGACAACCTTCGGAGCGGCGCGTACGACCGACTCATCCATCGAAAGCTCCGTTCCGCGCGGATCAGCGATCGAGCAACAGTACGACGGTTTCGGCAATACACGCGGGCTTTTCGGAACCCTCCAGCTCCACGGTGTACTTCACGACGCACTGTTGACCGGCGGGGATCTCCGCCACTTCGGCGAGCTCGACTCGTGCTCTGACGCGAGAACCGACCGGAACCGGTGCCGGGAAGCGCACCTTGTTCGTACCGTAGTTGAGCTTCGCGCCGGCGCCCCCGAATGCGAACACCTCGGACCCGAAGAGCGGAACCAACGACAGGGTCAGGTAGCCGTGCGCGATCGTCTTACCGAAGGGGCCCTCGGCGGCACGCTCGGGATCGACATGGATCCACTGGTGGTCGCCGGTCGCATCCGCGAACGCATCGATGCGGTCCTGGGTGATCGACAGCCACTCGCTGACACCGAGCTCCTCGCCCGCCGCCGCGGCGACCTCTTCCTTGGTCTCGAGTACACGCATACCCCGAACCTATCCCAACGGCGAGCAGGGGATCCCGCCCCTTGCTGGCAGGATCCCCTCGTGCTCAGCTCAGGTCGTCGAGAGCGCGCTGCGCACCCGGATGCAGCGGGATCGGATCGGTCTCGGCGGCCGTCTCGACCGTGATCTCCTTGGCGGACGGGTGCACGTCGACCAAAGCGTCCGTCTCGCTGTAGAGCAGATCGGTCAGGCCGCATGCGAGGTTGTCGGGCATGTCGTTGCTGACGACGAGGACGTTCGGCACCACGATCGAGGGCACGTCCTCGTCGAGCCCGTACGTGTCGGCGGGCACCGAGCCCTCGGCGTACACCTCGTTGACCTTCTTGAGCTTCGGCAGCAACGGTGTCGGGTCGACGAACTCCATCTTGTCGCCCATCGACGTGAACAGATCGGTGAGCGCGGGAGTCGGGAGCCCACCCGACCACACGAACCCGTCGATGCTGCCGTCCTTCATACCGTCGATGGTCTGCGTCAGGTCGAGCCGTTGCGCCTTGACGTCGTCGACGGCGAGCCCGGACGCTTCGATCAGCCTGTTGGCGATCACTTCGGTGCCAGACTGCGGCGAGCCGGTAGAGATCCGCTTGCCCTTGAAGTCGGCGATCGAGTCGATGCCGGCGTCCTTACGTACGACCACCTGCGTGTAGTTCGGGTAGATCCGCCCGAGGGTGGAGATGTCTTGCGGCTCGCCGAAGTCGCCGTCGCCGTTGATCGCATCGGCTGCTGAGTCCGCGAGGGAGAAGCCGATGTCGTAGTCGCCGGCCACGACCTGTTCGATGTTCTGCACCGACGCGCCTGTCTCGGCAGACGTCGCCTGCAGATCCGTTTCTGAGTTGATCAGCTCGGCGAAGCCGCCGCCCATCACGTAGTAGACGCCGGTGGAGTTGCCGGTGGCGATGTTCACCCGCCCTGAGCCGGGGTCGCAACTGTCGGCGTCGGCGTCAGAACCCGCCTGGTTGTCGTCGCGCTGTCCGCCGCACGCGGTCAACGCCATCGCGGCGGCAAGGCCGATCGCCGTCATCCGGGTCGCTTGTCTCATCGTTGGTTCTCCTTCTGCGGTTTCGGCTTTACGAGGTTTCGACACTGGTTTGCGTACGGCCGCCGCCCCGACCGCGTACGGCCAGGTGGTAAGCGACTGCGGCCACGAACAGGACGACGCCGATTCCGATCGAGATCGGGTCGAGGTAGAGGAGCAGCAATGCGGCGGGCAGGCACAGGATGCGCTCGACGATTCCGGTCGGGCCGAACATCCAGCCGCTGGTGGCAACCGCCAGCGCGGCGACCGCCAGCCCACAAGCGGCGAATGCCCAGACGACGTCAAGCGCATCGCCGCGCGCGAGGAGCAGCCGGCCGTTGTCGGTCGCCACAAACGCCAACGGTGCAAGGAATGCGGGCAACGTGTATTTACAAGCCTGCATCATGGTCGGAATCACCCGACCGCCGGTGATCGCCGATGACGCGACGGCGGCCAACGCCGTCGGCGGCGACACCTCCGAGAGCACCGCATAGTAGAAGATGAACATCGCGACCTCGGGCGAGCCGATGCCGAGCGCGATCAGCGCCGGGCCGATGATCACCCAGCTGAGGATGAACGACGCGGTCACAGGGACGGCGAGCCCGAGGATGAGGATGGCGATCGCCGAGAACAGCGCCGACATGACGATCATGCTCGCGTCGTTCGGGGCCAGCGCCTGGGCGGCGTCGACGAGCATATCGGCGAGGGTCTGGCCGAGGCCGGTCTTCGCGATGACCGACGTGATGATGCCGGCGGCCGCGCAGACCGCGACGACCGGAAGGCTGGTACGTACGCCCGCGGAGAGCGCACCGTACAGCCGGACGAGGTAGCCGAGCAGCGACTGCTGCAGCGTGAGCCGCTCCGCGTCGGTGTCGTCCTCGTCGATGCCGCTGACGACGCGTCGGCGAGACAGGACGGCTTCGGCCAGCCCGAATGCCGCCGCGATCCCCGTCGCGTACACGACGGCGCGGAACGGTGGAATGTCGTTGGCGAGGAAGACGACGATCACCGCGAGGCTGATGAAGTGGTAACCCGATCGCAGCAGCAGGCCGAGCGGGCTGCCGATGGCGAGCTCCACCCGGCGCGCACCGAAGCGCCGAGCATCGATCTCGACCGCAAGGAAGATGCCGAGGTAGTAGAGCAGGGTCGGGATGATCGCCCAGCCCAACACCGAGAAGTACGAGACGCCGAGGTACTCCGCGATGATGAACGCGGCCGCACCCATCGTCGGTGGCGACAGGATCGCACCGATTCCCGACGCCGCGAGCATGCCGCCTGCCGACTCGCGCGGATAGCCTGCCCGCTTGAGGATCGGCCATGCGAATGATCCGAGCGTCACGGCCGTTGCCGTACCCGATCCGGAGACCGTGCCGAGCAGGAAGCCCGACGTCGCGACCGTACGTCCGGGGGCAGTGCCCGAACGGCGGAACAGCGAGAAGGCGAACTCCACGAAGAACCGACCGGCGCCCATCCGGTCGAGGACCGCGCCGTAGATCGTGAACAGCACGATGTACGTGGCGGCCACGTTCAGCGGGACACCGAAGAACCCGCTCGCCTCGTTGTACAAGGCATTGACGATCTGCTCGATGTCGAGGCCCATATGCGCGACCGACCACTGCAGCGGCAGGTAGCCCCCGTAGTAGGCGTAGCAGAAGAACACCACGCACACCGTTGGCAGCACGAGCCCGGTCGTACGCCTGGTCGCCTCGAGTACGAGCACCATCAGGACCACGCCGGCGATCACGTCGTACGTGAGCAGGGAGCCCTGCCGGTCGAGGAAGCCCTCGAAACCGCCGAAACCGTTCGCGGTCTCAGGTATCGGCAGCACCGGGTACAGCCCGACGAACAGCGCGACCACCGCAAGTGCCCAGTCGAGCAAACCCGGGTTGTCCTTGCGTTTGGCGAGTTCGGCTGCCTCGGCGCCGTCCGCGGGCGTACGCGTCGCGCGTGCTCGATAGCAGACGAAGACGAGCGGCAGCGTGAAACCCAGGAAGTACACGAGGTAGTACTGGTTGCCGAGGTCCAGCGGCGAGAACACCTGCCGGAGCACGAACAGCGCGACGACGAAGCACCACGCGTTCACGAACAGGTCGACGCGGGTCGACAGCCGTCGCGCCGGGCGCTCCTCGTCGTACTCGGCTGCAAGAGCCTCGGTGTCGACCTGTGCGGGTTGTCGGTCCGGCTCGTCGTCGGTCGCGGTCGGTGCAGGCATGCCGGGTAACTTACGAACGTGATCTGCGTCATAACAACCAGCTCGGGCCAAGTCTTTACACAGGCTTGACATTCACCTCTGTCGTCGCAGGGATCGCCCACGAGGCGCCGTACCGATTTTGTATCTATCACGCACCGGTACAAACCTATTGGAGCTATGAGCGAGAGATACAAAACGGCGAGGACCGAACAAGCGGTTCCGACCGACGGGTAGTACGCCCGCGCTCTCGAGCAGCGCTGCCCATCGTTGACACATTCCGATATGGGAATATGATTGCTCGCATGGCACGAGCAGCAACGACGTCCGACGTCTTCAATGCGATCGCCGAGCCGCAGCGCCGAGACATCCTGGTGTTGCTGCGGGCGGGCGAACGACCGGTGACCGAGCTGTCCCAGGAGCTGGGGATGTCCCAGCCGGGAGCGTCCAAGCACCTGCGCGTGCTCCGCGAGGTCGGCCTCGTGCGAGACCGCAGGGCCGGTAAGCAGCGCCTGTACGAGCTCGACGCCCGCGGCCTGCGGGCTGTGCATGAGTGGACCGGCGGGTTCGAGCGGTTCTGGAGCGAGAGCTTCGACCGGCTGGAGGCCTACGTGCAGGACCTGAAGCAGGCAAGACAAGAGGAGCAGTAGATGAGTGAGACGGGACGTGATGAGGCGCCTCAGTCGGAGCCGTCCGAGACGGCCGACCGCGAGATCGTGGTCTCCCGGTTGATCGATGCGCCGCGCGAGTTGGTGTTCGAGGCGTTCACCGAGGTGCGCCATCTGTCGCGGTGGTGGGGGCCGAACGGCTTCACCACGACCACGAGGTCCTTCGAGTTCCGCGTACGCGGGGTGTGGGACTTCGCGATGCGGGCGCCCGACGGAACGATCTACCCGGAATGGATCACCTGGACTGAGATCACCCCGCCGGAACGCATCGCGATGCTGCACGGTGAGTCGCGCGACGACCCGAACGCCTTCGAGTCGATCCTGACCTTCGCATCCGACGGCGCGGCGACAAGGCTCGAGATGTGCTCAGTCTTCCCCACCAAGGAGCAACGCGACGAGGCGGCCGAGAAGTACCACGCGATCGAGGCCGGCCAGCAGACTCTTGGCAATCTCGCTGCTTACGTCGCCGAGATCGTCGACCAGTGCGGGCCTGGCGCATGAGCGGCAAGGTGTTCTTCAGCGTCTCGATGTCGCTGGACGGTTTCATCGCACCCGAGTCCATCGACGAGTTGATGGGCAAGCAGTGGGTGGAGCTGCAGCGGTGGGTGTTCCCCCAGCGCTTCTTCCGGGAGAACGTGTTGCACGGCAACGGCGGCGAGGAAGGCCGTGACAACGACATCCTGCGCGAGACATTCGAACGCACCGGCGCGAACGTCATGGGCAAGCGCATGTTCGACGCCGGCGAAGAGGCATGGCCGGAGGAGGCACCTTTCCACACACCGGTCTTCGTCGTGACCCACGAGAAGCGAGATCCTTGGGAACGACCGGGCGGTACGACGTTCCACTTCGTCAACGACGGCGTCGAAGCCGCGCTCGACCGGGCCCGTACGGCGGCCGGAGCCCGCGACGTCCGGATCGCGGGCGGTGGCGCAACGATCCTGCAGTATCTGAATGCCGGTTTGGTCGACGAGTTCTCGATCGCGCTCTCACCTGTGCTGTTCGGCTCGGGGATCCACCTCTTCGAAGGAGTGGACGCAGCACGGATCGCGCTGGAGCAGATCCGTGCCGAGTCCTCACCGAGGGTGACGCATCTGACGTACGCCGTCCGGGAGCGATAGTCCAGAAGGCCACTCACCGCTAGTCTGACCCGTCATGCGGATCCTGCTGGTCGAGGACGATGACCGGGTCGTCGCCGCGCTGACACCAGCGCTGCTTCGCGCCGGACTGTACGTCGACCGCGCGGGTGCCGCCGCGGAGGCGATCCCGAAGATGGACGGTGCCGACCTCATCCTGCTCGATATGGGACTCCCCGACCAGGATGGGTTGGCGCTGTGCCGCCAGATCCGGCGAGGCAGCGAGATCCCGATCATCGCGGTGACCGCGCGCCGTGAGGAGGCGATGGTGGTCGCGGCTCTTCGCGCAGGAGTCGACGACTACGTGACGAAGCCGTATCGTCTCGCCGAGCTGGTCGCGCGCATCCACGCCGTGATGCGCCGCTTCGGCAAGCACCAGGTGAGCGACGCCGACGAGTTCGGACGTATCCGAGTCGATCCGCACGAGCGCCGCGCGTACGTCGATGGAGAAGCGGTCTCCCTTGCTCGTAAGGAGTTCGAGCTCCTGCACATGCTCGTACGAAGCAGTGGCGACTTGGTCACCCGCGAGGCGATCATGGAGGCGATCTGGTCGACCTCCTGGGTAGGCGCTTCACGCACGATCGACGTGCACGTCGCCAACCTCCGGTCGAAGCTCGGCGAGCCCAAACTGATCGAGACGGTACGCGGGGCGGGATATCGCCTCGCGGGCAGCACCCAGGAGCGGTGACGCGATGCGTCGGCGGCTGATCACGGTCGCGGGTGTGCTGCTCAGCCTGCTGCTGATCGCATTGATGGCACCACTCGTGAGCGCGTACGCGGAAGACCGTACGCAGGACGCGTTCACGGCTCGGCTGACCGATGTGACGCGCTTCGCCGTCCTCGCGCAGGAGTCGCTCGAAACCGACCGCTTCGGTCGACTCATCGCCGATCTGCGGCGCTACTCCCAGGTGTACGACGGCACAGTCGTCGTGATCGACGCCAACCGAGAGGTGGTCGCCTCATCGACCCCTGAAATCGACGTCGCCGACCGACGCGTTGCGGACGTACTCGATCGCGCTCTGTCGGGGAGCGGATCGTCGCCACCGGAAACTGTGTGGCCCTGGCATGGTCGGTCGTTCGTTGTGGGTTCGCCGGTCGGCCGCGACGCTCATGTCCTCGGCGCTGTCGTGATGATCGCACCGACCGACGCGATCAGATCTGCCGTGACGACGCGACTCGCGTGGCTCGCCGTTGCGGGTCTCGCCGTGTTGACGCTCGCAGCCACAGGACTCGTCGGTCCGTTCGTACGTTGGATTCTGCGGCCGGTAGGAGATCTGGACGTCGCTGCCGGACGGCTCGCGCACGGCGACCTCGGGACGCGCGTCCCCGCGAGCGCCGGTCCGCCGGAGCTGCGCCATCTCGCGCGGTCGTTCAACCGGATGGCAGACAATGTCGAGACCTCGCAGCGCCAGCAGCGGGAACTGATCGCGGACGCATCACACCAACTGGGCAATCCCCTTACTGCGTTGAGGTTACGAGTCGAAAACCTGCAAGCCGACCCGTATGACGCCACCCAGGCGGAGATGGCGATCGAGGAGACCGAGCGCCTCAACTCGATCGTCGAGTCGTTGCTCGATCTGAGCCAGGTCGGTGCCCGGCAGGTTGACCTCGAGCTGATCGACATCGCCGCGAGTACGCGACACCGCTGCGAACTGTGGTCTCCTGCGATTGCCGACCTCGTTGTCGACGCGGCGGATGACTGTCATGCGTACGCGACCCAGACCTCGGTCGATCTCGTACTCGACGCGGTGCTCGACAACGCCGCGAAGTTCGCTCCCGGTGCGCCGGTCGACGTCTCGGTACACACCGATGCCGACGACGTCGTCCTGCGGGTGCGAGACCACGGCCCGGGGCTCGCCGCAGAGGATGTGCTCAAGGTGGGTGCGCGGTTCTTCCGCGGCCGCGCACATCAGAACGTCGCGGGCACCGGCCTCGGCCTCGCGATCGTACGCGCGCGGGTGGAAGACCTCGGCGGCCGATTCACCGTCTCCAGCCCGAAGGCGGGCGGGCTGGGGGTGGAGGTGCGGTTCAGGGGCCGCGACGATCGGGGTGTCGATAGGGAGTAGGCACGTACTGTCCGTTCGATCGCGGGCGCTGGCGCATCCGACGTCAGACGTCGCCTCGCTGATCCCGGAAGTAGCGCAGGGCGCCCGGGTGCAAGTCGAGCGGACTCGTGAAGATTCCGGCCGAGAGGTTCGGCTGACCGACGCCCTCGGCCCTTGCGTCGATCTGTTCCTGTGCCTCGAACATCACCCGGGTGATTGCGTACGCGAGGTCGTTCGGCATCGCGGGGTCGGCAACGACGTAGTTCTTGACGCTGACGGTCTCGGTGGCTTCGCTCAGGCCGTAGGCGGAGGCGGGGATCGGGCCCGCGACGTACTCCGATGCGTACTCGCGGATCATCGCCGCCACGGTCGTTTCCAGACTGATCAGGCGGATTGGTATTTGGCCGCTCAGCTTGGAGATGGCGCCGTTGGGCAGTCCGCTGACGAAGAAGAACGCATCGATGTCGCCGGCAATCAGCGACTCCGTGTCGTCCTCCAGGCGTCGGGTCGACAGGTCGACGGCACTCAGTGGGGTGTCGTTGACGCCGAGGATGCGCGCAGCGACCAGACGGGTGCCGGAGTCGTGTCTCCCGACGCCGATTCGTTTGCCTCGTAGGTCGGCGACCGTTCGGATCGGCGACTCCGCGCGTACGACGAGATGGACGAAACTGTCATAGGTACGTGCAAGCGCAACGACGTCGAGCGGCCTCTCGTAGACGCCGCGGCCCTGGACGGCATCGGCCGCGGTATCGCCGAGCGTCATCGCGACATCGGCGTCGCCGGAGGCGACGAGTCGTAGGTTCGCAACGGATGCGTCGGTCTTCGAGATCTGGACATCAACGCCGAGCCGATCGACGAGGACGTCGCCGAGCGCATCGCCGTAACGCGCGAACACGCCACCGGGGTTGCCGGTCGCCAGCCTCAGGCGGGTGCCGGAGAAGGAGTCCCAGGAGTCACCGAAGCAGCCCGCGAGCGGAAGCAGCGCCGCCGTACCTATCCCTCGCAGAACGGTACGCCGGCTCCACAAGTCGATCGCCTCACCGGATGAGGTCGAGGACGATCTCACCGGGTCGGACGTCAGTGCCGGCCGCCGCTATGTCGTACGCGCCGTCGAGTGCGTCGAGTGCGCGGTTGAAACGCTCGGGTGTGTCGGTGTGCAGCGTCAGCAACGGCTGGCCCGCAGTGACGGTGTCGCCGGGCTTGGCATGTAGCTCGACTCCGGCCGCGGCTTGCACCGCTTCACCGGCCCGTGCCCGACCGGCGCCGAGTCGCCACGCGCACACACCGATATCGAACGCGTCGAGGCGCGCCAACACCCCGGAGCTCGGCGCGGTGACGGTCTGCGACTCCTTCGGCTGTGGCAACGCACTATCGGGATCGCCGCCCTGCGCCGCGATCATCCGACGCCACACATCCATCGCCCGGCCGTCTGCGAGTGCGTCTGCCGGGTCGACGTCGTCACGCCCGACGGCAGCGAGCATCTCGCGCGCAAGAGCGACGGTCAGCTCGACGACATCAGACGGGCCACCACCAGCAAGGACCTCGACCGACTCGCGTACCTCGACGGCATTGCCCGCCGTCAGGCCGAGCGGCGTCGCCATATCGGTGAGCAGGGCGGTGGTGCGTACGCCCGCATCGGTACCGAGCGCGACCATCGTCTCGGCCAGCTCGCGCGCATCGTCGTAGGACTTCATGAACGCACCGGAGCCGACCTTCACGTCGAGGACCAGGGAGCCCGTGCCCTCGGCGATCTTCTTGCTCATGATCGAGCTGGCGATCATCGGGATCGACTCGACCGTGCCGGTGACGTCGCGCAGCGCGTACAGCTTCTTGTCCGCCGGAGCCAAGCCCGAGCCTGCGGCACAGATGACCGCGCCGACCTCCTCGAGCTGGCCCATCAACGAATCGTTGGACAGGTCTGCTCGCCAACCCGGGATCGACTCCAACTTGTCGAGGGTGCCGCCCGTGTGGCCGAGCCCGCGGCCGGACAGCTGCGGCACTGCGACGCCGTACGACGCGACGAGTGGTGCGAGGGGCAACGTGATCTTGTCGCCGACTCCCCCGGTCGAGTGCTTGTCGGCGGTCGGGCGCGACAACCCGGAGAAGTCCATCCGCTCGCCCGACGCGATCATCGCGGCGGTCCAGCGGGCGATCTCGCGACGGTCCATGCCGTTGAGCAGGATCGCCATCGTCAGCGCCGACATCTGCTCGTCGGCGACCACGCCTCGGGTGTACGCGTCGACGATCCAGTCGATCTGGTCGTCGCTTAGCTCCTCACGATCGCGTTTCGCCGCGATGATCGTGACGGCGTCGTGCCGCTCCGGCTCACTCACTGTCGCCCTCCAGATCGTCTCGGCCGAACGCCTGCGGCAGCACGGCATCCATGCCGATGATGCCCGCCGGAGTGTCGACCAGTAGATCGGCTCCGCCATGCTCCCAGAGCAGCTGTCGGCAGCGCCCGCACGGCATCAGCCGCCGACCGTCGCCACCGCAGCAGGTGAACGCAACCAGCCGGCCCCCACCGCCCGCGATGAGGTCGGACACCATCCCGCACTCGGCGCACAGCGTGACGCCGTACGCGGCATTCTCCACATTGCAGCCGACGACAATGCGCCCGTCGTCGACGAGAGCAGCGGCGCCGACCGGGAAGTTCGAGTACGGCGCGTACGCCCGCTGCGCGACCTCGTCGGCCGCCGCCCGCAGTGCCGCCCAGTCGACGTTGCCAGCCACGGCGGTCAACTCTTCACGTACGGTTCGCCGTCGGCCGCCGGCGGGATCGCCCGGCCGACGAAACCGGCCACCACGATGATGGTCGCGAGGTACGGCGTCATGGCGAGCAGCTCAGTCGGCAGCTTGGCGAGGGTCTGCAGCTGAGTCTGCAGCTGGGAGACGAAACCGAAGAACAGCGCCGCCAACGCTGCTCCGCCGGGATGCCAGCGCCCCATGATCAACGCGGCAAGGGCGATGAAGCCCGTGCCCGCGGAGACGTCCTTGTCGAACGCACCCGTCGAGCCGACCGTGTAAAACGCTCCGCCGAGCCCCGCAAAGATGCCGCCGACGAGAACGGCCTGCCAACGTCGGCCGCGCACCTTGATGCCGACGGTGTCCGCGGCCGTCGGATGCTCCCCGACGGCTCGTACGCGCAGGCCCCAGCTGGTCTGGAACAACAGGAACCACGCGATCGGCACGCTGAAGTACATGATGTAGACGAGCCAGTTCTGGGCGAACAGCGCGGTGCCGACGATGGGGAGCTCGGAAAGACCGGGGATCTCCCAGGTCTCCAGGATCGGCGGGTTGTTCAGCAGATCCGTCTGGTCGGACGGGATCTGGTCGAGGAGGAACCCGGTGATGCCCGTCGCGAACACGACCAGCACGACGCCGAGCACGACCTGGTTGACCAGGTAGCGGATCGCGAACAGCGCGAGCAGCGCGCCGATGGCGATACCTGCGCCGATGCCGCCGAGGAGACCCATCCACGCGCTGTACGCGAGCGAGGCCGCAACCGATGCGAAGAACGCTCCGGCAAGGAACTGCGCCTCGATGCCGACATTGATCACGCCGGCCCGTTCGCACATCGCACCGCACAGCGCACCGAGTACGAGCGGCGTGGCGTACTGGATCGTGCCCTCGAGCGGGTTGGTCATCGGCAGTGGCGAGGGGGTGTCCTGACCGGAGTACGCCCAGGCGCAGAACCCGACGATGAACGCGATGCCGACCAGCGCGACCATGATGGCGAACAGCGGCCCGCGTCGTACGACCTTCGTTGCGAAGAGCACTAGCGCGACGACCGCGATGATCAGGCAGTAGAGCGCGAGCAACTTGCCGTCGTACGACACCGAGATCTCGTCGCTGTCGACCGACGGCGGCTGCAGCAGGAACGTGAAGTCGCCGTCGGCGGTCTTCCACCACATGAGCAGGAGAACGGCCGCCACGATCGCCAGAGTGGTTGTGATCCGGCGGTATCGGCTGCGCTCCACGGGGCTCGCCGCGACGACTTCTTCGGGCGGATCCGTTGGCGACGGATCGCTCGTCTGCAGCCCGCCGTCGGGGGACTGCTGCCCGTCTGCGGGTTGGTTCTCGTCGGTGCTCATGCGTTCCACCCCTTCGCCAGCACGGTCCCGCCGCCTTCGGTGGCGCGTACTCGGAACACCGCGCGTACCAACGCCGGCGCTGCGACGAACAGCACGATCATCGCCTGCAGCACGGTGGTCAGATCGAGTGGCGTGCCCGTCGACGCCTGCATCTGACGCCCACCGGTGGTCAGCGCACCGAACAGGATCGCGGCGAACACCGTGCCGCTCGGTGTCGCCCGGCCGAGCAACGAGACCGTGATCGCGTCGAAGCCGAGGGAACCGGCGATGCCGTCGGTCAGCGCGTCATCGTGACCGAGCACCTGTTGGTTGCCGGCGAGTCCGGCCAGCATTCCGGCGATGATCATCGCCAGGATGTACGCGCGCGCAACGCTCATGCCCGCCGTTGCCGACGCTGCCGGGTTGGCGCCGACCGAACGCATCTCGAAACCGATCGTCGAGCGCGACAGCAACCACCACACTCCGACCGCTGCGAGTAGTGCCACGAACACACCCGTGTGTACGCCCAAGAAGTCGGGGAACGACGCCGACCCGTCGACGACCGGGCTCTTCGGGTTGTTTGACCCCGGAACCTGGAAGGCGTCCAGCGTCAGCAGCCAGCGCAGGATCGCCAGCGCCACGTAGTTGAGCATGATCGTGACGATGACCTCGTGTGCGCCGGTTTGCGACTTGAGCACGCCGACGATGGCGCCCCAGATCGCACCGCCGAGCAGTCCGGCGAACAGCGCGACGATCAGGTGGAGTACGGGCGGGAGGTCCCAGGTGAAGCCGACGTACCCAGCGCAGATGGAGCCAGCGATGATCTGGCCCTGCGCACCGATGTTGAACAACCCGACACGGAAGGCCAGCGTCACGCCGAGACCCGCACATGCCAACGGGGCGGCGCGTTCGAGAGTCGAAGCGATTGCGTCTCCCGAGCCGAACGAACCCTTCAGCAGCGCCCAGTACGAGTCGACGATCGCCTCGCCCGCCGCTGAGAGAGTGTCCCACGGATAGGAGAAGAAGTAGTCGAGTGACGAGACGACCTCGTCGTTACTGACGACGATGAGCACGGCGCCGACCACCAGCGCGAGCACGATCGACAGGAACGTCAGCCAGATCGACGGGATCCACTCGCTGATGACCGAACGTGGCGCATTCTTCGGTGCCGACTCACTCGTCTCGGGCTCAGGCATTGCTCGCCTCCTCCGGGGTGGCGCCCGCCATCAGCAGGCCGAGTTGCTCGCGCGGCGTATCGGGCGTGACGATGCCGGCGATGCGCCCGCCGTACATCACGGCGATTCGATCGGACAGGCCGACGATCTCGTCCAGCTCGGTCGAGACGATGAGGATTGCCGTGCCGTTCTCGCGCTCGGCCATGATCCGCTTGTGCACGAACTCGATCGACCCGACATCGAGACCCCGGGTCGGCTGCGAGGCGACCAGCAGCCGTAGTGGCCGTGACAGCTCGCGGGCGAGAACGACCTTCTGCTGGTTGCCGCCGGACAGCGATCCGACGGCCTCCGTCGCACCTTGGGTACGAATGTCGAACTCGGCGATGCGGTGCTCGGCGTTCTCGTAGATCTTGTCCCAGCGCAGCTGTAGTCCGGAGGAGAAATCGTCGCTCTGATACAGGTCGAGGATGAGGTTCTCGGCCACGGTGAACGAGTCGACGAAACCGTCGTGCTTGCGGTCCTCGGGCACGTACCCGATGCCCGCGCGCAGGCTGCGGGCCGGACCGTAGCCGCTGACGTCGGTGCCGGCGAGACCGATCTTGCCGGTCGCCGGACGGGTGAGGCCGAGCAGTGCGGAGACGAGCTCGGTCTGGCCGTTGCCTTGTACACCCGCGAGACCGAGCACCTCGCCCGCGCGTACGTCCAGCGATACGTCGTCGACGGCGGTGTGGCCACGCTCGTCGATGACAGTGAGGTCGCGTACCTCCAGGACAGGGTCTCCGATGTCGACTGATGCGGATCTGTCAACGGTGAGGCTGACCTCGCGACCGACCATGAGCTCGGCGAGCTCGGACTCCGACGCCGACGGCTCGGCGGTGGCGACGACCTTGCCGCGACGGATGACCGTGATGCGATCGGCGACCGCCCGGACTTCCTTCAGCTTGTGGGTGATGAAGACGATCGACGTGCCGTTGTCGCGCAGCTGGCGCATGATCGTGAACAGCTCGTCGGTCTCTTGCGGCGTCAGCACCGCGGTCGGCTCGTCGAGGATCAGCACCTCGGCGTCCTTGATCAAGGCCTTGAGGATCTCGACGCGCTGCTGCACGCCGACCGAGACATCGGCGACCTTCGCACCGGGGTCGACGCTGAGTCCGTAACGCTGGGACAGCTCGCGTACGAGCGCCGCCGCCTTGCGTCTGCTGAGCACACCGGGGAGCGCGGTCTCCTCGTGGCCGAGCATGACGTTTTCGGCGACGGTGAAGACGGGTACGAGCATGAAGTGCTGGTGCACCATGCCGATGCCTGCGTCGATCGCGTCGCCCGGGCTACGGATCGCCAACGGCTTGCCGTCGGCCAGGATCTCGCCCTCGTCGGGTTCGAGCAGGCCGTACAGCATGTTCATCAGCGTCGACTTGCCGGCGCCGTTCTCACCGAGCAGACAGTGGATCTCACCGGGCTCGACGGTCAGGTCGATCTTGTCGTTGGCCGTGAACGAACCGAACCGCTTGGTCAGTCCACGAATCTCGAGTTGCACCTTTGCACTCCTACCCCGTGCCCTCGGTCAGGTTCTCTGCGCTGGACACCAATGACCGCCACGGAAGGGATAGCGATGCGCTACCCCTTCCGTGGCGGACGGGATCTACTGCGGTGACGACGGTGAGTTGACCTCGATGTCGCCGCTGATGATGTCCTCGCGGACCTGGTCGATCTGGTCCTTGAGCTCCTGGTCGATGTCGCCCTCGAGGTCGGAGCCGAGCGTCAGGTCGGTGCCTTCGTTCTCCAGCGTGCCGATGTAGGTCTTGTTGTCGAACTCGTCATGGACGGAGTCGGCGATCGCATCCTCGACCGCGACGTCCATGCCCTTGACGACGCTGCCGAGCAGTACGTCGCAGTACTCCTCGGCGCTGACGCAGCCGTCGGTGTCGACCCAGATCGCCTTGACATCGCCGCCGGAGTCCTTCGCCGCCTGCAGGCCACCGAGGCCAGCCGGACCGGCGACCGGGAAGATCACGTCGGCACCCTGAGCGATCAGCGAGTCCGCGCTGGTCTGACCCTTGGACTTGTTCTCGAAGTCCTGGGTGAAGACGCCCTTCTTGGACTGCTCGTCCCAGCCGATCACCTTGACGTCGGTGTCGTTCTCCTCGTTGTAGTACTGCACGCCCTCCCAGTAGCCGTCCATGAAGATGGTGACGGTCGGGATCTCGAGGCCGCCGAACGTACCGACCGTGCCCGTCTGCGTCGAACCGGCGGCGAGGTAGCCGGCCAGGAAGCTCGACTGGGCCGTGTCGAAGGCGAGACCGCGAACGTTCTTCAGCGGCTTCTCGTACACGTTGTCGACGATCGCGTAGTCGATGTCGGGGTTCTGCTTCGCGGACATCTCGGTCGCCTCGGCGAGCTTGAAGCCGACGGTGATGATCGAGTTGCACTTCTGCCCGACCATGGCCTTCAGGTTGTCTGGGTAGTCACTGTCGGTCTGTGACTCGATCTCGGCGGTCTGGATGCCGAGCTGCTCCTTGGCGTCGGTCAGGCCCTTGTGGGAGGTCTGGTTGAACGACTTGTCGTCGAACCCTCCGGAGTCGGAGACCATGCACGCCTTGAAGTCGGGATTGCTCTCGGTGGGCTCGCTGGTCTCGTTCGCGTTGTCGCTCGAACCGCTGTCGTTGTCGTCGTCGGGTCGGTCGCCGCATCCTGCAAGCACCAGAACCGAGATAGCCGCGAGGGTCGCGATCCGTCCCGTCGTCTTCACCGGGCCTCCTAGAGTCGAGTTGCATCGCAGCGCCCGCTGCGCCACGGCAGTCTAGTCATCTTGCGGGTCCCAAATGCCGGAACGGCGGCGCTGGAACCAACTCGATATCGACTCGTGATCTCGGCGGCCGTAACTCGAAGTGACCGGCCCTCACATCGTGTCGACGGCGACGGTCGCGAGCAGCTTCGCACCGATGTCGACGGCCCGCTCGTCGACCCGAAGACTGCCCTGGTGGAGGTCGTACGTCGGCCCTCCGGGCGAGCGAGTGCCGAGGCGACCCATCGCACCGGGTACGCGCTCGAGGTACCAGGCGAAGTCTTCGCCGCCGAGGCTCTGCCCGGCGGCCGCGACCGCTCCCCCGCCGAGCGTCGACTCGACCGCCCGGCGCAGCGCTGACGTGCACGTCGCGTCGTTGACGACCGGCGGCACTCCACGTACGTAGGTCACATCTGCGCTCACGCCGTACGGGGCGATCAGATCGCGGATCAGCGTTCGTACGAGATGCTCGGCCTCGTGCCACGCAGCGGCGTCGAGCATCCGCAACGTGCCGGCGATCTCGCCACTGGACGGGATGACGTTCAGGGCGTTGCCGGCCTGGATGACGCCCCACACCATGCTCGCGCCGGCACGCGGGTCGAGCCGGCGTGACAGCGCGGCCGGGAGCTGGGTGAGCAGTGCGGACAAGGCGAACGTGAGGTCTTGGGTGAGGTGCGGGCGCGAGGTGTGGCCGCCGCGTCCGGTCAGCCGGACCCGGATCGAGTCGCAGGCGCCGGTGATCGCACCCTCGCGCAGGCCGACCTGGCCGACGTCGACCGACGGGTCGCAGTGCACGGCGAAGATCCGGTCGACGCCCTCGAGCGCGTCGGCGTCGATCACCTTGTGGGCGCCGCCCGGCATGATCTCCTCCGCGGGCTGGAACAGCAGCCGCACGCGTACCGGCAGCGGCGTCTCCGCATGCACGGTGTTGAGTGCGAGCGCGGCTCCGACCAGCGCGCTGGTGTGCACATCGTGCCCGCACGCGTGCGCAACCCCGGGCGTACGCGAACGCCACGGGTCGGTGGTGGTGTCTTCGAGCGGCAGCGCATCCATGTCGCCGCGTAGCGCGACGATCGGGCGGCCGGGCGTGCCGACCTCGGCAACGACCCCGCTGCCGTTCAGCCGTTCGTACGACACCCCGCCCTTGTCGAGCATCGCGACCACGGCGTCGGTCGTACGCTCCTCGTGCCACGCGAGCTCCGGATGCGCGTGGAGATCCCGCCGCAGGTCGCGCAGCTCGACGCTCAGGTCATCGACCGCCTTCGCGATCGCATCGGGAGTGGGCACATACCCGAGGCTATCCCTGCCGCCCCGGCGCCACGTGGCAGGTCGGCTCCGGTCAGTCGAGCAGTTCCTCGAACTCGTCCGCGTACGCCTCGTGGCCGTCCTTGTTCGGGTGGTACGACTCGACGAACACGGGGTCGTTGAACGGGTTGACGGAGAGTCCGTGGATCCAGGGGTCGGGCGGCGGCGGTGCCCCGCGGTACCAGTAGTACTGACTCATCACATCCGACTCGTGGCCGTCGAAGGCGTCGGTGACGTCGGCGACCTCGAACCCGTGCTCGTCGGCCTGCTGCTCGATCACATCCGTCAGATCTCCCTGCGCCTCGTTCATCGCAGTCTCTTCGGCGTTGCTCAGCGGCCCACCGCCCTCGCCGTCGACGAGCTGCGGGTACGTCCCGACCACAATGGTCGCGTTGGGCGCCCGGGCACGGATCTCGGCGTAGAGAGCGTCCAGATCTTCGGGTAGCTCCTCGTTGATCTGGCGACGCGACTCCTCGATGCTCCCGGTGCCGTCCCCGGTGACCGAGTCGCGTACCGCATCGCCGAACCCGACGTTGTTGCCGCCGGCGGTGATCGTGACGTACTCCGTGTCGGGGCCGAGGGTGTGCAGCTGGTCTTGGATATCGGTGGTCGTCGCCCCGTTGACGGCGCGGTGGTCGAGGTTGAGGTTCAACCGATCGGCGAGCAGCTCGGGGTACGCGTTCTCCGAACGGTACGGATTGGGCCCGTCACCCGGGTAGTCCTTGTACTTGCCCGCTCCGGTGCCCGCCGAGTACGAGTCGCCGAGCGCGACGTACTCGGGATTGTTCATCATCGCCGCTCGGTCTCCGACTTCCGATTGGAAGGCCTCGAGCTTGGGCATGGCGAGGGATGGCCATTGGAGCAGCAGGTCCGCGACCGTCTCGGCATCGGAGTCGAGCGTCTCCTCGAGGGAGCGGTACTCCGCGCGAAGCGCCGCCTCCTCCTCTGATCGGGCATCCGCGATCTTGTCTTTACGATCGTCGGCATCGTCGGGTACGAAGAAGTCGTTGGCTTTCGCGTGCTTCCAACGCTCGTTGATGTCGTCGACACCCTTGTCGAACAGCTCGACGCAGTCGGCAAACGTGTCGACCGCCCCGCGGCACACTCGAGCGCCCGCTGCGGACGCCAGCGCCTCCTCTTGGACCGAACCGACCGGCACCGTGATCTTGCCGTCCAGTTCACCGTCGACAGCATCCGCCGCGGCCTGTGAAGGCCCGTCGAGCGCGGTCATCACCGCATCGAGGTCGGCTGCCGCGGTCGACATGCCATTGGCAGTGCCCCGGATCGCTCCGGGGGTACTTGGGTAATGCTCGAAAGGCGGACCCATGACCGGACCATAGCCAGGCACAGGGTCAGATCATCGCGCTCGGGCACACCGCTCGGTCCTCGGGCGAGAGATGACAGCCGCTCGTCACGCAGCCGTCATGTCACGTACATCAGCGGCTCAGGCGTCGCCCTTGGCCAGCGCACCGAGCAGGTCGCGGTTGAGTCGCGAGATGTCGGAGATGTCGATGCCCTTCGGGCACACTGCCGTGCACTCGCCGATCTGCGTACAGCCGCCGAAGCCTTCGGCGTCGTGCTGAGCGACCATGCCGATGACCCGGGAGTCGCGCTCGGGCTGGCCTTGCGGGAGCAGACCGAGGTGGGTCACCTTCGCTGCGGTGAACAGCATCGCCGAGCCGTTCGGGCACGCTGCGACACACGCACCGCAGCCGATGCAGGTGGCCGCGTCGAACGCATGGTCAGCCGACTTCTTCGGCACCGGAACGGCGTGCGCGTCGGGCGCGGCACCCGTTGGCGCGCTGATGTAGCCGCCCGCCTGGATGATCCGGTCGAACGCGCTGCGATCGACGACGAGGTCCTTGACCACCGAGAACGGCTGTGCACGCCACGGCTCGACGTCGATCACGTCGCCGTCGGAGAAGCTGCGCATGTGCAGCTGGCACGTCGTTGTGTTCTCCGGCCCGTGTGCGATGCCGTTGATGACGACGCCGCACATGCCGCAGATGCCCTCGCGGCAGTCGTGGTCGAACGCGATCGGGTCGTCACCTGCCAGCGTGAGCTGCTCGTTGAGTACGTCGAGCATCTCGAGGAACGACATGTCGGGTGACACGTCGTCGACGCGGTACGTGACCATCTTGCCCTTGTCGTCGGCGTTCTTCTGCCGCCAGACGCGAAGTGTGATCTTCACTTGTAGCTCCGCTGCTTCATCTCGACGTACTCGTACTTGAGATCTTCCTTGCGTAGAACGGGTTTCCCGCCCTCACCGCCGTACTCCCAGGCACCGACGTACGCGAAGTTCTCGTCATCACGCAGCGCCTCGCCGTCTTCGGTCTGGCTCTCTGCACGGAAGTGTCCGCCACACGACTCGGCCCGGTGCAGGGCGTCGATGCACATCAGCTCGCCCAACTCGAAGAAGTCGGCGACGCGGCCGGCCCGCTCGAGGGTCTGGTTGAGCTCTTCGTTCTGGCCCGTCACCTTGACGTTGCTCCAGAACTCCTCCTTGAGCTCACGGATGAGCTCGATGGCCTTGAGCAGCCCGCCCTCCGTACGCTCCATGCCGCAGTACTCCCACATGATGTTGCCGAGGTCGCGGTGGAAGGAGTCGACAGTACGGTCGCCGTTGATCGACAGCAGCGTGTCGATCCGGTTGCGTACCGACTCTGCCGCCTCTTGCGCAGCCGGATGCGACTCGTCGAGGTCGTCGAACGGGCCGTTCGCGAGGTAGTCGTTGATCGTTGCCGGGAGCACGAAGTAGCCGTCCGCGAGGCCCTGCATCAGCGCGCTCGCTCCGAGGCGGTTGGCGCCGTGGTCGGAGAAGTTCGCCTCACCGGTCACGAACAGGCCCGGGATGGAGCTCTGCAGGTCGTAGTCGACCCACAGTCCGCCCATCGTGTAATGCACCGCGGGGTAGATGCGCATCGGCACCTCGTACGGGTTCTCCCCCGTGATCTGCTGGTACATGTCGAAGAGGTTTCCGTACTTCGCCTCTACCGCGTCGCGGCCCATCCGGCCGATCGCGTCGGCGAAGTCGAGGTAGACCCCGAGGCCGCCGGGGCCGACGCCACGTCCCTCGTCGCACACGTACTTCGCTGCACGAGACGCGATGTCGCGGGGCACGAGGTTGCCGAACGACGGGTACTGCCGCTCCAGGTAGTAGTCGCGCTCGTCCTCGGGGATCTGCCGTGGATCGCGCTCGTCGCCGCCCTTCTTCGGCACCCAGATCCGGCCGTCGTTACGCAACGACTCGCTCATCAGCGTCAACTTGCTCTGGTGATCGCCGCTGACCGGAATGCACGTCGGGTGGATCTGTGTGTAACAGGGGTTCGCGAACAACGCTCCCTTGCGGTGCGCACGCCACGTCGCCGTGACGTTGCAGCCCATCGCGTTCGTGGACAGGAAGAACACATTCCCGTACCCGCCGGACGCGAGCACGACCGCATCGGCGAAATGCGTCTCGATCTCGCCGGTCGTCATGTCGCGGACGATGATGCCCCGCGCCTTGCCGTCGACGACGATCAGCTCCAGCATCTCGTGCCGGGTGTTCATCTCGACGGTGCCGGCCGAGATCTGCCGCTCCAACGCCTGGTACGCGCCGATCAGCAGCTGCTGCCCGGTCTGGCCGCGCGCATAGAACGTACGCGAGACCTGCACTCCGCCGAACGAACGGTTGTCGAGCAGACCGCCGTACTCGCGGGCGAACGGGACACCCTGCGCAACGCACTGGTCGATGATCTCGACGCTCACCTGGGCAAGGCGGTAGACGTTCGACTCGCGTGAGCGGAAGTCACCGCCTTTGACCGTGTCGTAGAACAGTCGGTAGATGCTGTCGCCGTCGTTGCGGTAGTTCTTCGCCGCGTTGATGCCGCCCTGCGCGGCGATCGAGTGCGCGCGCCGAGGGCTGTCCTGGTAGCAGAAGCTCTTCACGTGGTAGCCGGCCTCGCCGAGAGTCGCGGCCGCCGACGCACCGGCGAGTCCGGTACCGACGACGATCACGGAGAGCTTGCGCCGGTTGGCGGGGTTGACGAGGCGGGCGTTGAACTTGCGGAAGTCCCAGCGCTCGCTGATCGGGCCGGAGGGCGCCGTCAGATCGGCGATCTGTTCGCCCTCGTCATAGAGGTCGTAGTCGGTCATCAGCTACCAGCTCCGAAGAAGAAGACGGCGAAGGGAACGGTGAGGAAGCCGCCGGTGATGAGCACCGCCAGCACGGTCGCGTAGATGTTGAACCGACGTCGACGGGCCGGGTGGGTGTTGGCGCCGAGCGTCGCCAGCGCGCTCCAGAACCCGTGCCGCAGATGGAATCCGACCGCGAGCAGCGCGATGGTGTACGGGAGTACGACCCACCACAGCTCGAAGCCGTTGACGACCCGCTCGTACTTGCTGTCGGACGCGCCACCGGGCGAGATGTAGTTCGGCAGCATCTGCAGCACGTGGGCGATGATGAACAACGCCAGCACGACGCCGCCCCAGCGCATCGTGAACGACGCGTACGTACGCTGCACACCGCGGCGGTTCTTGGTGCTCTGGTAGCGCTGACCACCGCCCGTACGCGCCGACGAGCTGCGCGCGCGACGCCACAGCGTGACCGCGGCATAGATGTGCACGAGGACGGCAGCGAGCAGAACCACGCGCATGATCCACAGCACGCCGTCGTGCGGCAGGTACGGGTAGAACATGTCTCGAAGGCCGTGCAGGTAGCCGTCGAACGAGTCCTGGCCCTGGAAGAACTTCAGGTTGCCGTACATATGGACGAGCAGGTACACCAGCATGATCACGCCGGAGACCGCCATCGACGCCTTCAGAGCTACGGTCGAGCGCCATGCCGCCGACCGGCGTTGCGCCGGAGTCAGAGTCTTGGTCACCACGTCGTCACAGTAAGCCGAGCTGCGCACACGCCGCCAAGTCAAACTTAGGCTGACTTTCATAGCCATCCGCTATGAAAGTACGCTGAGGCATGCAGATTCAGCAGCTCTCGTACTTCGTCACGGTCGCTCGTGTGCGCAACTTCACACGCGCCGCGGACGCAATGGGGGTCGCCCAACCCACCTTGTCCAAACAGATCCGCGTACTCGAGAACTCCTTGGGCAGCGCGCTGTTCGTACGCGACCGAGGCGGCGTGTCACTGACCGCCGCAGGCGAGGCGCTCCTCCCGCATGCCCGTCGCATCGTGATCGACGTGGAGAACGCGCAGCGCGCCGTACAGGAGGTGGCCGGCATGCAGCGCGGACGAATCCGCCTCGGCGCCACGCCCTCACTGTGCGACGGCCTGCTCGCGGATGCGTTGCACCGCTTCCGTAACCGCTATCCCGGAATCGACGTCGCCGTCGAGGAGGGTGGGTCACGCGACCTCACTCGCTCGCTCGGGCGCGGGCAGCTGGACCTCGCGCTCGTCATCGTGCCGCTCACCGACGATGAGCGCGACCTCGAGACGACGCCGATCCTGCGCGAGAGCCTCGTACTCGCAAGCCCCGCCGAGCAGCACGACCTGCCCGCGCGGATGGCGGTCGGGCAGCTCCGCGACCGCCCGATGGTGATGTTCCGCGACGGGTACGACCTGCGTGAGACGACGTTGAACGCTTGTCACGCGGCGGGCTTCGAGCCGACCTTCTCGGTCGAGGGCGGCGAGATGAACGCCGTGCTCCGCTTCGTCGAGGCCGGCCTCGGTGTCGCCGTCGTACCGAGCATGGTGCTCGGTACGCGACCCAAGCTGCGCGCGACGCTCCTCGAACGACCGCGGCTCGAGCGTACGATCGCGTTGGCACATCGACGGGCCGACATCCTTCCGCAGACCGCGATCGCCTTCAAACGTGACCTGATCGAGCATCTCGCCGCGCTCGGCCCCGACGACCTCGGAGAGGATCTCGAGCTGCTCCCCGTCCCGTGACGGCAGCGGGGGCCGTGTACAACGCGCGCATGGCGTACGCGCGCTCGTACCCCGAAACGATCCGAGAACGCCACCGCTGACGCCCTTCCACTCCGAGCCGATTAGGTGCAGACTGCCCTCACACAGGTGATCGCCGTCACAGCGAGGAGTCGGACTGCATGACGACCGGGGTGGGCAGCCCAGGACGGGCTCGGATCCAGGCCAAGACCTTGCGACCGGACCGCTGGTGGCTTCCACCACTTGGCATCGGCGCAATCCTGGTCTTCTTCATCGCGTACGCGACCGTGCGCTCCTTCATGAACAAGTGGTACTGGGTCGACCAGTCGCACTACCTGACGCCGCTGTACTCCCCGTGTCTGAGCAACTCGTGCGTGCCGGGGTCGAGCCACTTCGGCACACCGTTCGGCGACTGGCCGTCGTTCCTCCCGCTCGCCATCATCACGTTGGCGGTCGTCGGCGGCTTCCGCGTCACCTGCTACTACTACCGCAAGGCCGGCTACCGCTCGCTCTGGCAGGCGCCGACGGCTTGCGCAGTGCCCGAGCCACACAGCAAGTACACCGGTGAGACGCGGTTCCCGCTGATCATCATGAACGCCCACCGCTACTTCTTCTATCTCGCCGCGTTGTTCTTGCTGATCAACCTCTACGACATGGTGCTGTCGTTCCACGGGGTCGACGGCGGCATCGGCATGGGCCTTGGCACGCTCATCATCCTGGTCAACGTGATCATGCTCGGCCTCTACACAATGTCGTGCCATGCCTGCCGACACGTGGTCGGCGGCCGACTGAGGCATTTCTCCAAGCACCCGATCCGCTACCGGTACTGGACGCTGGCCTCCAAGCTCAACACGCGTCACGGACAGTTCGCGATGATCTCGCTCTTCACCGTCATCGCGACCGACGCGTACATCATGTCGGTCTCGGCCGACTGGTTCTCCGACCCGCGCATCTTCAACTAGTACGACAGACGAGCCGCGCATCCCCTGACGACATGGAGCACACGCAAGGCATGGCCGACGAAACAAGACATCCGATGACCGGCAACCGGATGGACGCAGAGCCCGAGACCTCGTCGCACGGATTCGAGACCCACGACTACGACGTCGTCGTCATCGGCGCGGGCGGTGCCGGCCTGCGCGCCGCGATCGCCGCGCACGACGCCGGCGCCAAGGTGGCGATCGTGTGCAAGTCGCTGCTCGGCAAGGCGCACACCGTCATGGCCGAGGGCGGCGCTGCCGCCGCGATGGGCAACCTGTGGCCCGACGACAACTGGAAGGTCCACTTCCGCGACACTATGCGCGGCGGCAAGATGCTGAACAACTGGCGCATGGCACAGGTCCATGCACAGGAAGCGCCCGACCGCGTACTCGAGCTCGAGGAGTGGGGCGCGCTGTTCGACCGTACGCCCGACGGTCTGATCTCCCAGCGCGACTTCGGTGGGCACCGGTACGCCCGGCTCGCACACGTCGGCGACCGTACTGGCCTCGAGATGATCCGTACGCTGCAGCAACGTGCTGTCGCGCTCGGCATCGACGTGTTCATGGAGTTCACCGTCACGGAGCTGTGCAAGGCCGATGACCGCATCGTGGGTGCGGTCGGCTACTGGCGTGAGACCGGCCGCTTCGTCGTGTTCAACGCACCGAGCGTCGTACTCGCGACCGGCGGCATCGGCCGTTCGTTCCAGGTGACCAGCAACTCGTGGGAGTACACCGGCGACGGCCATGCGCTCGCGATGCGGGCCGGAGCGTCGTTGATCAACATGGAGTTCGTGCAGTTCCACCCGACCGGCATGGTGTGGCCCATGTCGGTACGCGGGCTGCTGGTCACCGAGTCCGTACGCGGCGACGGCGGCATCCTGAAGAACTCCGACGGCGAGCGCTTCATGTTCAACTACATCCCCGACTTCTTCAAGGCCGAGACCGCCGACTCCGTTGAGGAGGCCGACGGCTGGTACGAGGACAAGAAGAACAACCGCCGCCCGCCCGAGCTCTTGCCGCGCGATGAGGTTGCCCGCGCGATCAACTCCGAGGTCAAGGCGGGCAGAGGCACCGAGCACGGCGGGGTCTACCTCGACATCGCCTCGCGCCGCGACCCGGAGTTCATCCGTCGCCGACTGCCGTCGATGTATCACCAGTTCAAGGAACTGGCCGGCGTCGACATCACCAAGGAGCCGATGGAGATCGGCCCGACCTGCCACTACGTGATGGGCGGTGTCGAGGTCGACCCGGACACGCAGCAGAGCTCGGTCGAGGGCCTGTACGCGGCCGGCGAGGTCTCCGGCGGCATGCACGGCTCGAACCGGCTCGGCGGCAACTCGCTCTCGGATCTGCTCGTGTTCGGGCGGCGTGCCGGCGAGTGTGCGGCGGAGAACGCAACCAAGCACTCGAGCAGTAGGGTGTCCGTATCCGACTCCGCGGCGACAACGGCCGCCGACGACGCACTCGCCCCGTTCGCCGAGGAAGGTGGCGAGAACCCGTACACGATCCAGAAGGATCTGCAGGACGTCATGCATCGCCTCGTCGGAATCATCCGCAAACGCGAGGAGCTGACGAGCTCGCTGTCGGAGCTGGAGCAGCTGAAGGCCCGCGCCAAACATCTGTCCGTCGAAGGCAATCGGCAGTACAACCCGGGCTGGCATCTGTCGATCGACCTGGCCAACATGCTGATCGTGTCCGAATGCGTGGCGAAGGCCGCGCTGGAGCGCGAGGAGTCGCGCGGCGGACATACGCGCGAGGACTTCCCGATGGCCTCCGACGAATGGGGCCAGATCAATCTCGTACTGACCTACGACGGCGAGTCCGTCGATTTGGCGCGCCAGCCGCTGCCGGTGATGCCCGACGATCTGAAGGAACTGTTCGAATGAGCGCGACGGGAGAAACTGCATGAGCTATGACCTGAAACTGCGCGTATGGCGCGGCGACTCCTCCGGCGGCGACCTGGGTGACTACGTCGTACAGGCCGAGGAGGGCGAGGTCGTACTCGACGCGCTGCACCGGCTGCAAGCCACCCAGGCCGGCGACCTCGCGATCCGATGGAACTGCAAGGCCGGCAAATGCGGCTCGTGCAGTGCCGAGATCAACGGTCGACCGCGGCTGATGTGCATGACACGGTTGTCCGACTTCGAACCCGACGAGACGATCACGATCACCCCGATGCGTACGTTCCCGGTGATCCGCGACCTCGTGACCGACGTGTCGTTCAACTACGAGAAGGCGCGTGAGGTGCCGGCGTTCGCGCCCGCGCCGCCCGACGCCGACGGCAAGCGACGGATGATGCAGCAGGATGTCGAGCGGGGTCAGGAGTTCCGCAAGTGCATCGAATGCTTCTTGTGCCAAGACGTCTGCCACGTCGTACGCGACCACGAGGAGAACAAACCGGCGTACGCCGGCCCACGGTTCTTTCTGCGTTACGCAGAGCTCGACATGCACCCGCTCGACACCAACGACCGGCGCAACCTCGCGCAGGACGCGGCCGGCCTCGGCATGTGCAACATCACCAAATGCTGTACCGAGGTCTGCCCCGAGGGGATCAAGATCACCGACAACGCGATCATCCCGATGAAGGAGCGCGTCGTCGACCGGAAGTACGATCCGCTCGTGTGGCTGGGCAACAAGATCTTCCGGCGCGGCGAGGGCCCGGAGCGCGACGAGGTCTGATCGGGCGCGCGCCGTTTTGTATCTATCGCGCCTGTGTCCTGCGTTTGAAGTGGCTTTACGGAAGGCGTCGTCCAGGTGGATGCATCCGCAAGAACGAGGAGGACGGGCATAGTCGGTCCTATTTCCGACGACGAGGACGCCGCGGGGCGCCGCCTGGGCGGCGAAAGACGTCAAGGTACTTCAAAGGCAGGGCACTGGATCCAATAGGTTTGTAACTGTGCGCGATAGATACCGAATCGGGAGCGGCCCCGTTACGGCACCTCGGGGTTGTTGCCGCCGCTGATCACGACCACCACCGTGTCACCGGGGTGTACGGTCGCCGCGCCGATCATCAGCGCGGCGAGCGGTGTCGCCGCGCCGGGCTCGGCGAGGATGCGGCAGTGCTGCCAGAGCCATCGTCTCGCCTCGGTGATCGCCTGGTCATCGACCAGCGCCGGCGCGGTGTCGAGCGCGGCGGCCGTCTCGAACGCGTACGCGCCGATCGTTGACGCACCCAGAGAGTCGGCGGCAACTCCGCCGACGTCGATGGCGACGGGTACGCCGGATGCTTGCGCGGCATGCAGGTTCGCGCACCGCTCGGGCTCAACGGGTACGACTTGCGTACGTTCGCGGAGTGCAAGCGCCGTGCCTGCGTACAGCCCTCCACCGCCGCAGGCCACGAGCACCAGGTCTGCGTCGGGTGCCTCCTCATCGATCTCGAGGCCGACGGACCCTGCGCCGCAGACGGTGCTGAACCGGTCGTACGCATGCACGAACTCGACCGGCCGCTCGGCCGCCCATTCCACTGACGCCTCGAACGCGTCCGGGTAGTAGCCCTCGACCACATGGGCGGTGGCACCGTACCCGCGTACGCGAGCGACCTTCTCGGCCGGCGAGGATGCGGGCACGAACAGGTCCGCATCGAGCCCGCCGAGCGAGGCTGCCCAGGCGAGCGCCGCGCCGTGGTTGCCGCCGGAGGCAGCGACGACTCCGCTCGTGCCTTCGGGCAGGGTCAGCACGGAGTTGAGTGCACCCCTCGCCTTGAACGACCCGGTGTGCTGGGTCAGCTCCAGCTTCAGCAGTACGCGCCCTGCAACGCCGAGCTCATCGCCGTGCACCGCGAGAAGCGGCGTACGTCGTACCTTGCCGAGCAGGCGTACGGCGGCCGACTCGATATCGGCACGCGATGGGAGTTCGACGGTCACCCGACCATCTTCGCGCAGGGCACTAGTCGCCGGAGCGGCGGATCAGCTCGCGCACGCCGACCGCGAAGAGCCCGAGTACGGCCACCGGTCGGGCGGCCGCGACCAGTCGCTCGCCGGTCGTACGCGCGAGCACGGGATCGTCGAGACCGCGCTCGTCGACGATCGTTGCCGCGGGACGCGAGTGCAGCTGCCGATCGCGTGCGCGCTGGCGCTCCACCGCCGCCGGCGCGGTGTACGCCCAGGCGGCGCCGTAGACCGCGAGCCGGGAGAAGTAGTTGATCCAGACGACGAGGGTGATGGCGAGAGCGAGCGCCGCGAACGGTGACCCGCCGAGACTGCCCAGCAGCGGCACCACGATCGACTTCAGGATCTCGAAGCCGATCGCGGCGAGCAGCGCTCCGTGTACGAGTGCGCGGCGCGGCAGATCGGGGTTCGGCAGCAACCGGTAGATCGCGAAGAACAACACCGTGCTCGCCGCGATGCCGACAATGACCGACACGCACCACAGGACCGCGCCGCCGATCGGCCCGAGCGGGATGAAGTCGAGGATGTCGTCGGCGAACCCGGTCGCGGATCCGGCGATGCCGACCGAGACGACCAGCACGAAGCCGATCAGGGCCAGGGTCATCAGGTCGACCAGTTTGCCGAGGACGAACCCGTACTTCTCCGATGCGGGCACCTCGAGCGCCGCGACCAGGCCTTCACGCAGCCCCGACAGCCAGCCGAGGCCGGAGTAGAGCAAGGTGACGGCACCGATCAGGCCAACGGCTCCCGATGCCTTCTGGATCTGCTGCAGGCTGATCGTCCCGTTGCCGCCTTCCTCGGATACGACGCCGGGGAAGACCGACTCGATCGCCGTGATCAGGGAGTCCTGTGCATCGGGGTACTGCTTGGCGACGACGCCGATGACGGCGAACGCGAGCGCCAGGATCGGGAAGAACGACAGGAAGCCGAAGTACGTCGCGGCACCGGACAGCAGGTTGCCGTGGACCTTCGTATAGTGCTCGTTCATCGAGAGCACATGGTCGAAGAACGGCCACCGGCGTCGCGCGTCGGCGATGCGCTGCTTCAGCCGATCGCTCAGCTTCGGCTCGGCCTGCTCACGTCGTACTCCTGTATCGCTCATGTACGGCTCCTCCGACGAGGTCGAACACCCGAGACGGCGTCCATCCGGCAGATCCATCGTGTACGTACAGAGCGAACGATGTCACATCGAAGCGGCACTCGTAGTCGCGCAGGGCCTCGAAGGCGTTGTCGAGCGCGTTCTCGTCGAGGTGGTGGGCAACGGTGATGTGGGGGTGGTACGGGAACTCCAGCTTGCCGTGCAGCAGCTCGTCGCGTACCGCCGACGCGAGCACCTCCGTCGGCGAGATGCCTTCGCTCACGGTGACGAACACGACCGGCGAGACCGGACGGAACGTGCCCGTGCCGTGCAGTCGCATCGTGAACGGCGAATGCTTCGAGGCGATCCGCTCGAGGCGTTCGACGACGTCGGGAATCTCGTCTCGCTCGACCTCCGTCGGCGGAAGCAGCGTGACGTGCGACGGAACGGTCTCGGCGAGCGGGTCGCCGAAGGCCGCACGATGCGCGCGCAGCTCGCTTCCGTACGGGTCGGGCACCGCGATTGCCACTCCGATGGTCGGCATGAAAGCAGAGACTAGCGCGCCCGGCACGACACCCGTTAGCGCCCCGGTGCTCTCGGGAGCGTCGACGCGCCGAACCTCACGCGCGTACGAACCCGACGCGCCGGTAGACCTCTGCGAGCGTCTCGGCGGCGACCGCCCGCGCCTTCTCGGCGCCCGCCGCGAGCAGTCGCTCGAGCTCGGCGCGATCGTCGAGCAGCTCATTGGTCCGCTCGCGGATCGGCGTGAGCGCGTCGACCACGACCTCCGCGAGATCGACCTTGAGATGGCCGTAGCCCTTGTCGGCGTACGCGGCCTCTAGATCGGCGATGCTGCGGCCCGTGAACGTGGAGTAGATGGTGAGCAGGTTCGATATCCCGGGCTTCTCCGCCTCGTCGAAGCGGATCTCGCTGCCGGAGTCGGTGACCGCCGAGCGGAGCTTCTTCGCGGCCTTCTTCGGCTCCTCGAGCAGGTCGACGATGCCGGCGGGCGTCGACGCCGACTTGCTCATCTTGATCGTCGGGTCCTGCAGGTCGACGATCTTCGCGGTCTCCTTCAGGATGTGCGGCTCCGGCAGTACGAACGTATCGCCGAACCGATGGTTGAACCTGCCGCCGAGGTCGCGGGTGAGCTCGATGTGCTGTCGCTGGTCCTCCCCGACGGGTACCCGGTCGGCGTTGTAGAGCAGGATGTCGGCGGCCTGGAGAACCGGATAGGTGAACAACCCGACGGTGGCGCGATCGGCGCCGCCTTTCGCGGACTTGTCCTTGAACTGCGTCATCCGGCTCGCCTCCCCGAACCCGGTGATGCAGCTGAGCACCCAGGCGAGCTGCGCATGCTCGGGAGCGTGGCTCTGCACGAACAACGTCGACTGCTCGACGTCGATGCCGAGCGCGATCAACTGCGCCGCCGAGCGGTACGTACGCTCGCGCAGCACCTCGGGATCGTGCTCGATGGTGATCGCGTGCAGGTCGACGATGCAGTAGTACGCGTCGTACTCGCCCTGTAACTCGATCCACTGGCGCAGCGCTCCGAGGTAGTTGCCGAGATGGAACGAATCGGCGGTCGGCTGGATGCCGGAGAAGACGCGCGGGCGCTGGTGAGAAGGGGAGGCAGCGGGCATGGCCGCATTCTGCCAGCACCGCCCCGTCGCCCGGATGCAACCTCGCGCCCGCACTGCTGGTCGTTGAGTATGAGAACCCGAGGAGGGCCATGGACGACGACGCCGAACGCCGGCTACGCGACGTGCACAGCGCGTCGTACCGGCGCCTGGTGGGTCAGCTGTTCGCAGTGTGCGGTGATCTCGGCGAGGCCGAGGATGTCGTACAGGAGGCATTCGTACGCGCCGCTGCGCACGCGACCAGGTTCGTCCGGGTCGACAATCCGGAGGCGTGGCTGCGTACGACAGCGGTCAACCTGAGCCGCACCCGCCACCGTAGGCGTGCCCTCGGTCGCCGACTGCTGCTCCGCGAGCTACCGCCGGTCTCGGCACCCGAGCTCTCACCTGATCGCGTCGCGGTACTCGACGCCCTGCGGCGGCTTCCAGCGGCTCAGCGGGAGGCGATCGCGCTCCATCACCTCGCCGATCTGCCCGTCGACGAGGTCGCCCGCAACCTCGGTGTGTCGCCGAACACCGTCAAGTCGCGACTGCGACGTGGTCGCGCCGCCCTGGCCGAGCTACTCGACGAACGAGAGGAGGCTCCGCATGCCTGACCTCGACAAGGTCCTGGACGACCCCGGAATCTCCGGCCACGCCCGCGAGGCGGCGCGCCCGAGCGACATCGACGCCTTGATCCGGCGCGGTGCTACCCGTCGCCGACGTACGCAGGTGCGGGTCGTCGGCTCCGCCGTGCTTGCCGCCGCAGTGATCGTCGTACTCGGCGTCGTCGGACTCGACCGCGGTACCGACGATCGTCCCGAGCCAGCACCGTCGCCGACTCCCCCGCGGTCGCTGAAGCTGAAGGAGCTGAAGCCGGAGCAGATCGTCGAACACGCGGACGCAACGCTGTACAGTTTGGCGGTCTCCAACGACGACCCGGACGTACGCGCATCCGCGTGGAACCTCTGCTCCAACAAGAACTGCCGGCAGAGCCGAACAGTCCTCGCCGTGACCAAAGACGATTTCGAGACGACCGAGTACGTCGAGTTCGAGAAGTACGACGCATACGCTCAGATCACGACATTGCCGAACGAAACCTTCCTCGTTCAACCGCACAACGAACCCTTCATTCTCTCGGCGGACGGCGAGCTCACCCCGATACAGAAGACGAAGCGGGTCGGCCCTGTCGCCGAGGGCGAGTTCGTCCCGAAATACAGCGACGCCGCGATCGACGTCGACGCGGCAACCCAGCACCCGCTCGATACACCTCCCAATACGCACGGACTCGTAGAACAACCAGATGGGCGACTCGTCGGGATCGCGTACACCAACGGCAACTCTGCGGTGTGGCACGCGGTGTGGTCCGATGACGGCGGACAGACGTGGGGACAGCATCAATTGCCCACTCGGGCTGGCGGCATGTTCATGGTCGCCGACTCGGCGGAGCCCGACACAATCGCCGTCGTCGAGGGTGCAGATGGTGCCACGCTCTTTCCGTTCGTTGCGGTACACGTCTCACGCGACGACGGGGCGACATGGCAGCGCCTGCCCGCCCTCGGCGGCAATGGCCGGATTCCGAAGGCGATAGTCGACTGGGCATTCGTCCGAAGCGACGGAGCGCTCCTCACCCAGGTCGATTGGAACGGCGACGCGCCGCCGGCGTATCCCCCGAGTGGGCTGGTGATCAGTGCCGGCCCCGACTGGTCGAAGACCCGCCCGGCCGACGCCGGTCTACCGGGCGCCAGGGCTGACGGGGCGCACCTGTTCCAGACCGTCCCCAGCGGTGGACGTGATGTCGACCTGTACACCACAGCGAGTGCGCGGGCGTACGCATCGGCCGACGGCGGGGAGACCTGGCAGGAGACCCCCGCCAGGTGATGCGGGCTACAGCTAGGCGCGGCTGATGTGGATACGAGCGACCCGGCGACCGTCCATCTCCGAGACCCGCAGCCGGTAGCCTTCGACCTCGCATTCGTCGCCGACGACGGGTACCCGCCCGAGCGCGGCGAGTACGTAGCCGGCGGCGGTCTCGTACGGCCCCTCCGGCAGCTGCAGGCCGGTCTCGTCGGCGAAGTCGTCGAGGTTGAGCAGTCCGTCGACCTCGACGTCGCCGCCGGTCAGCCGCTCCGTCGGCTGCTCCTCCGCGTCGTACTCGTCACGAATGTCGCCGATCAGCTCCTCGACGAGGTCCTCGAGGGTGACGATGCCGTCGGTGCCGCCGTACTCGTCGATCACGATGGCGAGGTGCGCGCCCTGGCTGCGCATGCTGCTCATCGCGGCCAGTACGTTCAGGGTGCCCGGCACCATCGGAACCTCTCGTGCGAGCTCAGCGACGCGTACCGAACGCCCCTCGAGGTCGGGATCCATCAGATCGCGTACGTGGATGAAACCGAGTACGTCGTCAGGTGTCTCGCCGATCACCGGGTAGCGCGAGTGCGCCTCCTGCGACACGTACTTGATCGCCTTGTAGACGGGCATTGTGCCGTCCATGAAGTCGACCTCGGTGCGTGGCAGCATCACCTCGCGCACCTGCCGGTCTCCCGCGGAGAACACGTCGTCGACGATCTGCCGCTCTTCGTCGGACAGGCTGGTCTGGCTGCGTACGAGCAGCCGCAACTCCTCCTCGGTCATCTCCTCGCGCGCCGCGGACGGGTCCCCGCCCAGCAGGCGTACGACGGCGTTCGTCGAGACCGAGAGCAGCCAGATCACCGGCTTGGAGATGCGCGCGATCCGGTCGATCGTCGGTGCAAGGGTGAGCGCAACCGGGACGGTGCGCTGCAGCGCGAGTCGTTTCGCGACCAGCTCGCTCAGCACGATCGAGAAGTACGAGATGACGATCGTGATCAAGATCAGGGCGACCGTCGAGGCGACACCTTCGCTCATCCCCCAGTCGACGAACGTCGGCGCGAGGTCGTCGGCGAGCGTCGCACCGCCGAACGCCGCTGACAGGAACCCGGCGAGCGTCACCCCGATCTGCACCGCGGACAGGAACCGGTTCGGCTCCGAGGCGAGGCGTGCAACGGCCGCACCGCGCCTCCCCCTGTCGGCGAGAGTGCGCACCTGTCCCTCGCGCAGCGACACGAGTGCGATCTCGGCAGCGGCGAACAAGCCCCCGATCACGATGAAACAGAAGATCAGCCCGATGTTGAGGAGAACGTCGCTCACGTACAACCACCCGTGTCCACGCCAATAGGGTAGTGGAGACTGTTCGGCATGGACGCGTCAACGGTCGGCCGGTGGTCGGCACCCGGAAGGGTCAACCTGATCGGAGAGCATCTCGACTACAACGGCGGACCGGCATTGCCGATCGCGATCGATCGCCGCACCGAGGTGAAGGCACGACTACGCGACGACGGCCGCGTACGTGCGTGGTCCGATCTGGCGGACCGCTCGATCGAGTTCGGCACCGACGTGTCGGTCGGGGAAGTCGACGGATGGGGCGCGTACGTCGCGGGAGTCGTGTGGTCGCTGCGGGAAGCCGGGTATGAGCTGCCCGGAGCCGACGTGGTCATCAGCTCCGATGTCCCAACCGGTGCAGGGCTTTCGTCATCCGCAGCGATCGAGTCCGCCGTTGCCGTCGCGCTACTCGAGTCGATCACCGTAGAGGTTCCTCCGGTCGAGATCGCGCTGCTGTGTCAGCGCGCGGAGAACGACTACGTCGGCGTACCCAGCGGGTCGATGGATCAGCTCGCCTCCATGTGTGCGACCGAGGGCCACGCGTTGTTCATCGACACCGCATCCGCGCCGCCGAAGGTCGACCAGGTCGCAGCCGACTGGGTTGCAGACGGCCTGCAGCTGATCGTCATCGACACCCAGGCGTCGCATTCGCACGCCGGTGGCGAGTACGCGAAACGCCGCGCCGAATGCGACGCGGCCGCCGAACAGCTAGGACTCGAGCATCTCGCCGACACCGGACTCGACGCAGTCCTGCAGATCGACGATCCGGTCGTCAAGGCTCGCGTACGCCATGTCATCACCGAAACCGCGCGTACTCGATCGGCCGTACGTGCACTCCGCGAGCGGCAATGGGCGCAGTTGGCGACGCTGTTCACCGCCTCGCATGCCTCGCTGCGCGACGACTTCGAGGTCAGCGCCCCGGAGCTCGACATCGCCGTCGACACCAGCCTCGAGGCCGGAGCCCTCGGCGCCCGGATGACCGGCGGCGGCTTCGGCGGCAGCGCGATCGCACTCGTACCGGCCGACCGGGTCAACGCCGTGACCGAGCGCGTACGGGCGATGTTCGCTCATGCGGAGTTCGCCGAGCCGCGGACCTTCGTCGTCGCGCCTGCCGCCGGTGCCCGCCGCGACGGCTGAAGCGCCGCTGGCATTCCTCCGCTTCGGGACGAGTTTTCCACAATTTGCGGCCGCACGGTTTTGTATCCCTGCGTGAGAGGTACAAACCTATTGGACCTATCACGCAGGGATACAAAACCGAGGGGCGGAATCCACGCCGCTGAATCACGATTCGGGAATCCGCCGCAGGCACCGCGCCCACAGCCCGAACCCGGACCCGCGGGGGCGCCGTACGAAGGTCACGCGATGATGGGGCGGTGAGTGTGATCGCGTACCAAGGTGAGCCCGGCGCCAACTCCGACATCGCATGCCGCGACGTCTACCCCGATTGGGAGCCGCTCGCCTGCGCGTCGTTCGAGGATGCGTTCGCCGCCGTGAGCGAGGGCCGGGCCGAGCTCGCGATGATTCCGATCGACAACTCCAGCGCGGGCCGGGTCGCCGATATCCACCATGCGCTTCCGACGTCCGGCCTGCACATCATCGGCGAGTACTTCCTGCCCATCCACTTCGATCTGCTCGCCGTACCCGGCGCCACCGAGGAGACGATCGAGTCGGTCTACAGCCATCAGCATGCGCTGGGTCAGTGCCGGCAGGTCATCCGCGAGCTCGGTCTCGCTCCGATGATCGCCGGTGACACGGCCGGTTCGGCGCGTGAGATCGCCGAGTGGGGCGACCCCACCAAGGCGTGTCTGGCCACTCCCCTCGCCGGTGAGATCTACGGCCTGCAGACCTTGCGTACGCGCGTCGAAGACGAGGCCCACAACACAACCAGGTTCATCATCCTCAGCGCCGACCCGCGTCCTGCGCCGCAGGGCAACGGGCCGACCGTCACGACTTTCGTGTTCAACGTACGCAACGTTCCGGCCGCACTGTACAAGGCACTGGGCGGGTTCGCGACCAACGGTGTGAACATGACCAAGCTGGAGAGCTACATGGTCGGCGGCCTGTTCTTCGCGACGCAGTTCCTCGCCGACGTCGAGGCACACCCCGACGACCGCCCGCTCGCGCTCGCACTCGAGGAGCTGGCGTTCTTCACCACCGACATCACGATCCTCGGCGTCTACCCCGCTCACCCCGTACGCGTCGACCAGCACGTCCGTACCTGAGCTTCGGCGCACAGTATTTGCGTTGCCGCCGACGGCGGACGCTGCAACGATCGCCCCATGACGTACCCCGACTGCGTGCCTGTCCTGACCGATGGCGTCGTGACCCTACGCGCCCATCAAGAGTCCGACGTACCGGCCATGGTCGAGATGTGTACGGACCCGGACTTCGTCCGCTGGACGAGCGTCCCGACACCGTACGACGCCGGTAACGCACGGCATTTCATCGACCAGATCGTCGGTCCCGGATGGGAGCGGCACCACCACCGCGGCTGGGCGATCGAGTACCTCGCCGACGACCGGACGCGGCGCTTCGGCGGCAATATCGACATACGCGGCGTCGGTGTCGCCGACGTCGGCTTCGGCCTCCACCCGGAGGCGCGCGGGCGCGGTCTGATGGTGCGCGCGTTGCGTCTAGCGCTCGAGTGGGCGTTCGAGCACGACGGCGTTGAGATCGTGCACTGGCGAGCGCACGTCGGCAACGTCGCCTCGCTGCGTACGGCATGGTCCACGGGGTTCACGCTGCACGGCACCACCCCCGGGCTCCTTTACGAGCGAGAGCGAACCCTCGACGCCTGGACAGGTTCGATCCGGCGCGGCGACAACGGTGAGCCGCGTACGCCGTGGTGGTCCTCGCCGGTCATCGAGGGGGCGAAGGTTCGACTCCGACCGTTCGAGGAGCGCGACATCCCGCGCATCGTCGAAGCGTGCTCGGACCCTACGACCCGACACTGGGTGCCGCTGATTCCCTCGCCGTACACCGAGGCGACCGCGCGTACGTACCTCGCGTCGTCGGCCTGGTCGGCGGCGACCGGAACGATGGCGCTTTGGTGCGTCGCGGACATCGACAGCGATGAACTCGCCGGCAACATCGCGGTGCTGCGGATCGACGACCGCAACATATGCGGCGAGATCGGCTACTGGATGCACCCGGCGGCACGCGGACGCGGGCTGATGACCGAAGCGACCCAGCTGGCCGTCGACTATGCGCTCACACCAATTGCCAAGGGCGGCATCGGGCGGCGCCGGCTCGAGCTGTACGCGGGCACAGAGAACGCCGCGAGCAACGCCATCGCCCGCAAGGCCGGATTCGAGCTCGTCGGTATCCGCCACGCGTCAGAGCGACTCGCCGACGGCACGTACGCCGACCTCAACGGCTACGAACTACTCGCCTAGCGACGAGTGATCGGTCGTCGGCTTGGCGTCGACGAGCGAGCCGAACGCGACGAGCCGCGAATCGGTGTGGAACAACTCGGCACAGGTGACGAGGGTTACCAACCGGCGGTGGCCTGCGACCGCCGGGACGTCGGGGTGCGCCTCCATCACCCAACCCTCGGAGAAGTCGACCTCGAGCTCGTCTCCGCCGGTCAGAAGTCGATACTCATACGTAAGCGTGCGGGTCTCGATCTCGATGACGTCGCCCTTGCGCAGCTCGGGAAAGTCCGCGAACGGCTCGCCTCGGGTGACGCGGTGACCGGCGAGAACGTAGTTGCCCCGCTCCCCGGGTTTCGCCGTGCCCGGCTGGTGGCCGACGCCCGCAGACAGGTCGTCGTCGGAGACGCCCTCGATGATCGGAACCTCGTAGTCCGCACCGAACCGTGGGATACGAAGGACCGCCCCTGCCTGGCCGGACTCCGCGGCAACGTCGCCGGCCTTCCAACGCTGCCTCAGGTCGGCCAGCTGATCCTGTTGGGCTTGTCGTGCGACGACGTTCGTGCCGATGTACTCCCAGCCCACGTAGCCGAGGCCGACCACACCGACGAGGACGAGTATGACCCCCGTTGCCAGGAGCCACCGCCGGCTACGCGTACGCGTCTCGGATCGCGGCATGAGCACCTCGTCGGCCGGTGGCGCCCATCCGGCGGCGGGCGCCTCACCCGATCATCGCATCCCGTCGAGGCCGAGCAATCTACACGCGGCAGCGACGACCCGTGACGGTAGTCGCGGGTCAGCTCACACGCACGTTGATGACGCGGCTGTTGACCCACTTGCGGAACTGCGGCGTCTTCACGTGCACGCGCAGCGGACGCTTGCCCGTCATACCGAGCATCACCCGGAGGCGGTACTTGCCGTTCTTACGGCTCTTGATCTTCGCGCCGGTGAGATTCGTCCACTTGCCATGCAGCTTCGCCTGCACCCGCACCGTCGACGGCGGCGCCGGGATCTTGTTGCGGCCGTACCCGAGGGTGATCCTGCCCTTCACGATGAACTGCTCGCCCGAGGAGACCTTGTAGTCAGACGCCTTGATGCTCGCATTCGGCAGATGCGGAGCATCGGCGGACGAGCCCGGCGCGACGACGCCGACGGCGAGAGCGAGCGCGGCCGGCACCGCGCCCAGGACAAGGCGGTTCTTGGGCATGGGACTCCTCAGGAGGATGGCATTGGCAGGGAGCACGGACCCGAGGCGTCGTGCTCCCCGAATGGTACGACGCGCAGTCGCTCCCGAGGGTTGTCCGGATCCGAATGGAACGGAGTCGTTATCGACTATGCTCAGGCGGTACGCCGCCGGATCTCCGCATTGATCGCGGGCACGATCTCGTGCAGATCGCCGACGATCGCGTAGTCGGCCCGGGTGACCATCGGCGCGTCCTCATCGGTGTTGATCGCGACGATCGTCTTCGCACTCTGTACGCCCGCCCAGTGCTGGATCGCACCGCTGATGCCGCAGGCGATGTAGACATCCGGCGCGATCCGGCTGCCGGTCTGCCCGACCTGCTCATGGTGCGGTCGCCAACCGAGGCTGGTGACGACGCGGGAGACGCCGAGGGCACCGTCGAGCAGGTCGACGAGTTCGAGCAGATCGCCGAACCCGTCGGCAGAACCCGCGCCGCGGCCTGCTCCGACCACTACCCGAGCACCGGTCAGAGCCGACGTGTCGTCGCCCTCGGCCTCCTCCGTACGTACAACGCGACCGAGCAGATCGCTGTCGGCCACCTCGGGGGCGTACGTCGAGACCGCGGGCTCGGTGGGCGTCGGCGCCGCTGACGGCTCGACCGCGTGACCGGCGACCGACACGACGGCTACGTCGCTCTCGAGCCGCATCTCCTCCAGGGCCGCGCCGCCGAGTACCTGCCGTGACACGACCAACGGGTCGGCTCCGTCGACCGACACCGCGTTGGCCGCCATCACTGCCCCGAGGCGTACGGCGACGTGCGCCATGATCTCGTTACCGCGCGGCGTACCGGATGCGAGCACGACTCCCGACGACGGCGCGACCTCGGTGACCGCGGCTGCCCAGGCGGCCGCGGCGTACGCATCGAGTCGCTCCGACTCGGCGAGGTGCGCCTGTCGTACGCCCTGCAGACCGAGCTCGCTCACCACTCCGTCGCGATCGGCGTCGAGCGGTCCCACGATCACGGCCTCGAGGTCGGTGTCGCCGGTGCGTACGCCCACTTCCCGCGCGAAGGTCAACGCCTCGCGTGACGTCAGGGTGACACCGTCGGCGTCTGTCTCGACCAGTACCAGAATCATCGTGAGACCACTCCGATCTCTGTGAGCACGTCCACGAGCGCGGGCGCAGCCTCCGGACCCTCGCCGAGAATCTCGACCGCACTCGGTTGTTCGGGCGGCAGTTTGAGGCGTACGCGACCGTTGCCGATCGGCTCGCGTTCGGGTGTCACCGTCGTGATCGGTGCCCGCTTCGCCTTCATCCGGCCAGGAATCGACGGGTATCGCGGCTCGACGCCGCCCTCCTGCACGGCGACGACGGCAGGCCCGGAGAGCTCGAAGACCTCGGTGCCCGACGGGCCTGCTCCGCGCGCGATGACCGATCCGTCGGTGGCCTCGAACGTCGAGATCCCAGTGAGCACAGGGCGTTCGAGCGCGTACGCAAGTCGTACGCCGACCTGGAAGTCGCCTGTGTCAGCAGCATCGTTGCCGAGTAGCACGAGGTCGTACGACGTGCCTTCAGTCTCGCGTGCGGCGATCGTGTCGGCAATTGCAGCAGCGACATCGGCCGGGCCGTACGTCACGCTGTCGCATTCGATGTGGATCGCATCGCTGCATCCGAGCGCAAGCGCGTCGCGTAGCTGCTCGACCGCATCCGCGGAGCCGAGGGTCAGCACAGTCGCCGAACCGCCGGTCGCCTGTGCCGTCTGCACCGCGAGCTCGATCGCACACTCCTCGTGCGAACTGACGGTGTGACCGAGCTGGCTCGCGTCGACCGACTGCTCATCGGCGGTCAACTTCACCGAGCCGGCCGTGTCGGGTACGCGTTTGACACATACCAGGATGTCGACCATGGCTACCTCCTCAGCGCCCGTTGAGACATCGGATTCATCGGCGGATCCGTTCGTTGTCGGGGTCGAACAACGGCGTCGCGTCGTTGGCCGCGACCGTCACCGGATAGCGCTCGCCGAGGTACTCGACCGCGAGTCGTTCGCCGACGACGGCGCGGTCGGGCGGCAAATACGCCATCAGGAGGTGCTTGCCGAGCGACGGGGCTGATGCCGCCGAGGTGACGTACGCGCGGTGTCCGTGACCGTCGACGAGCGCCTCGCCATCGGGGTCGACAACCGGCTCGCCACCGAGCATGTAGCGCTTCGTACCGTCAGCTGACGTGTGGTCGTCGACGGTCAACGAGCACAGCACCGAGACCGGCTCCTCCGAACGCTGCTTGACGTACGCCTCCCGGCCGATGAAATCGGCGTCCTTCACCTTGGGCCGCAGCATGCCGGCCTCGGCGAGGTTGCGTTCGGTGTCGAGCTCCGCGCCGTGCGCGCGGTAGCCCTTCTCCATCCGGCCGGTGGCGGTGTAGACCCCGATGCCGACCGGGACGAGGCCGTGTGGCTGCCCCGCCGAATGCACGACGTCCCACAGCTTCGCACCGGACTCGATGGGTACGTAGAGCTCCCAGCCGAGCTCTCCGACGTAGGAGATGCGCGACGCGAGCACCGACATCGAGCCGACCTCGATGCTCTGACAGCGCCCGAACTTGAAGCCCTCATGGCTGATATCGGCGTCAGTGACCTCGCCGAGCACGTCACGAGCGCGCGGACCCCAGAGCCCGATGGTCGTGTACGTGGACGTGTGGTCGACGACCTGAGCGTCGTCAGCAGCGTGGTCACGGAACCACTTGAGATCGACCATCCCTGGAGCGCCGCCGGTGACGACGCGGAAGTGGTCGTCGCCGAGGCGCATGATCGTGAGGTCGGAGCGGATGCCACCGCGCTCGTCGAGTACCGGTGTGTAGACGACCCGGCCGGGCACGACATCCATCTGCGCGAGCGCGATCCGCTGCACCGAGGCGAGCGCTCCGGGCCCGACCACATCGAAGATCGCGAATGCCGAGAGGTCAACCATACCTGCGCGTTCGCGCATTGCGAGATGCTCGGCGTTGATGATGGGAGACCACCAGCGGGAGTCCCACTCCGCCTCGCGCGGCATCACCGCGTCGCCGTACTCGGCGAGGAGGCCGGCGTTCGACTCGTACCAGTGCGGGCGCTCCCAGCCCACCGCCTCGAAGAACACCGCTCCTAGCTCGCGCTCACTGCGATGCATCGGCGCCAGGCGCACGTTGCGGTCGCTCTCCCACTGCTCGGACGGATGCACGATGCCGTACGTCTTGTTGAAGCCCTCGCCCGCACGTGCCTTCACATGCTCGCGAGTGCGCTGATGCGGATAGAAGCGGGCGATGTCGGTGCCGTGCGCGTCGTACTCGGGGTTGCCGTCGGTCATCCACTCCGCAAGCAGCCGACCCACGCCGGGACCCTCCTTCACCCACACTGCCGCGGCGGACCACAGCCCGCCGACCTCAGGGCTCTCGCCGAGGATCGGCGCACCGTCAGGTGTCAACGACAGCAGGCCGTTGATTGCGTAGCGGATCTCGACTTCCGGGTTGCCGAGTACGTCTGGCATCAGCTCGAGCGCCTGCTCGAGCTGCGGGTCGAAGTCCTCGGCCGTGAACGGCAGCTCGGTCGGCGACAGCTTCGCCTGCTCGATCGACGGGATCGTCTCGGCGTCGTGCAGGATCGGCCGGTGGGCGTACGAACCGACCTCCAGATCGCTCCCGTGTTGACGCTCGTAACAGAAGGTGTCCATATCGCGCACGATCGGGTACGAGATCTCGCCCGGCCGATCGGCGAGCTGTGGCACCGGACCGACGCTGATCATCTGGTGCACCGCCGGCGTCAACGGGATCGACGCGCCGGCCATCGCTGCGATCTTGGGGCTCCACACCCCGCAGGCGACAACCACTGTTGACGTTTCGATGTCTCCGCCGGTCGTACGAACACGCGTGACCGCACCCGCCTCGGTGTCGATGTCGGTCACCTCGACAGTCGAGACGACCTGCAGAGCGCCGACCTCCTGTGCCTTCTCGCGCATCAGCGTGCCGGCGCGTACGGAGTCCACGACACCGACGCTGGGCGTCCAGAACGCCCCGACGATGACCGACGGATCGAGGTAAGGCACCTGCTCGACGACGTCTGCCGCCGAGACGAGCTCGGACGGAATCCCCCAGGCCTTGGCCGATGACATGCGGCGGCGCAGCTCCTGCATGCGCTCCTCGGTACGAGCGACCTCGTACCCGCCGGACTCGGTGAACACCCCGAGGTCCTTGTACTGACGCATGCTGTCGAGCGTCAGATCGGTGATCTCGCGGGAGTGGTCGACCGGGAAGATGAAGTTCGACGCGTGCCCCGTCGAGCCGCCCGGGTTGGGAAGTGGGCCCTTGTCGATCTGCACGATATCGCGCCAGCCGAGTCGCGCGAGGTGATGTACGAGGCTGTTTCCGACGATGCCGGCGCCGATCACGACGACCCTTGCCGATGCTGGAACGGTGGCCATGGTGCGACCTCCCTACGGGTGATGGCGAGTTTCGTATCACGCAACACAAAGCGTGATGCGAAACACTCTCCTCAAATCGTCACCCTCGGGAGATTCCCCTGTCAAGCACTACCGGCAGACGAGCTCCAGCCGAGCCTGGCCGAGATCTCCTCGGCGGCGGCGACGACATGTTTGCGCGCTGACTCGACGTTGTCGGCGTCGAATCGGAACGTCGGGCCGGACACCGACAGCGACGCGACGACATCGCCGTGCGCGTTGCGAAGCGGCGCCGCGACCGCGGTGAGCCCTATCTCCAGCTCATCGGACACCACGGAGTACCCAGCAGTACGTACCTCCGCGACCTCGGCGAGCAGCGTTGCGTGATCCGTCACGGTCTTGGGTGTGTACGCGGACAGCCGTCGACCCGTCTCGCGACGGATCTGCTCGTCGGTGAGGCCGGACAGCAGGGTCTTGCCGTTCGAGGTCGCATGTAGCGGGATGCGCTGGCCGGCCCAGTTGTGTGACTGCACCGCCGACGAACCGGCGACCTGGTCGAGATAGAGCGCGGCACCGTCGCTGAGCACTGCGATGTTGACCGTCTCACCGGTCTCGACGGCGAGCGTACGCGCCTTGGGCCGCGCCTCCTGGACGACGTCGAGGCGCGCGGTGGTCGCCCCCGCAAGGCGCAGGATGCCGAGGCCGAGGCGGTACTTGCCGCGTTCGGAGTCCTGCTCGACCAGCTCGCGAGCCTCCAGCGACGCCACGAGCCGGAACGCGGTCGACTTGTGTACGCCCAGCTCGGCGGCGATCTCGGTCACGCCCGCTTGACCGGCGTGCGCGAGGACCTCGAGTACGCTGATCGCCCGGTCGACCGACTGGACAGCGCTGGGCCGAGTCGCGGCGACCCCTTCGTTGCTGTTGCTCATGCCGAAACTCTAATGCAGGATGCTCAACAGTTGCCGACTCTCCGCCCGCACATGGGCCCGGAGGCACCTCCGCACCGGCGCGCGTAGCATTGGCCACGTCAATCCCGATCCGTCTCGGTGCTTCACCATGCCCGCACTGAGGTACGCAAAGGAATCCATGAGTAACGGCACCCAGTCGATCGACCGCGCGGCAGAAGTACTGTCGCTCGTCGTTCGGTCGGAGGAGCCGGTCACGTACACCCAGGTCGTCGAGATGACCGATCTCGCCCGATCGACCGTGTCCCGGCTCCTGCAGGCGCTCGAACGCAACGGCCTGCTCGAACGCGACAAGGACGGCCGGTTCCGGGGCGGCGCGCTGTTCGCGCAGTACGCAGCGAGGTTCGACCGGGTCGAGTCACTCGCGGCCGCCGCCGAGCCCTCGCTCGAGCGCGTGGGCGAGGAGACCGGTGAGACCGTCAACCTGGGCGTACCCAGCGGCGACACCGTCGTGCACGTCGCCCAGGTCGACTCGACCTTCGTGCTCGGCGCGACGAACTGGGTCGATGTCGAGGTGCCGCCGCATACGTCGGCTCTCGGCAAGGTGATGTACGCATACGACGCCCTCCCGATGCCGCGGGGGCCGTTGCAGCGGCGTACGCCCGCGACGCTGACCTCGCGGGCGAAGCTCGAACGCGAGCTGCGCGACGTACGCGAGCTCGGCTACGCGGTCACCCACGGCGAGTTCGAGGAGGGCCTCGACGCGGTTGCCGCCCCGGTGCACGGACCCGACGGAGCCGTCCATGCTGCGCTCGGCATCTCCGGGCCGTCGCTGCGACTGGCAGACGAGCACCGTCGGTACGGCGAACTGCTCGTCACCGAGGCCGAGATGCTCTCGAAGGTGCTCAGCCGCCGGCTGCGCAAGAACGTCCCGCACTGACCGTCAGCTCGCAACGACGGCCGGGCCCAGCCGATCGACCCACTGCCGCCGCCACTGCTCGGTCGCGGCGATCTGGTTGAACGTGAAGATGTGCAGGCCCTCGACGTTCGCAGCTGGTTGCGCGATCAGCGGCACGATACGTTCGATGAACCGCTGCGGGTTGTAACCGCCCGGTGTGGCGATACGCGCGAACGTCGACTTGTTCTTGGCGAGAAACCGCGTCGACTCCCCCACACCGATCTTGCCCGCCATCGCGAGCAGCTTCGCGCGTTCCACCCGACCGGGCATCCCGATCAGCAGGGGCATCGTGTTGCCGCGGGCGCGGATGCGGTGCACCCATGAGGTCAACACGTTCGGGTCGAAGCACAGGTTGCTCACGACGTGGGTCGCGTAGTCGCGTTTGTCCCACATGGCCTGAATGGTGACGTCGTCGTGAATGGTCGGATGCGACTCGGGGTAGCCGGCGATGCCCACCTGCCGGAACGGCGCCGCCATGGTCGACAGATCACGGAGCAGGTCGAGCGATGATGCGTACGTGCCGACCGCGGGGTTTGCGTCGCCGGCAGGGACGAACACGCTGTCGATGCCCGCGGCCACCAGTCGATCGACGATCTCCGCGAGCTCCGCACGGCCGCTGACCATCCGGGCCGCGAGGTGCGGGACTGCCCGATATCCCATTCCCTGCAGGGTTTCTGAGACCTCGAGGGTTGCAGACAGCCCCAGGCTGACCGATGCGGTGACCGTGAGCGTACGCCCGAGCGGCACATGTTCGACGACCTGCTCGGAGATGGACCGGGTCGGCAGCACTTCGTACCGCGCCGACTCCAGCAACCGGCGGACGAACGCCGACTCAGATCTGTTCCGCATGGCCGATCTCTTCTCTGCCGTACCGGTCGGACTCATCCGGCGGGGACCCTTGATCCCGCTACCTTCTCAACTCTACACTCACATTATGGGAATCTAGTTCCATAATCTAGAACATCCGGGCATGATTCGTACGGAACCGGTTTCCGCGAAGTACACATCGGCTCACCGGACGCCGTGGTCCGGTGAGAACCCCACAGCGTCGGGAGAAGCCCCATGAACTACAACGTCCCCTCGGTCGACCAGAGCGACCGGCGCGTACCCATCAACCTCCGGCAGTCGGGACCGACGCCGGTCGAGACTCTGATCGACACCCGCGTACGAAAGTCGCCGTACTGGGAGCTGTCGATGCAAGCCGGCTGCTGGCGCGCGTCGGTGTACAACCGCATGTACCACCCGCGGGGCTACGTGCCTCGCGAAGACGGCGGGATGATGGCGGAGTACGAGTCGCTCGTCAACGACGTCACGCTGTGGAACGTCGCCGTCGAACGCCAGATCCAGGTCAAGGGGCCCGACGCCGAGGCGTTCGTCAACTTCGTCATCACCCGCGACGCAACGAAGATCCCGCCGATGCGCGCCCGGTACGTGATCCTCTGCAACGAGGAGGGCGGAATCCTCAACGACCCCGTCCTGTTGCGGATCGCGGAGGACGAGTTCTGGTTCAGTCTCTCCGACACCGACCTGATGCTGTGGTTGCAGGGTGTCAACGTGGGAAGGCGTTTCGATGTCGACATCGCCGAGATCGACGTGTCACCAGTGCAGGTGCAGGGCCCGAAGTCCGCAGATCTGATGGTCGACCTGGTTGGTCCCGCCGCACGTGACATTCCTTCGTACGGGCTACTTGCGTCTGCCGTCGGCGGATGCGAGGTGATCATCTCGCAGACCGGCTTCACCGGTGAGAAGGGGTACGAGATCTACCTGCGCGACTCGACGCTGTACGCCGAGCAGATGTGGAACGCCGTACTGGAGGCGGGCGAGCGGCACAACTTGAAGGTCGTCGCGCCGTCGCATCACCGACGTATCGCCGCGGGCATCCTGTCGTGGGGTCAGGACATGGACTTCGAGACGCTGCCGTTCCAGGTCAACCTCGCGTACCAGGTGCCGCGCAAGAAGACCGCCGACTACATCGGCAAGGCCGCACTCGAGGCCGCGCGCGACCGGCTCGAGGCCGGCGACCCGCCGTTCACGCACAAGCTGGTCGGCATGAAGCTCGCCGGTAAGCCGATCGACGACTACGCGCCCGACTTCTGGCTGATCAGCGCGATCGAGGGCGGCGACCCGATCGGCTACGTCACCTCGCCGTGGTTCTCGCCCGAGCTCGGTACGAACATCGCCATGGGCCACGTACCCATGTCACTGACCGAGCTCGGCACCGAGCTGTGGGTGCATCTGCCCGACGAGTACGCCGAGACGCCCGGCCAACCCGTACGCGCCGAGGTGGTCGAGATGCCGTTCCGGCCGTCGGTCAACCCGAACCAGCGTGAGCTGCTGAAGCAGAAGGGGCTCGACGCGGCCGTCTAGGTCCCGCCTGCCGGTACAGAGTTCGGTGCGCAGTTGTTGGTGTTGACGCTCGACATCAACGACTGCGCGCCGAACTCTTCGTACGTCAGGACTGGCCGAGGCGGAGGAACTCCAGGTGCCGCTCGTACTGGTCGAGCATGTCGTCGATCAGCTGCATATGGCTGTAGCCCATCACGTCGTAGCCTTGACCGCCCTCGCCGAGGTGCACCTCGACGCGTGAGTACGTACGCTCGCCGTCGCCGCCCGCTCGGTACGCCGGCAACTCCGCCTGCAACGGCACCAGCCGATAGCGGAACGACTGGTCGTCCTCGCTGAGCTCCACCTCGATCTCGACGTACGCCGGCAGCTCGCCGTCATCGGACGCATGACACTCTGCACCGACTCCGTGCTCCGCGAGCTCCTCGCGTACCTCCTGCATGGCGGGCAATGCCGTGTCGCCGAGGAAGGTCGACACTTCGTCGCGGTCGGGGAACGTCATCGCCCGGCGCAACCGCTCCTGCCAGAAGCGGCCGACCTTCGAGCCGCCCGCTCCGTCATGGTGAACGCGCCCGGACAGCTGAGCGGGCAGGATCGCGGCGCGGCTGTCCTCTCGATGGGCCTCAACGCGCAGCGCCTTGTACAGCCCGAACATCAGCAGCACCATCACGAACGCGAACGGCAGGCCCATCACCACGGTCGCGTTCTGTAGCGCGATGATGCCGTTGTCGCCGACGCCGAGCATCGCGATGGTGAGCAGACCCGTGATCGACGCCCAGAAGATCCGCAGCCAGGGTTGGGCATCGGAGCGGGGCGTACGCCGGAACGTCGTCAGGTTGCCCATCACCAAGGCGCCTGAGTCCGCGGACGTCACGTAGAACAACAGACCGACGATGATCGCGACGCTCGCGATGAACGGGAACCACGGATAGTCCCGCAACAGCTCCCAGAGCCCGCTTGCGGGATTGGCTGCCGCCGCCTCTCCGAAGTCCGCATCGCCGCCCCGTACTCGGTCGAGTGCGGCATTGCCGTACACCGACACCCACATCAGGATGTAGGTGAACGGGATGATCATGGTGCCGGTGACGAACTGCCGGATCGTACGTCCGCGGGAGATCCGCGCGAGGAACATCCCGACGAACGACGCCCACGCGATCCACCAGGCCCAGAAGAACAGCGTCCACAGACTCATCCAGTCCGGCTGCGGGTCCTGGGCGAACGTCTGCATCGTCATTCCCGGGAACTTGCTGACGAAGTCGCCGGTGTTCTCGACCAGAGCGTTCAGCAGATACTGCGTACGCCCCGTGACGACGATGAAGAAGGCGAGGCTCAGTGCGAGGATCACGTTGAGCTGCGACAGGAACTTGATGCCCTTGTCGACGCCGGACACCGCCGAGGCCGATGCGGCCGCAACGGCGACCACGACCAAACCGATCTGGGCGGCCTTGCCCTGCTCGATGCCGAACAGCTCGTCGAGCCCGTAGTTGATCTGCGCGACGCCGATGCCCAGCGATACCGCGATGCCGAAGATCGTCGCGATGACCGCTGCCAGGTCGATGCCGTCGCCGAGCGGCCCGTAGATGCGCTTGCCGAAGATCGGGTAGACCGCCGAGCGGATCGCCAGCGGAAGGTTCATCCGGAACGCGAAGTACGCAAGGGCGATGCCCATCAGCGCGTACATCCCCCAGCCGGTGATGCCGTAGTGGAACAACGTCCACACCGTCGCCTCGCGGGCGGCGTCGACCGACTCCGGCTCGGCGCTCGGCGGCGCGAGGTACTGGGTGACGGGCTCCGACACGGCGAAGAACATGATGTCGGTGCCGATGCCCGCGGCGAACAGCATCGACGCCCACGAGAACATCCCGAAGTCCGGCGTTGAGTGCTCGGGGCCGAGCTTGACCTTGCCGTACCGCGACATGGCCAAGAACAGGACGAACACAAGGAAGGTCGTCGAGATCAGGATGTAGAACCAGCCGAACCCCTCCGTCACCCAGGCCAGAAGGTCGCCAAGCGTCGCGGCCGCGGCGTCCGGGTCGATGATCGCCCACAGTGCGATGGCGATGATGCAGATCGACGATCCGATCAGCACCGGCCAGTTCGGGCGTACCTCTGGTTCCTGAGGCTCCTTGCTCACCTCGGCGCGCTCGGTCACGCTCATCTCGGGGGCTCCCTTCTGCCGCTGGGCGGCAGCTCATTGCGTGGATCCCCCGGTGGGTAGAGCGGTGATTCATCACGATAGCGGTAGTACGGCGCGTCGAGCGGCTCCAACGGCTTGTGCCCCGCGATCAGGTCGGCGGCCTTCTCCGCGAGCATCATCGTCGGCGCGTAGATGTTGCCGTTGGTGATGTAGGGCATCGACGATGCATCAACTACGCGTACGCCTTCGACGCCGTGCACTCGCATGGTGCGCGGGTCGAGCACGCTCTGGTCATCGGTACCCAGCTTCGTCGTGCACGACGGATGCAGTGCCGTCTCCGCGTCACGCGCGACCCAGTCGAGGATCTCCTGGTCGGTCTCGACCTCCGGGCCGGGCGAGATCTCGCCGCCGTTGAACGGCGCCATCGCCGGTTGGTTCAGGATCCGTCGTGCCTCGCGGACCATCTCGATCCACTCCCGCCGGTCGTTCTCTGTCGACAGGTAGTTGAACCTCAACGCCGGCTTCTCGTACGGATCGGCGCTCTTGACCAGTACGTTCCCGCGTACATCGGAGTACATCGGCCCGATATGCACCTGGTAGCCGTGCTCGGCTGCCGGCTGAGACCCGTCATAACGAATCGCGATCGGCAGGAAGTGGAACATCTGGTTCGGGTAGTCGACGCGGTCGTTGCTGCGGATGAAGCCGCCCGCCTCGAAGTGGTTGCTCGCTCCGACACCACGGCGCGCCAACCACTCGAGACCGATACGCGGCTTGTGCCGATGTTTGAGCCACGGCGCAATCGACACCGGCTGCAGGCTTTCGTACTGGATGTAGACCTCGAGATGGTCCTGCAGGTTGGCGCCGACACCAGGTAGGTCGACGACGGGCTCGATGCCGACCGATCGCAGGTGGTCGGCCGGGCCGATGCCCGCGAGCTGCAGTAGCTGCGGGCTGTTGATGGCGCCACCGCACAGGATCACCTCGCCCGCCGTCACCGACCGCTTCATCCGGCCGCCGCGTACGTAGTCGAGGCCGACAACGCGGTTGCCGTCGAGGCGGAGTCCGGTCACGTGTGCAAGCGTTTCGACGGTGAGGTTGTCGCGGCCCATCACCGGGTGCAGGTACGCGCGCGCGGCACTCAGTCTGCGACCGCGGTGCACGTTGCGGTCGAACGCCGCGAACCCCTCCTGCCGATAGCCGTTGACATCGTCGGTACGCGGATACCCGGCCTGCTCAGTTGCCTCCAGGAAAGCCCCGAACAACGGGTTCGTCGCCGGCCCGCGCTCGAGGACCAGCGGACCGCTACCGCCGCGCCAGACATCGGCGCCGGCAAGACACGTCTCCATCCGCTTGAAGTACGGCAGACAGTGGGCGTAGTCCCAGGTCTCCATGCCCGGGTCGGCTCCCCAACGCTCGAAGTCCATCGGGTTGCCGCGCTGGAAGATCATCCCGTTGATGCTGCTCGAACCACCGAGCACCTTGCCGCGCGCGTGGTAGACGCGACGCCCGCCCATATGGGGTTCGGGCTCCGACTCGTACTTCCAGTCATACAGGCGATTGCCGATCGGGTACGGCAACGCCGCCGGCATGTGGATGAACGGGTCGAACTTGAAGTCGCTGCGTCCCGCCTCCAGCACGAGCACGCTGACCGCGGAGTCCGCACTCAGCCGATTCGCCAGCGCCGAGCCCGCCGAGCCTCCACCGACGATGACGATGTCGTACATATCCGACTTGCTCATGCTCCGGCGCCTCCGGTCGTCACATTGCCGTCTCCGTTGGAGAACCACCGGATCGGCTTCGGGTCGATGTTGTGCCAGATGTGCTTGGTCTCGCGGTATTCCTCGAGGCCGGTGAGACCGAGCTCGCGGCCGAACCCGGACTGCTTGTAGCCGCCCCATTCGGCCTGCGGTACGTACGGGTGGAAGTCGTTGATCCAGACGGTGCCCATGCGCAGCCCGCGCGCTACCCGCTCCGCGCGACCGGCATCGGTCGTCCAGACCGCACCGGCAAGGCCGTAGATGCTGTCGTTGGCGATCGCGACCGCTTCTTCCTCCGAGCGGAACGTCTCGACGGTGAGGATCGGTCCGAACGATTCGTTCTGGGTGATAGACATATCGGCGGTGCATCCGTCGAGAACGGTGGGCAGGTAGTAATAGCCGTCAGCGAGTGCGGGGTCGTCGGGACGCGCCCCGCCACAGCGCAGCGTGGCGCCTTCCTTGATGCCGGCGGCAACGTACGCCTCCACCTTGTCGCGATGCGCCGCGGAGATCAGCGGCCCGGTTTCGGCGCTCTCGTCGAACGGTCCGCCGAGCCTGATGGTGCGCGCGCGGCGGACGAGCTCGTCGACGAAGTCGTCGTGGATCGACTCCTCGACGATCAGCCGCGCACCCGCAGAACACACCTGCCCGGAATGCAGGAACACCGCGGTGAGCGCGTAGTCGAGCGCGGTCTCCTGGTCGGCGTCGGCGAACACGACGTTGGGGTTCTTGCCACCGAGCTCGAGCGCGACCTTCTTCACGGTGGCAGCGGCAGACGCCATGATCGAACGGCCGGTGATCAGTCCGCCGGTGAACGAGACCAGGTCGACCCGCGGATCGCTGGTCAGCGTCGGGCCGACGTCGGCACCGCTCCCGAGGATGAGGTTCGCGACACCCGCGGGTACGCCGGCCTCGGTCAGGGCCCGCATCAGCCAGATGCCGGTCGAGGGAGTGAGCTCGCTCGGCTTCAGCACAAACGTGTTGCCGGCTGCCAGTGCCGGCGCGACCTTCCAAGCGGTCTGCAGAAGCGGGTAGTTCCACGGCGTGATCAGTGAGCACACGCCGACCGGTTCGTGCACGACGCGACTCGAGATGTTCGGTTGCCCGGTGTCGACGACCCGACCGGCCTCCGCGCCGGCGAGACCCGCGTAGTGGCGGAACACCCCCTCGATGTCGTCGACGTCGTACTCGCTCTCGACGAGGCGCTTACCCGTGTCGCGCGACTCGAGCTCGGCGACCTTCGCCTTGTCGCGAGCGAGGATGTCGGCGACCCGGCTGAGGATCATGCCGCGTTCGAGCGAGGAGCCGTTCGCCCAGGCGCCGTCGTCGAACGCCACGCGGGCCGCCGCGATCGCCCTCTCCGCGTCGCCGGCGCTCGCCTCCGGGACGGTACGAACGTGCGTACCGTCCGCCGGACAGCGGATCTCCCGAGTGTTTCCGTCTGCTGCGTGGCCCCATTGGCCACCGATATAGAGCTGTGACACGTACTGATCACATCACGACCCGCAGCGGTGCGCCAGACAGGATCTGGCCCGCGCCGGACCGATGAGTTTCGGTGGCCGGCTCCGACTACAGGACGGCACCACACCGAGGAGATGTCACGATGCGCAAGGTAGTCGTCTACACACTTCTGTCGCTGGACGGTGTCGCAGAGTCACCGAGCGACTTCATCCATGACTTCGACGAGCTGATGCTCGCGAACCTTCGCCGAGTGATCGAGTCTCAGGATGCGGTGCTGCTCGGCCGAACGATGTACGACGAATGGTCGCGCGACTGGCCCGACTCCGAGCTGGAACCATTCGCGAGCTTCATCAACACCGTCTCGAAGTACGTCGTGACGTCGTCGGAGCTGGACGGAGAGTGGCACAACGCAACCGCGCTCGACGCACCGCTCGCGTCATCGATCGCCCGGCTGCGGCAGCAACCGGGCGCCGACATCGGCGTGCACGGGAGCCTCACCCTCGCTCAGTCGCTGCTTCGTACCGGCGAGGCCGACGAGCTCCGCCTCGTCATCTCCCCGACGATCGCCGCCAAGGGCAGGCGCCTCTTCGACGACAACTCAGCGGGTCGGCGGCTCGAACTGCTACGCGCGGAGCGTACGCCCACCGGTGCGCTGCTCGCCGACTACCGGGTCGGCGACTGAATCGCCTCCGTACCGGTCGGTTGAACGATCAGGCGCAAATATATGCCGGGACGATATAATCAGGTCATGGGCTCGACCGGACAACAAGTACGTGCCGCGCGTTCCGCAGCCAACCTCACCCAGCGCGAGCTCGCCGAGCGTAGCAGCGTGCGTCAGCCGAACATCTCGGCGATCGAACGCGGGCTGGTCGAGCCCCGACGCGAGACCGTCGAGCGACTACTCGCTGCATGCAGGCTACGACCATCGCACGCCATCCGACTGCATCGTGATGCAGTGCTCGAAATTGTTGAGAGTCATCGCGCTCGCCACCCCCGCGCGTTTGGGTCGACCGCGCGGGGAGAGGACACGAGTGGCAGTGATCTCGATCTGCTCGTCGACTTCGACGACGATGCGACCCTGCTCGATCTCACTCGAATGGCCGATGAGCTGGAACGAGTCCTCGGCGTACCGGTCGACATCGTCGACGACGACGGAGACTCGCGGGTACTCCGACGGGCCCGCCAAGAAGCGGTTGCGCTTTGAGGCGCAGCGACGACGATCTCGTCGACGACGTGGCGGGGTTCGTGGCGACGGCTGAGCGCATCGTGGGGCATGGTGAGACGGCATTCTTCAACCCTGCCGACGACATACTCCGACGCGCTGCACGATCGGTTGTCATCGACGTCGCCACCGCGGTCGCTGGGATGTCCTCGCAAACGCGAACGCAGATTCCCGACGCCGCGGCGATCATCGGTATGCGGAACCGACTTGCGCACACTTATCAGGGCGTCAACGACCGCATCGTCTGGAACGTTCTGACTAACGAGCTTCCACGGCTCCTCCGACAGTTGCGCGGAGACGCTTCGACCACTGACTGACGCCCGAGCGGTCAGTGCGAGAGCGAGAGCGACAGCCGCTCGTTGCGGTACAGGAACCCCGACACCGCGAGGATCGCGATGCCTGCGAGGGCGAGTACCGAGCCGACCGCGCTCGGCGCCGTGTAGCCGTAGCCGCCCGCGATGACGACACCGCCGAGCCAGGCGCCGAGTGCGTTGGCGGCGTTGAGTGACGAGTGGTTGAGCGCCGCGCCGAGCATCGCGGCATGGCCGGCTACCTCCATCAGACGCATCTGCAGACACACGACGAGGGTCGACGCCGTCAGCGAGATGAGGAAGACCGTGGCGACCAGCGCCGGCGCGTACGACGCAGCCTGGGTGAACACCGCGAGCAGGACCGCGGTCGCGACCAGCGCTCCCATCAGCGAGCGCAGGATCGCCCAGTCCGCGAGCCGGCCGCCGAGCGCCGTACCGGCGACGCCGCCCACCCCGTACGCGAACAGCACCAGCGGGATGAACGACTTGCCCTGGTGCGCGACATCGGTGACGACCGGCGCGATGTAGCTGTACATCGCGAACATCCCACCGAAGCCGACTGTGCCGATGGCCAGCGTGAGCCACACCTGCGGGCGTCTCAGCGCCGACAGTTCGGTACGAACGCTCGCCTCGCGGTCGCCCGGACTGTGCGGTACGTACGCCAGGATGAGAGCGGCTGTCGCAAGCGTGATCAGCACGACGCTCACGTACGCCGTACGCCAACCGAGCGTCTGGCCGAGCCAGGTCGCGGCGGGTACGCCCGCGACGTTCGCGACCGCGAGGCCGAGCATCACCGAGCTGACCGCGCGTCCGCGTTTGTCGGGCGTGACGAGCGAGGCCGCGATGAGCGAGGCGACGCCGAAGTACGCGCCGTGCGGAAGGCCCGCGATGAACCTGGCGGCCATCAGCATCGGATAGCTCTGCGCCAGAACGGTCAGCAGGTTACCGACGCCGAGCGCGAGCACGAGCCCGATTGCGAGCGCCCGTCGCGGCAGTCGTGCGGACACCGAGACGATCAGAGGCGCGCCGACGAACACACCGACCGCGTACGCGGAGATGATGTGGCCGGTGCTGGGGATCGACTCGCCGATACCTGTCGCGATCTCGGGCAGCAGGCCCATCGTGACGAACTCGGTCGTACCGATCGCGAAGCCGCCGAGCGCCAACGCGACGATCGCGTACGCGGCGTTCGGCGTACGCGAGGTGCGGGTCGGTGGTGCGGGCGCGGTCGTGGTGGTCACCGTGGTTTCAATGCATCGGGCCGGCGGTTCGTTCCGTAACGGTCCCATGAACTCGCTCACACCGCCCAGCCTCCGCCCCTGTGGCGTGACGTTCGAGTGGGAAACGCCGGGCGGTTCCCACTCGAACGTCGGGCCCAGCGGGGGTCAGGCGCGCGTACGCGAACGGGCGAGCGCCACGCCACCGATCACGACGCCGGCGGCGCCGACTCCGAGCGCGGTCCACGCGAGGGCGTCGGAGGAGTCGTCGGACGACGCCTCAGTCGACTCGGCGGCATCGGATGAGCCCGTGGCCTCGCTTGTCGAAGCCTCCTCAGCCGACTCGGACTCCGGTTCGGTCAACGTGATCGCCGGCGCAGGGGCGTCGAGGTCGTCCTCGGTCTGGCCGTCCTTCGGCACCTCGTTCCAATTCGTCTCGCCCTTCTCACACGTCTGCATCGTGGGGAACAGCAGCGTCTGACCGGGCTCGGTCGGCAGCGGGGCGTTGAGCTCGAACGCGTCGCGATATCCGTCCGGCAACGGCTTCTTCGCCGTGTACGTGACACGAGAAACCCGTTCGTTGCCCTCCGCCCCCTCGACCGGCTCGGTTTCCTTTTCGACCGTCCAGCCGTCGTTGACCGTCGGCGTGACGACGTCGATGCCCTTCGGGATGTCGATCGCGACCTTGGTCGTCGCCGAACCGTCGCAGCCGTGCGGCACGGAGAACGTGAGGAGTGCGTACTCCCCCGCCTCGGTCGTCGACGGCGTGACGCCGACATGTGCGGAGGCGGGAACGGCCCCGAGCGCGATCGCGCCCCCGGCCAGGATGATGGGCGCCGCGATGCGGCGCACGATGGTGTGCATGCAGTGTTGGTCCTTGTCTGGAGCAGGGAGGAATCCGCACACACGTCGTCGCGCGCACGGATGAGATTCAGTGGTTCCTGCCTGCTGCCGGTGGACCACGCACGGTCAGCGACGTACCGAGCCAGGTCAGGGACGCCCGAGCAGACGCCGTCGCTGCGAGGCACTCGTCGTGGCTGGGCGGCGATCCGATGTCGCTCTGCGGAACCACCAGCCGCGGCCGAAGCCAACACCACAGCGCCCACGCGGCATCCTCGCCGACAGAGAGCGTGAGTGCGAGCGCGAGCGCTGCGGCCGCATGCGCAGCGAACATCGCCGCGCCGCCGGAGTGTTCTCCCCCGGAAGTCATGAACGCCAGGTGCAGGAGCACCTGGCCGGCACCGAGCACCGCGACCAGCTCGTACACGCTCAACCGGCTGCGGGTCAGGGCACCGGAGTACGCGAGTACGGCGACCGTCGAGCCGGCCAACGCTAGCGGACCGGGTACGTCGCCGCCCGCGGCGACGTGGCCGGCGAGCGACAGTCCGACGACACAGACCGTGACTACGCTCGCGCGCAAGACGCGCAACAGACCACGGTCCGGAGAGCTCACGGCACCACCCTAACGATCGGAGCGCCCGTGCCCGCTCGCGCCGCCGTCTCTCCCAGTGGTCACCCGTGGACGTACGCACGGATTGCCCTTGCTAGCGTCGATCGGGCGTACGAGTGGTACGCCCGACATCGCGAGGAGACCGACGTGAGCAACACCCCTGTCAAGGTTGCCGTGACCGGCGCGGCCGGCCAGATCGGCTACAGCCTGCTGTTCCGCATCGCCAGCGGAGCACTGCTCGGACCCGACACTCCCGTGCAGCTGCGGCTGCTCGAGATCACGCCGGCCCTGAAGGCACTCGAGGGTGTGGTGATGGAGCTCGACGACTGCGCGTTCCCGCTGCTCGCCGGTGTCGAGACCAGCGATGACGCCAACGTCGCGTTCGACGGCGCGAACCTCGCACTGCTCGTCGGTGCTCGCCCGCGCTCGAAGGGCATGGAGCGCGGCGACCTGCTCGAGGCCAACGGCGCGATCTTCACTGCGCAGGGCAAGGCGCTCAACGCCAACGCCGCCGACGACGTACGTATCGGCGTGACCGGCAACCCCGCGAACACCAACGCGCTGATCGCGATGCGCAACGCGCCGGACATTCCGCAGGAGCGGTTCTCCGCGCTCACCCGCCTCGACCACAACCGGGCCATCTCGCAGCTCGCTGCGAAGACCGGCGCCGCGGTCACCGACATCAAGAAGCTGACGATCTGGGGCAACCACTCCGCGACGCAGTACCCCGATATCTTCCACGCGGAGGTCGGCGGACGTAACGCCGCGGAGATCGTCAACGACCAGGCGTGGATCGAGAACGACTTCATCCCCACGGTCGCCAAGCGCGGCGCCGCGATCATCGAGGCGCGCGGCTCGTCGTCGGCCGCCAGCGCCGCGTCCGCGACGATCGACGCGGCCAGGGACTGGCTGCACGGCAGTGCCGATGGCGACTGGCTGTCGATGGCGGTCGCATCCGATGGCTCGTACGGCGTGCCCGAGGGCATCGTCTCGTCGTTCCCCGTGACGACCAAGGACGGCAACTACGAGATCGTCCAGGGCCTCGACGTCAACGACTTCTCCCGCAGCCGGATCGACGCAACGGTCCAGGAGCTCACCGAGGAGCGAGACGCCGTCACGTCTCTCGGCCTCATCTGAGCGCCGAAGGGGCGCCCTCGATCCGCCGGGGGTGCCCCGCCGTCGGCATCGTCAGGGCGACGGCTGGGACGGGATCACGATCGCGAGCGTGATGATCAAGCCGGCGAGGGCGCCCATCCACAGCACGTCGATCACCCGCCGGCGTACGCGCAGGAGTCCGGCGGACCGCTCCGGTATCGCGATCCGCGCAACCGCCGCACCGGCGAAGGCGCCGCCGCAGAGCGAGACACCGAGCCGCCACGGGCCGAACGCCATCACCACGAGCCCGGCAGCCATCACCAGTAGAGCAAGGGCGTAGACGATCGTTCCGAACGGCAGTCGGCGCGGTCGCATCACTCGGCGGCTCGCTCGGCGGCCTCGACGACGTTGGTGAGCAGCAGCGCTCGCGTCATCGGCCCGACGCCACCGGGGTTCGGCGAGATCCAGCCGGCCACCTCACGGGCATCGTCCGCGACGTCGCCGACGATGCCCGTCTCATCGCGACTCACGCCGACATCGAGCAGGGCCGCGCCTGGCTTGACCATCTCGGCCGTGACGATGCCGGGTACGCCGGCCGCGGCGACGACGATATCGGCGCGGCGAACGTGTGCTGCCAGGTCGCGCGTACCGGTGTGGCACAGCGTCACGGTGGCGTTCTCGCTTCGCCGCGTCAGCAGTAGCCCCATCGGTCGGCCCACGGTGATCCCGCGGCCGATCACACAGACCTCGGCGCCGGCGATCTCGACGCCGTGCCGACGCAGCAGCTCGACGATGCCGCGCGGCGTACACGGCAGCGGAGCGGGCTTGCCCAGCACGAGCCAACCGAGGTTCGTGGGGTGCAGACCGTCGGCGTCTTTCACCGGGTCTACGAGCCCGAGCACGCGGTTCTCGTCGAGCCCCTTCGGCAGCGGCAGCTGCACGATGTAGCCGTGACAGGACGGATCGGCGTTGAGCCGCGCAACTGCGTCCTCGACATCGGACTGCGAGGCGGTCGCGGGCAGGTCGACGCGAATGGACTCGATACCGACCTGGGCACAGTCGCGGTGCTTGCCCGCGACGTACTGGTGACTCGCCGCATCGTCTCCGACGAGGACCGTACCGAGCCCGGGTACGACGCCGCGCTCGGCGAGCTTGGTCACGCGATCACGCAGCTCGGACTTGATTGCCGCCGCGGTCGCCTTACCGTCCAGGATCTGTGCCGTCACGGACGGAAGTCTGCCAGACGAGCGGATGCGCGCGGCGTGGATGGGCCCTGGAATGTCCTCGGTTCCCGGCTACCGCGACACGTACGGGTGGTTGAATGGCGAACAACGGGTGAGTCCACACCGTCCAGGAGCTGACGCAATGCCAACACGCGCACGGTTGAGTCAGGAGCGCAGCCGCGAACGAAAGGATGCCCTGCTCGACGCAGCGATCGAGCTGTTCGCCGAGTCGGGCACGCGTGCGGTCACGCATCGGGCCGTCGCGTCGAGAGCCGGCCTGCCGACCGCGAGCACGACGTACTACTTCTCGTCGATCGACGAGATGGTACGCGAGGCGCTGTCGCGGCACATGGAGAACTGGATCACCGAACTCGAAGCGCTCACCACCGTCGCCGAGGCGATGGGCACCGTGCCGGCCGAGCCTGTCGACCTGATCGCGCACATCCTCTCCAGCCGGCCGCCCGCGCTCGTTGCTACTCAGCTGTCGATCCTGATCGCGGTCGCCCGCGATCCCGAGCTCCGGCCGACGATGACCCGCATGCTCGAGTCGCTCGAATCGGTCGCGGCCAGCGTGCTGACTCGGTTGGGTACGCGCAACCCGGAGCGGGTCGCGACCTCGGCCGTCGCGCTCGTCGCCGGGCACGCCCTCGACCGGCTCAGCGAACGCCACAGCACCGAGGAGGAGGCGCGGCTCCTGTTCCATTCGCTTCGGTCGGTCATCGTGGCCGACCTACTCGACCACGACGAGCTGTCCGACGCCATCGCTCGGCTCGGTACGGACGCCGCGCAGACCTGACCTCTCCCCCTACTGGCTACTGGTCATCGACCGGTTCGCGTACACGCGGTAGCCAGCGCGGGGTGACGAACGCGACCAGCACCACCAGACCGCACACGATTCCGAAGGTCGCGGACTCGCTCAGTCGCGAAGCCAACACCCCGAAGAGCGCGAAGATGCCGACGGAGACAAGCTCGCTGGACAGCCCGGACACCGAGGTGACGGTCGCCCGAGCCTCGCCCTCGATCGCGTCCTGCAACCGCGCTTCGGCCACGATCGTCGCGTTGCTCACCATGCCGTAGCCGAGGCCGATCACGATGAATGCGAGCGGCTGCGCGAGCACCGCGCCGGCGACCAGGAGTACGCCCGCCGTGGCAACCATGGCCGCCATCGACCGGGCCCCGATGCGGGCTGTGCGCCCCGCGAGCGCGGTTCCGATCGCCTGCCCGACCACGGTCAGAGCGATCAGGACCGGCACGGCCGCGGGCTCGGCGTCCTTGTCGAGCGCAACGAGCGGGAAGTACTCGTCGTACGCCGTCGTACCGAGCAGCAACGCGGTCAGCAGCACCCCATTGCGTACGGTGCGGACGCGCCGCACCTCCTGCACGCCCGACACCAGCATCCGTACGTACCGCCGCGCGATCCCGTCTCCGGTCTCGACCCGTGCGGCCGCAACCCGGGGCGCCGAGGGCAGCGTCAACGCGACGGCGAACTGGACGAGTGCTGCGCCGACGCTTGTCCACCCGACGAGCGCGTAGCCGCCGAGCGCCATCAGCGGCGCTGCGAGGAGGGTCGCGGCCAGGTTGCACACCATCGACAGCGAGTGAGCGAACCCGAGAAGTCGCGGGTACGCGGTCGAGGCGCCGATCGCGGAGAGCTCGTCGTAGAGGTACGCCTCGTACGTACCCGACATCAGCGCGCTACTGATCGCCCAGAGCACGAAGCCGAGCAGGAAGCCCGCGTACCCGGGCGCGACGATCCAGGCGGCGAACCCGGCGGCGTACACCAGTGAACTCAGTGCAAGAAGCAACCGGCGGGAGAGGGTGTCGGCCCATGCACCGGACGGAACCTCCGCGACGAACGTCGTCACGGACCAGATGACGAACAGCGACGAGATCTCACCCGTCGACAGACCGTGGTCGGCGAACAGCAGCGCGTACACCGCGTACAGCGGGATGAGGTCGCGCACGGAGAAGTACGCGAGCGCGCGTACTGCAAGGGAGCGCGGGACGGCGGTCATCGCAGACCACCCGCGCGAACGTCAGTGACTCAACATCGACAAGAGAGCATGGTCATACGGTGCCAGGAGGCGGCGACAGCGTCAACGAGATTTGACCACCCACGCCCCGTGAGCCACACGTTTCGGCCCCGAATCGCGAAAAATCGAGGCTGAAACGTGCGGCCCAGCGGGCGGGTCAGTGGAAGAAATGGCGCGTGCCCGGGAAGTACATCGCCACGCCGGCATTGCGGACGTACTCGACCACCTCGTCGTCGCGTACGGACCCGCCGGGCTGCACGATCGCGCGTACGCCCGCCTCGACCAGTACCTGAGGGCCGTCGGGGAACGGGAAGAACGCATCGGATGCCGCGACCGCTCCCCGGGCGCGTTCCTCACCCGCTCGCTCGACCGCGAGGCGGCACGAGTCGACCCGGTTGACCTGCCCCATGCCGACGCCGACCGCCGCGCCCTCGCGCGCGAGCAGGATCGCGTTGGACTTGACCGATCGGCACGCGCGCCACGCGAAGGCGAGATCGGCGAGTACGTCGTCGGCCACCGGCTCGCCTGCCGCGAGCGTCCAGGTACCGGGGTCGTCTCCCGGCGCGTCGACGCGGTCGACCTGCTGCATCAACACGCCGCCGCTGATACCGCGGAACTCCACCGGGTCGGGGTGCTCGTCGGCAGGCACCTCGAGCAGCCGGATGTTCTTCTTGCGGCTCAGGATCTCCAGCGCACCGTCGTCGTACGCGGGTGCGACGACAACCTCGGTGAATACCTCGGCGACCTGCTCGGCCATCGCGACCGACACCGGCGCGTTGACGGCGATCACACCGCCGTACGCCGAGACCGGATCACAGGCGTGGGCGCGGCGGTGTGCCTCGGCGACGTCGATGCCGACCGCGATACCGCACGGGTTGGCGTGCTTGATGATCGCGACCGCCGGCCGCTCGAACGTCGCGGCCGCACGTCGAGCCGCATCCGCGTCCACGTAGTTGTTGTACGACATCTCCTTGCCGTGCAGCTGGTTCGCCGCTGCGAGCCCGCCGCGCCAGTGGCGGTACAACGCCGCACCCTGGTGCGGGTTCTCGCCGTAGCGGAGCACGGCCTGCCGCTCCCACGTCGCACCGGTCCAGGCGGGGAAACCGGCGCCGTCGGGCGCGTACTGGTTCGCGAACCACGACGCTACAGCCACGTCGTACGAGGCCGTGTGCGCGAACGCCTCGGCAGCCAGCCGCTTGCGCTCGTCGAGGCTGAACCCGCCGCCACTGGCGGCAGCCAGTACGTCGGCGTACCGATCCGGAGACACGACGATCGCGACCGACGGATGGTTCTTGGCGGCCGCACGCACCATCGACGGCCCGCCGATGTCGATCTGCTCGACGACCTCGTCGGGACCGGCGCCGGAGTTCACGGTGTCGACGAACGGGTAGAGGTTGCTGACGACGAGGTCGAACGGCTCGATCCCGAGGTCGGCGAGCTGGCGCTGGTGCTCATCGAGCCGCAGGTCGGCCAGGATGCCCGCATGCACCTTCGGATGCAGCGTCTTGACGCGACCGTCGAGGCACTCGGGGAAGCCCGTGAGGTCTTCGACCTTGGTCACCGGTACGCCCGCGTCGGCAATCCGCCCGGCCGTCGAGCCGGTCGACACGAGTGCGACGCCCGCCTCGTGCAGGCCGATGGCAAGCTCCTCGAGCCCGGTCTTGTCATACACCGAGATCAGGGCTCTGCGCAGTGGTCTGCGCCCCTCAGTCGTGCTCACGTTCCGAACCGAACCAATCTGTTGTCGATGACGTAACCCTCGCGGACCATCCGGCCCACGTTGTCGACGAGCATCGCGCGCTCGGCGACCTTGATGCGGTTGTGCAGTGTGTCCTCGTCGTCGCCGTCCTCGACCGGCACCGCGGTCTGCGCGACGATCGGGCCGGTGTCGACCCCCTCGTCGACGACGAACAAGGTTGCCCCGGTGACTCGCACCCCGTACGCGAGCGCGTCCCGCGGCCCGTGCATGCCCGGGAACGACGGCGACAGCGCCGGATGGGTATTGACCGTACGCCCGCCGTGCGCAGCGAGGAACGCGGCGCCGGTGAGCTTCATGAAACCCGCGAGAACGACGAGATCGGGCGCGTACGCCGCGACCGACTTGGCGAGCGCCGCATCCCAGTCAGCACGGTCGCGATGATCGCTCAGCGACTCGACGAACGTCGGTACGCCCGCCCGCTCGGCTCGTTCGAGACCCGCGGCACCCGGTCGGTCTGAGCCGACGGCGACGACCGAGCCGCCGTACGACGGCTCGCCGGTTGCGTCGAGGAGCGCCTGCAGGTTCGTGCCGGCACCCGACACGAGCACGACGATGCGCGCTGACCGGTCCGCGACGGGACCAAAGGACACGGACACGAAGGCACTTTCTGTTTCTGTCGAGCGTCAGGTCGTGCTGGCGAAGCCCGGCGGGGCTCACTCGTCCGGGATCCGCGCCTCACGATAGTGCCCCCAAGCAGCACCCGCGGCGCCGCCCACCGCGAGGGCGGCGACCGCAACGGGCAGGCACCACATCACGGCGCCGATGTCGGACATCCGACCGGGTCCGGCGGCTCCACCGGCACACAGCACCGCGAGACCGATCAGCAGACCTGCGACCCCGCCGGCAGTACTGCCGCGGACCATCGAGTCGTAGATCGTCGCATCGGCGATTCCGCGCACCGCGACGTACCCACCGACGAAGCCTGCGACGACCGGGAGCACCACCAGCACCCCGGCCAGCGCCGGCTGGGCACCGGTATCCGGCAGTACGGCCGTCAGCGGGATGGCCGGCAGCTCGCCCAGCCGGACATCGACGACCGTCACCGAGGTGTCGGTGCCGAACGCGAAGCCGGGACCGAGCAGCACGCTCACCGTGAGGAGAAGAACGTTGGGCAGCAGGAGTACGCAGATCAGCAGGATCGCCGCACCGCCGACCAGGCCCGGGGCGAGTACGGACAGCGAGTCCTGGGCCTCGCCGAACCCGGCGATCATCCGGTACGCGATCAGCACCGCCGCACCACCGATGAGCGCAGCAACGGCCGCGCCGCAGCCGGCCAGCACGCCGCGTACGAAGTCGGGCCAGGCGTCCCACAGCGCGCGCAACCGACCGTCGACGCAGAATGCGCCGACGAAACCGGCCAGGCCGGCAAGACCGAACCCGGTCAGACCGGCGCGTACCGGAGAGAACGAAACCTCGGCGGTCGACGCCATCAGTGCCAGCAGCGCCAACGCGGCGCCGTACGTCGCGGCAGCAACCAGGGTCAAAATGGCGATCTCACGGTCTGTGAGGTCCTCGGCCGCGAACCGGTACGCCGCGTACGCCACCGCCACACCGGCCAGCAACGGCACACCCAGCGGTACGACCGTGATCGCGATCCCGCCGACCGTGACTCCGCTGCCGTGCCCGGCCAGCCAGAACCCTGCACCGGCGCGCATCGCACCGGGCGCCGAACCGGCGTCGGAGGCGAGCCAGACCACAACGGCGAGACCGACGCACAACACCACCCCGGCGAGCTGGACGGCACCGGCCGCAAGCAGCCCGGAAAGCGGCGCCGGCCGCCGCGGCAGGTCGGTCTCAACGGCCGTACGCACCCGGTCGCGTACCGTCGTCATCGGTCAGCCCACCTCGCCCGGCTCGCGGATGTTCACGGCACCATCGTCGCGGCCTGCGCCCCGACTGGCCGGGGCAACACGCCGGTGTGTCGCAGGCAACGTCGCCCGCGGTTGGGTCACCTCGGCACATCATCTACGGTCGTATGGGTTGTTCAACACCACCGTGTCGCCCCGCTCGGGAGTCGGCGTAACCTGAGCATTCGAAGGAGGGTGGATGACCCGCGTCGAGGAGTTCGACTCGTTCTACGACTCCACCCGCCAGTACGTACTACATCAGGTGTACGCACTGTCCGGGGACCTCGGCGTCGCCACGACCTCGGTAAAGAACGCCTACGCGAAGGCATGGCAGGGCTGGCCGAAGCTGCGCACCCGAGACCCGCTGACGTTCGTACGCTCCGAGGCCTGGCGCGAGTCGGTACTGCATCGCGGCCCGCAACTGTTGCGCCGCAAACACACCGAGGACACCGACCAGGAGCTGCTCGACGCACTCCACGAGCTGCCCGCCAACGCCCGGCGGCTGCTCATCCTGGTCACCGTCGGCGAGCTGCGCCCCGATGAGGCCGCACGCGAGGTCGGCGTCACCGAGGAGACCGCGGCGAGCGCAACGGATATCGCCCGCGCCGCTCTCGAGCGCCGGTTGGACTCCGACGGCAGGACCATCATCCGCCGGCTGCACGATCTGCGCACCGTCACCGATCAGGTGCCCTTCGAGCGGCCCTCGATCGCGCGGCGCCGTGCACAGCGCCGCGGCCGCCGGCGTACGGTCGGCGTGATCGCCGCGGGCGTACTCGCCATCGTCGGCGCAGGCGTGGTCGTCACCCAGGGTGGCCCGTTGGACAACGCCGCCGATGCGGCCGGCGGGCAGGGCATGCACCCGGTCGCCGATACGGACGAACTGGCGATGACCGACGACGACCTGCTCGACGACTCCCAGCTCAGTGACGTCCAGGATGTGCCGTGGAAGGCCACCGACACGAGCGCAGGACTACGCAACCGCGACAACCTCTCCACGTGTACGCCGAAGCAGGTCGCTGACCCTGGCGCCGCCGGCGGTTGGGTACGCACGTTCGCGGCTGACGACGACTCGGGTTCATTTGCCGTTCAGTCGCTCGAGGTGTCTCGAGACGAGAAGGGCGCCGAGGCGGGGTTCAAGCGCACCGTGGGTTGGTACGCCGACTGCGCCGTGCCGAACATGCAGCTGGTCGGTTCGTACGCGGTCAAGCACAGCAACCGCGAGACCGTCCTCCTGCAGATGCGCCGCTGGGGCACCCCCACCCGCACGTACACGATCGGCATCACCCGATCCGACGTCGCCACGTCGACGTTCGTGCACTCGCAGAAGGGGACGACAGGCGCGCGGGTCGGCAAGTTCGCCCATGCGATCGACAGTTCGCTCGAGCCGCTGTGCGATGAGGACGACAAGCAATGCCAGCGGCCCGGCAAGGTCAGATCGACGTTGCCGCCTGCCACCAGCAATGCGCCGCAGTTCCTCGGTGTGATCGACCTACCGCACGTCGAGGGCGTCGACAAGATGTGGGTCGGCACCGATCCGGACACCGCGAAGCCGAACCCCTCTGCGACAACCTGCGACAAGGCCGAGTTCACGGGCAAGACCGTCCAGAAGGCTCAGGCGCGTACATACGTCATACCCGAAGAGGCAGCGCTCTCGGATCCACAGTCGCCCTTCGGCCTCTCCCAGACCGTCGGCACTTTCACCGACCAGAAGAAGGCCGTCGCCTTCATGCGCGGTGTGATCGACCGGGTCAACAACTGCGAGGACAAAGACCTCTCGGCGACGATCCACAAGGGCAAGCGGATCGCCGAGGCGGGAGTCACGGGCAACACCTGGCGGCTGACCTTCGAGGTCGACGACAAGCACACCGTCGACTACCGGCTCGGGCTCGTACGCACTGGTGACCGAGTCGCGCAGGTGACGTTCGCGCCGTTGAAGAAGTACGACATCCGTAGCTCCGACTTCGACAAGCTGGTGGCGCGCGCCGGCGAGCGGCTGCGCAACGACGGCTGAGTCTGACGTCCGCGTGTCGACCAATCTGCCGGTTTGACTTCGCTGTCGGCCTTCCACCGTTTCGTCGGTACGACTACCCGCCTGCCCGGTTCTCGTCGCTGTCGGCTTTCCTGACTACTCCGGCTGGGTAAAGACGCGGCGACGCGGGGGCCGCAGCTACGACTTCGGGTTGCTTGCCGGCTAACCCGTTTCGGTCGGCTTTTGCGGGGTCGGTGGTGGTGGTTCACCAAGTAAACATGGTGAACTACCGCCTTGCATGGCAGGGACACCGTGCAAAGTGACAGGTCGCCGTGCCCGTTGGTACGCCAGCGACGACCGGTACAGAAGTGACACCGAAACCAAACGTTACCCCGCTCCAATATTAAAGTGGCGCGAATGCCGCCAAGCAACCGACCCGAAATGGCGCCTCCGCGCGTCGCCGCGTCTTTTCCGAACCCATGCAGGACCGAATGCCGACAGCGACGAGAACCGGGCAGGCGGGTAGTCGAACCGAAGCGAACCGGAGCGCCGACAACGAACCCGAACCGCGCAGGCGGGTAGGCGCACCGAAGTACGAGCCCGACCGGCTCAGTGTGCGCGGAGGTACGCGAGCACCGCGAGCACCCGCCGATGGCCGGCATCGGCAGGTGACAGCCCGAGCTTGGCGAAGATGTTGCCGATGTGCTTGCCGACGGCCGTCTCCGAGACATACAGCTGCTCCGCGATCTGACTGTTCGCGTGCCCCTCGGCCATGAGTGCGAGCACCTCGCGTTCGCGCGGGGTCAGGGTGTGCAGCGGATCGTCCGCGCGCCGCCGCACCATCAGCTGCGAAACCACCTCGGGATCCATCACGGTGCCGCCGTCGACGACCCGTTGCAGTGCGTCGAGGAACTTCTCCACCTTCCCGACGCGCTCCTTCAGGAGGTACCCGATTCCGGCGGCGCCGTCGGCGAGCAGATCGGCCGCATAGCTGTCCTCGACGTACGCCGACAACACCAGGATCGGCAGGCCGGGCAGGAGCTTACGTGCTTCGACGGCCGCGCGAAGGCCCTCGTCGGTGAACGTCGGCGGGAGCCGTACGTCGAGCACGGCGACGTCCGGGCGAGTATCGGGCAGGGCGCGTAACACGTCGTCGGCGTTGTCGGCCGCGTACGCGACCTCGATGCCTTCGTTGGTGAGCAGCAGCGTGAGGCCCTGGCGCAGGAGCGCGTCGTCCTCGGCGATCACGACCCGCATGGGATCTCCACGTGCAGCTTGGTCGGCCCGCCGTCTGGGCTGGTCATCTCGAATACCCCTTCGAATGCTTCTACCCTGCGTCGGATGCCGGGCAGCCCGCTGCCCCCGCCGGAGTTCTCGCCGGCTCGGGTCGTCGCGCTCGTCGCTCCGCCGACCCCATCGTCGTAGACATCGATCACCATGCGCTCCGCGGCCCTGTCGCTCACGGTCGCGACCGTGACCTCCGCCCGCATCGCCCGGCTGTGCTTCGCAATGTTGGTCAGCGCCTCCGAGACGATGAAGTACGCCGCCGACTCGACCGCAACCGGCGCCCGTCGCAGCCGATCGGTCGACAGCGTCGCGTCGACGGGACACCGTGCGACCGCGGCCGCGAGCGCACCGTCGAGCCCTCGTTCGTCGAGAACCGGCGGATAGATGTTTCGGACGACCTCACGCAGCTCCGACAGCGCCGTCTCGGCCGCCTCCTGCGCCTTCTCGAGCACCGGGCGTACCTGATCCGGGCCACGTTCGAGCGATCGCTCGAGGATGCCGAGATGCATCACGACGCCCACCAGCTTGTTCTGCGTACCGTCGTGCAGATCGCGTTCGATCCGACGGAGCTCGACGCCGTGCGCCTCGAGCGCCGACGCCCGACTCTCGGTCACCTCCGTGAGACGTCTGGCGAGGACCTCCTGCTGGTTGGGCTGCAGCATCCGCCTCGTCCACCACACGCGCACAGCGGCAACCGCGGGCATCAAAACGATCGCAACGACCATCAGCAGCACGCCGAAGCCCAAGGTCGCGAACGCGAGCGGCCAGCTCGTCACCTCGAACACCGGCGCCGCGGGGTCGCTCTCCGGCAGCATCCACCAGTACGCGGGAACCAGCATGTCGCTGATCGCCGAGAGCGGCATCGCTATCGCGACCAGCCCGACCACGAATCCGGGCAGGCCGTGCACGACGAGCCACAGCAGGTCTCGGTACGTCGCGCGGTCCTGGAAGGCCGCCTGCGCACGGGCAAACCAGTTGCCTGAGAGCGGTACGTACGCCGAGTCGATCGGTTGCCCGGAGAACCGTCCGACCCGACGGCGGGCGGCGTCGGCGTGCCGACGGAGAACCCCGACCCCCCAAGGCAGCGCGAGCCATCCGGGCACGGTCGCCAACGCCAGGATGAGCAGTACGAAGAACCAGACGAACGAGACGACGGATGCCCCGGTCTCCACGACGAGGAACGGCAGGACGCGCACCGCTCGTGCGGCACGCGCCCTGCCCTGCTCGGTCAATGTGCTCATGGCGAGTCAGACGCTACCGGGCGCCGACGTACTCCCGATCCTGCACGTGCTCGCGACGCGCCGGGCGGTCCTGGTGACCCGGCCACCACGCCTTGTGACCGATGAGCGCGGTCAGTGCGGGAGTCAGGACCATCGCCATCACGAACGCCACGATCAGGATGCCGATCGAGATACCGAAGCCCATCTGCTGCAGCGTGACGTCCTCGGCCAGGACGAGCACCCCGAACGTACCCGCGAGGATCAGTCCGGCGGCAGCGATGGTCGGCGCCGTGTGTCGGACCGCCAAGCTGGCCGCGGCCCTGGGCTCGTAACCTTGCCGCGCTTCCTCCCGCAATCGGGCGACCATCAAGATGTTGTAGTCGGTGCCGATGGCGACGACGAACACGTACATCATCAACGGCAGCGTCAGCATCAGTCCGTCTTGGCCCTGCAGCTCCTGGAAGACGAGCACCGTCGCGCCGAGAGACGCGAGGAACCCGAGAGCGACGGACACCATCAGGTACCACGGCGCGACCACACTTCGCAGCATGAGCGCGAGCACCACCAGGATGCAGACACCGGCGACGGGAAAGACCAGCCGGTAGTCGACGTTGATCGCGTCGTCGATGTCGACGAGTACCGACGTGAGTCCGCCGACGTACGCCTGAGAGCCTTCCGGTGCAGACTCATGGGCGATGTTGCGCAGATCGCCGCGTACGAGGTCCATCGCGGCGTCGGACTCCGGCGCGTCGTCGAGTACGACCGACAGGTGCGCGGCAGAGCCGTCCGGGCTGATCTGAGCCGGCGACACTTCGCCGACCCCGTCGACCTCGGCGAGCTGCCGCCCGAGGTCGTCGACTGCAGACGCATCGAGCGTACGGCCGTCGTCGGCCTTGACGAGTACGTCCGTCGGCCGGGTACGACCAGCGGCGAAGCCGGCCTCCAGATCGTCGAGCGCCTTCGCCGACTCGGTGTCCTGCGGACCGGAGTCGGACTGGTCGACCTGGGCGTTGAAGCCCGTCGACAGGACCGCGAGCGCGGCCATCAGCAGACCGGCGACCGCAGCAACCGTCTTCGGCCAGCGAGCCACCAGGGATCCGAGACCTCCCGCGACCCGCTCCTTCGGAGCGCGGCGCCACGACTTCGACGGCCAGAAGACCTTCGTACCGAGCAGCGATACGACGGCCGGGACCAGAGTCAGCCCGGAGGCCAGAGTGACTCCGACGGCAATTGCGAGCGCCGGTCCCCACGCCTGCAGCTGGCCGAGCGTGGACAGCGCGAGCGCAAGGAACGCGATGATGACGACCGCCGCAGCGGACGTGATCGCCTCGCCGACCTTGGCGACGGCCTCGATCATCGCCTCCTTGGGTTCGGAGCCCGCACGCAACCGCTCGCGGAACCGGAACATCAGGAACAGGAAGTAGTCGGCGCCGACACCGAACAGCACGATGATCAACAGCTGCTGGATACTCGAGTCTACCTGCAGATCGAAGCGGTCACTCGCCCAGCCGATCAGGCCGGTCGATGCGACCATCGCGACGACGATCGAGACGATCGGCAGCAGTGCGATGATCGGGCTCCGGAAGATCAGCAGCAATAGCACCACAATCAGACCGAGCGTCGCGAGCATGATCATCTGGTCGACATCACCCGTCGCCTCCAGCTCATCGAGGCTCAACGCGGCATCTCCGGTCACACCCAACTGCAGGTCGGAGTCCGCGAGCAGGTCGGCGGAGTCATCGCGTAGGTCGCGTACGGAGTCGGCCATGGTCTCGCCGAAGATGACCGCGTCGGAGTCGCTCGTCGGCACGACGTTGGCCAACATGATGGACCCGTCGGGTGCGACCTGCTCCGGACCGGTGACGATCTGCTTCACATCGCCGTACTCGTTGGCATCCAGCTCTTCGACGATCGACTCGACGGACCTCTGGTCGGCAGCAGTCAGCTTGCCGCCGTCGTCGCGTTTGAACACCATGATCGCCGCGGCATCGGTGTCGCTCGGGAACGACTTCTCCGCGATGTCCGCGGCCTTGACGGACTCGTACTTCGACGGCAGGAAGTCGGCCTGGTCCTGAGTGGTCTCCAACGGTGGTGCGAGCGACGCCACCGTGACGGCGCCGACGATCCAGACCAGAATCGTCAGCCACGGATGGTGGACGACACGACGTCCGATCCACGCGAACATGGTTCTCCTTAAGGCGGAGGTGGGCAGATGGATGTCCGCAGCGTCCCGCTCCGCCCCCCGTTCGGAGCGGGCCTCGCGAACACACCTGACGCTATTGACGCGGAGCGCGCGTCAACATCCGCCGAACGCCCGTTCTGGGGTGTGGCTGGCTATACCCCGAGGTGGCGTGTGCGCCACCCTCGTACGTGTTGGACGCGGGCTCATCCCCCCGAGAACGCATACCTCTGCGTGGTCTCGCCGGCCAGCGTCGTGTTCAGGTAGCCGGTCTCTTGGTACCCGTTCCGTACGTAGATCTGGACCTGCGACGACCCGTTTCCCCCACCCATCCTGATGTAGAGGAGCCGGGCATCCTCGACATTCAGCTCGGTCAGCGCGGACTCGAGGTTCTCGAACAGCCGGTCGAGGTCCACGTCGCGAAAGTCGATCACGGCCTGATCGCGTAGGCCGGAGGAAGCGGCCTCCGACGCACGCAGCACCGGGTCGTGCGGATAGAACGACCACGTCTGGTAGGCGGGATCCGCGCCGGCGAGAGGTTGATTCAGCGTGGCGTACTCCGGATAGAACGACGCGTCTATGAAGAAGTCTCCGCGCTTGTCCCGATACGTTTCGATGAGTGCTCGGATGTCCGCCTCGGTTGCCGTCCACGCACCGACCTGCGGCACCCGGATGCCCTTTCTCGACGGAGCCGCCGTGCCGAGCTCGTCCTCGACGTCGCTCCACCTCACGACGTGCTCGTCGCTGACCGCCGACTCCGCCTCGCTCATCAACCCGGTCGACGCATCCGGCGCATCGGAGCCGTCGCCGCCGATCTTCCAGCCGACGAAACCGAGCACAGCGACGGCGGCAACGGTCGCGATGACAAACCTGCCCCGACTCGGCCCCGGCTCCGGCTCTGGCTCCGGCAGGACCTCCTCGACCTGAAGGTCCGCGACCACCTCGGCGAGTTCGCCGAGCGTACGCGCCCCGAGAGTCGCGGCTACCCGGGACTCGCGTTCGTCGGCATCGATCTGCCCATCGACGTACGCGTCGTCGAGCGCGGCGACCACACGGTCGCGGTCGTCGTCGCGGGCTCGCTTCTCACCCGCGTCGCTCACAGCTGCCGTCCGACCATTAGCGGCTCCCTCCGCCGGCATCTGTAGATACACGAACGGCGCATCGTCCTCCGGCGTCTGGTGGCCGGAGCGCGATGCGCCGTCCGAGAGTGGTCCTTGGCTCTAGTGCCTAGCCGAGGCCCTTCAGGATCTCGCGCATCAGGTCTGCCGTCTCCGAGGGCGTCTTGCCGACCTTGACACCGGCGGCCTCGAGGGCCTCCTTCTTCGCCTCGGCCGTACCGGACGAGCCGGACACGATCGCACCGGCGTGGCCCATCGTCTTGCCCTCGGGTGCCGTGAACCCGGCGACGTAGCCGACGACCGGCTTGGTGACGTTCGCCTTGATGAACTCGGCCGCCCGCTCTTCTGCGTCGCCGCCGATCTCACCGATCATCACGATCGCCTTGGTGTCCGGATCGGCCTCGAACGCCTCGAGAGCGTCGATGTGCGTCGTACCGATGACCGGGTCACCACCGATGCCGATCGCCGTTGAGAAGCCGAAGTCGCTCAGCTCGAACATCATCTGGTACGTCAGCGTGCCCGATTTCGACACGAGTCCGACGGGACCGGAACCCGTGATGTTCGCCGGCGTGATGCCGGCGAGGGCTTCACCCGGTGTGATGATGCCGGGGCAGTTCGGGCCGATGATCCGGGTCTTGCGCCCCGGCTCGCTCGCGTACGCCCAGAACTCGGCGGAGTCCTGCACCGGCACGCCCTCGGTGATGACGACCAGCAGTGGCATCTCGGCGTCGATGGCCTCGATGACGGCATCCTTGGTGAATGCCGGGGGCACGAAGACGACCGACACGTTCGCGCCGGTCTTGTCCATCGCCTCCTGGACCGTGCCGAACACCGGCAGCTCGACGTCGCCGTGCTGCACCGTGGTGCCGGCCTTGCGGGCGTTGACGCCGCCGACGACCTGCGTACCGGCGGCAAGCATGCGCGCGGTGTGCTTCGAGCCTTCGCTCCCGGTGATGCCCTGGACGATGACCTTGGAGTCCTTGTTCAGAAAGATTGACATCCGTGCCTCCTCAGCGGCTCGCCAGCTCGGCCGCGCGGTCCGCGGCACCGTCCATCGTGTCGACCATCGTCACCAGCGGATGGTTGCGCTCGGCGAGAATGCTCCGCCCCTCGTCGACGTTGTTGCCGTCCAGGCGTACGACGAGCGGCTTCGTCGCCTCGTCGCCGAGCAGATCGAGTGCGCCGACGATGCCGTTCGCGACCGCGTCACAGGAGGTGATGCCGCCGAAGACGTTGACGAACACCGACTTCACCTGCGGGTCGTTCAGGATCACGTCGAGACCGTTCGCCATCACCTCGGCCGATGCGCCGCCGCCGATGTCGAGGAAGTTGGCCGGCTTGACGTTTGAATGCTTCTCACCGGCGTACGCGACCACGTCGAGCGTCGACATGACGAGCCCGGCGCCGTTACCGATGATGCCGACTTCGCCGTCGAGCTTGACGTAGTTCAGCCCCTTGGCCTTGGCCTTCGCCTCCAGCGGGTCTGCGGCGGCCTTGTCTTCGAAGGCCGCGTGACCCTCGTGACGGAACTCGGCGTTCTCGTCGAGCGAGACCTTGCCGTCGAGCGCCTCGAGCGTGTCGCCCTCGAGGCGGGCCAGCGGGTTGACCTCGACCAGAGTGGCGTCTTCCTTGGTGAAGACGTCCCAGAGCCGCTGGACCATGGTCACGGCCTGCTCGCTCAGCTCGGCCGGGAACGCGGCCTCCCCGACGATCTCGCGGGCCTTCGCCTCGTCGACACCCTTGCCCGGGTCGATCGAGATCTGCTTCACGGCGTCGGGGTTGGTCTTCGCGACCTCCTCGATCTCGACACCGCCCTCGACGCTCGCGATGCACAGGTACGAGCGGTTGGCCCGGTCGAGGAGGAAGGAGAAGTAGTACTCCTCGGCGATCTGTGCGGCAGGGGCGATCAGCACGCGGTTGACGGTGAGTCCCTTGATCTGCATGCCGAGGATGTCGCCGGCACGGGCCTGCGCCTCGTCGGGAGTCTTCGCCAGCTTGACTCCACCGGCCTTGCCGCGTCCGCCGGCCTTGACCTGGGCCTTCACGACGACGGCGCCGCCGAGCTGCTCGGCCGCGGCTTTCGCATCTTCGGGGGTTTCTGCCACGACGCCGAGCGTCACCGGCACTCCATGCTTGGCGAAGAGCTCCTTCGCCTGGTACTCCATCAAATCCACTGTGCTGTCCGTCCTTAATGCTGGCGACTGACCGGATGCTCGGGAGAGTTGATCGTGGCCACACGACCTGGGGAAATATGCTCCGTAGGCGTTGTGGACTTTAGTCCCGTCGACTTGCCCGCTCTCAATCGGGTACGTCGGCACGACATCTGGGAGAGGCGATGGCGGAACAACGAGTCGAGTCGGGCGAGGTCGAGCTCGCAGTGCGTACCGGCGGCATCCCCGACGGACCGACTCTGGTGATGGTGCACGGATTCCCCGACACGCAACAGATGTGGGAGCCCCTCGCCGAACGCCTCTGTGCTGACCACTTCGTCGTCACTTACGACGTACGCGGCGCCGGCGCGTCGACGGCACCCCGTGACCGAGCCGGCTACCGGACGGCTCGGCTGGTCGACGACCTGATCGCAGTGGTCGACGCGGTCGCACCGGATCGGCCCGTGCACCTCCTCGGCCACGACTGGGGTTCGGTCCAGCTGTGGGACGTCGTCACCAGTGAGGCGACCGACGACAGACTGACCGGTCGCATCGCATCGTTCACCTCCATCAGCGGTCCGTCCCTTGACCACTTCGGGGACTTCCTTCGTACCGCCCGAAAGACCGGCCACACTCGTGACGCGCTCCGGCAGGTCGCGCACTCCTGGTACATCGCGGCGTTCCACGTACCGGGTGTTCCCGAATGGGTGTTCCGCAGACAAGGCGGGCGACTGCGCGCGTCCCTCACCCGCTCGCAGGGGCTCGCCGACGCGCCGCACTGGCCGTCGACGTTCGCCGAGGACGGCGCCAACGGCGTGAACCTCTACCGTGCGAACGCCACCGGCCGGATGCGGAACCCTCGGCCGGCGACGACGTCGGTACCCGTCCAGGTGATCGTGCCGACGCGCGACGACTTCCTGATCCCGGCGCTCTACCATCGCCTGCCGCGATTCGTAGAAAACCTGACGATGTACGAGGTGGATGCGGGACACTGGGTGGCGCGTACACACCCCGATCTCATCGCCGAACGGGTACGTACGATGACCGGTAGTACACGCTCTGCGACACCCTGAGCCGCCCGGGCTTCCGTCGCAGTGACGTTTCCGTTATTCTCTGGCGAGTCTTTGCCCGCAATCCGGAGGTTCGTTTCGTGCCGTCGCGCCGCGCACCGAAGCGCAGGGCCGAGCCATCACGCGCCTCACGTACCTCCCATCGCGCCCCGAAGCAGAAGGGCGGCAAGCGGGCGTACCGCCAAGACTCTCGGACCGTACGCACCCCGAAGCGAACGCTCCCGTCGTTCTCGATGCCGATCGCCGCGGGTGCCACCGCCCTGGTCATCGCGGGAGTCGGAGCCGTCACACTCGGGCCCGCGACCGGCGACGGATCCCAGACCGGCCAGGAGTACCCCGCGCTGAGCGGTGACGTCGCTGCCGCCGGCTCGCTGGCATCACGCGACCCCAACGTCAACGCTTTCGACCCGAGCCGTGACGCCGACCGGGAGCTGCTCGAGAAGCAGGCCGAGCAACAGGCCGAGCAGCGCCGCCAGGCCCTCAAGCAGCTCGCCGCGAAGACGCAGAAGCAGGCCAAGAAGCTCGAGTCGACCCAGTGGGTGCTTCCGCTGGCGGGCTACCGCATCACCGCGACGTTCGGGCAGGCCGGTCCGTACTGGTCGTCGGGCTATCACACCGGCCTCGACTTCGCGGCCGCATCCGGCACCCCGCTGGTCGCGGTAGCATCCGGCACGATCACCTCGACCGGCTACGACTCCGCGTACGGCAACCGGACGATCTTGACGCTCGAAGACGGCACCGAACTCTGGTACTGCCACCAGACCACCATCGAGGTCGAGGTCGGCCAGACCGTCGGCCCGGGCGATTCGATGGGCACCGTCGGGTCGACCGGCAACGTCACCGGGCCGCATCTGCACCTCGAGGTTCACCCCGACGGAAGCGATGAGGGGATCGACCCGTACGCCGTCCTGGAGGACCACGGCGTCAGTCCGTGACCCTGCCCACAGCGTTCGCGTACGAACTTGTTTCTCCATGACCGGCTGGTAGCGTCGGGGGCTCCGTCCGCTACCAAAAGGTTCCATCTGTGTCGCCAGACTTTCCGTCGTCATCTGGGGGTAGCGGCGACGACTCATCCGAAACGCAGCAGCAGGAGTCACCGAACGGAGCGGGTTCCCATCGCGCGCCGAAACAGCGCCGCCGGAACCCCCTGCGCCGAGTGCCGGTCTCTGCCATGGTCGGTGTCGCGGTCCTCGCGACGGCCGGCGTCGGCGCCGTACAGACGGCGTCCGATCCGGTCGGCGAGGTTTTCGCCGCCGAGCCCGCAACGCTCTCGACCCCGCTGGCGGCGCCACAACCGTCGCTCAACCGGGCCAACTCCCCTGATGTGAGCCGCAGCATCAGCCGCGCGACGTTGGAGCGGCAGGCCGAGACGCAGGCGCGTCAGCGCAAGGCCGCACTGAAGCAGTTGGCGAGCAAGTCGGAGGACCAGGCCGACAAGCTGCTGAAGGAACAGAAGCGCAAGGAGCGGCTCGCCGAGCAGCGCGAGGAGGCTGCCGAGGAGGACAGCGACGGTCTGGCACTGTCGGGCGAGGCTCCGGCCGAGGGTCAGTGGGTGCTCCCCGTCGCCGGTTACACCCTGACGGCGACGTTCGGCGAGACGAGCTCGTACTGGTCGACCGTGCACACCGGACTCGACTTCGCTGCCGCATCGGGCACGCCGCTGGTCGCCGTCAGCTCGGGCACCATCACCTCGACGGGCTACGACGGCGCGTACGGGAACAAGACGGTGCTGACCCTCGACGACGGCACCGAGATCTGGTACTGCCACCAGACCTCGATCAGCGTCAGCTCCGGTCAGACGGTCTCACCCGGCGACCAGATCGGCACCGTCGGCGCGACCGGCAACGTCACCGGCCCACACCTGCACCTCGAGGTACGCCCGGGCGGCGGTGAGCCGGTCGACCCGGACGCCGCGCTGCAGGAGCACGGCGTCGACCCGTAGCCTCTACCGGCCCACCCGAGAGTTCGTACGCCTTCGTACCACCCTGCGCTCCCGCGCTGGTACGAAAGCGTACGAACTCTCGTCGGGTCAGAGCTTCTCCACCGGGGCGTAGCGCATCAGAAGTCGCTTGACGCCCTCGGACCCGAAGTCGATCGAGGCCACCTGCTTATCGCCCTCGCCGTCCATCGCGACGACCGTGCCCAGGCCGAACGTGTCGTGAGTGACCCGGTCACCCGGTGACAGGCTCGGGACTGCCCGCTGACGCCCGGCCGACGCGATCGACGTGCTGCGCATCGGCGTCGCCCGGCGGGTGGTGACGGCGCCGCCCTCCCAGCGGGTCGTATCGGCCTCGGTGCGGCGCCAGTCGACGAGATCGGTCGGTAGCTCCGCGATGAACCGCGACGGCGGGTTGTGCGCCGGAGCTCCCCAGGCGGAGCGTACGACCGCCCGGCTGACGTACAGCCGACGCTCGGCGCGGGTCAGGCCGACGTACGCGAGGCGCCGTTCCTCCTCGAGCTCCTTGGGCTCGCCGATCGAGCGCTGATGGGGGAAGACGGCGTCTTCGAGACCGGTGAGGAACACCACCGGGAACTCCAGGCCCTTGGCCGTGTGCAGGGTCATCAGAGTGACGACACCGGCGTCCTCACCGTCTGGCGAGTCCGGTACGGAGTCGGCGTCGGCGACCAGCGCTACCCGCTCGAGGAACGCATCGAGCGACCCCGGCGCGAAGGTCTGGTCATCGCTGTCTGCCTCCTCGTCGACCAGCGCCGCGTCGGCAACGAACTCGCGAGCGACCGCGACCAGCTCGGCGAGGTTCTCGAGACGAGTTTCGTCCTGCGGGTCGGTGGAGTTCTCGATCTCGGCGAGGTAGCCGCTGCGCGACAGAACGGCCTCGAGTACGACATCGGCCGGCTCATCGGCGTCGACGAGGCCCTGGACCTCGCGGATCACCTCGGTGAACTTGGCGATGGAGTTCAGCGACCGGGTGGCGAGGCCGGGCGCCTCCTCCGCGCGCTGCAGCGCCTCCCAGAAGGTGATGCGCTCGCGGTCGGCGTACGCGCCGACACAGGCCTCTGCGCGGTCGCCGATTCCACGCTTGGGCGTGTTGAGGATGCGCCGCAACGACACTGCGTCTGCGGGGTTGACGAGCACCCGGAGGTACGCGAGGGCGTCCTTGATCTCCTTGCGTTCGTAGAAGCGGACGCCGCCGACGACTTTGTACGGCATGCCCGTACGGATGAACACTTCTTCGAACACACGGCTTTGTGCGTTTGTGCGGTAGAAGACGGCGACATCTCCGGGGCGTGCGAGACCCTCATCGGTGAGCCGGTCGACCTCGTCGGCGACGAACTGTGCCTCGGAGTGCTCATCGTCGGCGACGTAGCCGACGATGCGCTCCCCGCGTCCCTCCTCGGACCAGAGGTTCTTCGGCTTACGGGACTCGTTGCGGGAGATGACGGCGTTGGCCGCGTCGAGGATGGTCTGGGTCGAGCGGTAGTTCTGCTCGAGCAGGATCGTCGTGGCTGTCGGGAAGTCTGCCTCGAACTCGAGGATGTTGCGGATGTTCGCGCCGCGGAACGCGTAGATCGACTGGTCGGAGTCGCCGACGACGAGCAGATCGGACTCCGGGTCGTCACAGAGCTCGCGTACGAGGGCGTACTGCGCGTGGTTGGTGTCTTGGTACTCGTCGACGAGCACATGGGTGAAGCGGCGCCGATACTGCTCGCGTACGTCGGGGAACGCGCGGAACAGGTTGACGGTGTTCATGATCAGGTCGTCGAAGTCCATCGCGTTGGCGTCGGTGAGCCGGCGCTGGTACGTCGCGTACGCCTCGGCGTAGACCCGCTCGGTGTCGTTGCCCGCACGAGCGGCGGCGGCCTCGTGGTCGACGAGCTCGTTCTTGGCGTTGGACATCCAGTTCAGGATCGCCCGTGGGGTGAATCTCTTCGGATCGAGCTCCAGATCGCGGCAGACGAGCGTCATCAGGCGGCGCGAGTCGGCGGAGTCGTAGATCGAGAACGAGGACGTGAACCCGAACTTGTTGGCGTCCTTGCGCAGGATGCGTACGCAGGACGAGTGGAAGGTCGAGACCCACATGATCTTCGCCCGACCACCCACCAGCGACGCCACCCGCTCGCGCATCTCGGCCGCTGCCTTGTTGGTGAACGTGATCGCGAGGATCGAACCCGGATGGGCATTGCGCTGACCGATCAGCCAGGCGATGCGCCGCGTGAGCACCCGGGTCTTGCCCGAACCGGCGCCGGCGACGACAAGCAGCGGACCGCCCTCGTGCGTGACGGCCTTGCGCTGCGAGTCGTTCAGACCTTCGAGCAGCTCCTCGGCGCTCGGACCGCGGCGCTTGCGCGGCTCCTCTGCCTCGGGACCGACGGAGTCACTCGCACTGCCGGTCGACTCTGCTGGCGCGGCGGCATCGGATGGGACCGGAAACGGAAGAGTCATATCGCCTCTCAGCCTACGTTCCGCGACTGACAGCGTCGCCGCGGCGTCGTACCTGTTGCCGCTGCGTCGAGTTTGCGGACTTTTCGGTCGTGCGCGGGCGCTGCAGCATCGAAAAGTCCGCAAACTCCGGATGACGGTTGCGTTTGTACTGCCACAGATGATACAAAAAGCGGTACAAACACCTGCGGAGGTGCGCGATGGTCGAAGTCCTGAAATGGCTCACGTACACCGTCGCCATGTCTGCGGTCGGCATCGCGGTCCTGTGGGCGTTCTGGACCCGAACGTCTGCCGGCGTCGGCGAGCAGGTGCGCAAGCTGACCCCGCCCGAGGGCGTCCGGCTCGATGCGGCGTCTCGGCATGCGATCTTCGAGGAGCTGTACGAGCGAAGGCGCACCGGCTTTCACGCATCGATCGTCGTGTACGTCGTGCTGATCATCGCGACCCATCCGATGTATCTGCCGGATCGACTGTCCGACAGCGCTCACTCGGTGGCATGGGGTGTCGCGCTGTTCTCCGGCTACGCACTGGGCGAGGTGTACGCCGCGACGAGAGCCGCACGCGAGCCGCGCACAACCCACCGGGTGGCGACGTTGTCGCCGCGCAGTGCCGCCACGTACCTCTCCCCGCTCGAACGCTTCGCTCAGTGCGCGCTCCTTGCGCTGCTCGCCGTCGGTGCCGTAGCGCTCACCGTCGAGGCGATCGCCGGCGACGAGCCGACCTGGGCGATGTACGCGATGGTCGTCTGCTGGATCTGGCTGATCGCGGCCGTTGCCGCTGTCACCGCGCAGCGCTGGGTCCTCGCGCAGCCCCCACCCCTTGACGGCGACCGGTCGCTCATCGTGCGCGAGTACGTCACTGCGTACGCAATGCAGCAACTGCACAAGGCGATCTGGATTTCGGGCGGGCTGGCGTACATCACCGCAGTCAGCGCCGCCCTCGGCCCGATGCCGACCGGCGCCGAGCTACTGGCGGGGTACGCACCGATCGCGCTCGCCTTCGCCGCGGTACTCGGCTACCGACACTGGCGCCAGGTGCCCGATCCGGTCTGGCACTTCGCGCGTACGGAGACGAGCGCGGCATGAGCGACGCGATGCATTACCTGATCGCCCTCGGCGGCTTGGAAGTGATCACGCTGCCGTTCCTCATCATCGGGTGGCGAAGGGCAGAACGAGACGCGCGCAAGGAGATCGCAAAGCTCACCCCGCCGGAGGGGCTCGCGCTGAGTGACACCGGCATGGAATGGCTCGTCGACCGGCTCATCGAGCGAACTCGGTCGTGCGTGGCTGCGACAGGCGTGCTGACTCCCATCGTGGGCTGGGCATCGCTCGCCTTTCGCGACGTGCCACTCGTCCATGAAATCGGCGGCCAGGCGTTCATCTTCGCTATGGGTGCTGCATCCCTGGCCGGTTGGACGCTCGCCACCATCACGTCCGCACGAGCCAGTGCTGGACCACGTCGGTCTGCGCCGCTCACCGCGCGGACCTCCCGCACGTACCTACGCCCGTGGGAGTACCGACTGCAAGCCGCACACCTTCTCACTGCCGCGGCTTCCGTTGCGGTGGTCACCATACTTTGGTTCGCCGGACCGATCGACGGCACGCAAGGACCCTTCTATGCAAGCCTTACAGTCGCCTGGCTTCTGCTGTTGACGATCATCGGGCTGCTCAAGCGCTGGACGCTGCGCACGCTGCCCGCCGTCGATGAAGACCTGCACGTCGCCCGCGAACTGATGGTGTCGGTCGCAGTGCGGAGCCTCGTTCGCATCCAGCTCCTGTGGGTCGCCGTCCTGGGCTGCGTCGGAACCACGTACGCCTACGTCACGATCGACGGCTTCCCGTCGGAGCTGAACCTCGCACCGCTGTACGTTGCGGGCGCGATCGGCCTTGTCGCGTACATCATCCGCACCAACCGCGAGGACGCGAACACCCCCGCACCGGAGTGGTACTTCGCCCGTACGCTGGAACCCACCTCATGAACCTCATCGTCGTCGACACCTCGACCAGCGAACCGCCGTACGAGCAGGTGCGGCGGCAGATCGCCGCACATGTCGCATCGGGTGAGCTGAAGTCCGGCCAGAAGCTGCCGACCGTACGTCAGCTCGCCGCCGACCTCGGCCTGTCCAACAACACGGTCGCCCGGGCGTACCGCGAGCTCGAGGCGGGCGGCGTGATCGCCACGCACGGCCGCAAAGGCACCTTCGTCTCGAGCACGCTGCTCGACCAGGCCACCGGAAGTCGCCCCGACGCACAGGACGCCGCCGCCGAGTACGCCGCACTCGCCCGCCGCCTCGGGCTCTCGCTACCCGAGGCCACCCGTCTCCTCGAGGCGCGCTGGTCCGACCGCTGACCAAGGTACGATCCCGCCATGTCGATCACGCTCACCGAACTCGTCTCGAGCGACCGCAACGCACTCGTCGACTTCCTTGTCAGCAAGGGTCCTTGGCCTTTCCACGGTCGCCCGCGTCCGACCACGGGGCAGATCGAGAAGGCGTGGGACGACGGAGCGTACACGAGTCAGACCAACCGCACCTGCTGGCTGGTACAAGACGGCGACCGGATCGGCGTCTGCGCCGTCTCCGATCTGAGCGACGACACGCCGATGCTCGACTTGCGGATCGTACCCGCGATGCGCGGCCGCGGGCTCGGTGTCGAATCCCTACGCACGGCTACGGCCTGGGTGTTCGACGGGTGGCCGCACGTACGCCGGTTCGAGGGCACGACCCGGGCCGACAATCTCGCCATGCGCAAGACATTCGAGCGTTGCGGATTCGTCCGCGAGGCGTACTACCGTCAGGGCTGGCCTTCAAGCGACGACACGATCCACGACGCCGTCGGGTACGCAATCCTGCGTACTGATTGGGAATCCGGCACCACGACCCCGATCCCGTAGCAGACCGACGTCACGATCCGGCTTCGCGCCAGACCCGCTCGAACGGTAGCCGCCACGCATGCGGCGCGATCAGCTGGTGGATGGCGTTCGGGCCCCACGAGCCCGTCGGGTACGACCGCACCGGAGGCGGGTTGTCCAACAGGGGCTGGGAAATCTCCCACAGCCGCTCGATGCCTTCGGCGGCCGTGAACAGCGTACGGTCGCCGCGCATCGCGTCCAGGATCAGCCGTTCGTACGCCTCGAGCAGATCGCCGGCATGGCCGGTGTCCTGCATCGCGAACTGCAGGCTCAGCTTGTCGAGCTTCATCCCCGGCCCGGGCCGTTTGCCGTAGAACGACAGCGACATCTTCGACGAGTCGGCGAGGTCGAAGGTCAGATGGTCGGGGCCCTGGGCGCCAACGCCTGAGCCGGTGGGGAACATGCTCTTCGGCGGCTCCTTGAATGCGATCGAGATGATCCGCTTGCCTTCCGCGAGCTGCTTACCGGTACGCAGGAAGAACGGCACGCCCGCCCAGCGCCAGTTGTCGATCTCGGCCTTGAGAGCGATGAACGTCTCGGTGTCGGAGTCCTCGGCGACGCCGTCCTCCTGCCGGTAGCCGACGTACTGGCCGCGTACGACGTTCGCCGGGTCGATCGGTGTCATCGACCGGAAGACCTTGTACTTCTCATCGCTGATCGAGTCCGGCTCGAGCGCCGTCGGCGGCTCCATCGCCATGAACGCAAGGATCTGGAACAGATGCGTGACGACCATGTCGCGGTACGCCCCGGTCGACTCGTAGAACGCGATCCGGTTGCCGATACCAAGCGTCTCGGGCACGTCGATCTGCACATGGTCGATGAAGTTCCGGTTCCAGATCGGCTCGAAGAGTCCGTTGGCGAACCGGAACGCCAGAATGTTCTGCGCCGGCTCCTTGCCGAGGAAGTGGTCGATCCGGAAGATCTGTTGCTCGTCGAACGTCTTGTGCAGCGTGGCATTGAGCGCAATCGCCGTACGTAGGTCGACACCGAACGGCTTCTCCATCACGACCCGTGACCGCGGCACCAGACCCGCCTCCGACAGGGTCGACACCACGTCGAGCGCCGCCTTCGGCGGCACGCTCAGGTAGTGCAGCCGCCGGGGCTCACCGCCGAGCTCCGCCTCGGCGGCCGAGACCGCCAGCGCGAGGTAGTGCGAGCCCGCGTCGGTCGGCACGTAGCGGATCCGGCCCGCGAAGTCTGCCCACTCGTCATCGGTGACCTCGACGCTGCCGAACTCATCGCACGCCTTGCGGGCAAACGTACGAAAGGACTCGTCGTCGTGTTTGTCCAGTGAGCTCGCGACGACCTCGAGCCCGGGGATCAGCCCCGACCGGTCGAGCTTGAGCAGACCGGGTAGCAGCTTGCGCTGCGCGAGGTCGCCGGTCGCTCCGAACAGCACCACGACGTACGGGTGCTCTGGTCCCATGGCTGAGTCATTCGTACCCATGGTCCCCATCCTTACGCCTCCCCCCGCTGGGCCGCACGTTTCAGCCCCGAATTTCGCGAGATCGGGGCCGAAACGTGCGGCCCAGCGGGGGAGGTACCCAGGGGTTACGGGGTACGGCGGCGCTCAGATCAACCGGCGGTCGCTTGCCCAGCGGGTCAGCTCATGACGCGACGACAGCTGCAGCTTGCGCAGCACGCTCGACACATGCGTCTCGACGGTCTTGATCGAGATGAACAGCTCCTTCGCGACCTCTTTATACGCGTACCCGCGTGCGATCAGGCGCATGACCTCGCGTTCGCGTTCGGTAAGCCGGTCGAGATCCTCGTCGACCTGCGCGACCTCGATGGTGCCCGCGAACGCGTCGAGCACGAAGCCCGCGAGCCGCGGTGAGAACACCGCGTCACCGTCGGAGACTCGCCCGATCGCCTCGATCAGGTCCTTACCGGCGATGCTCTTCGTCACGTAGCCGCGAGCGCCGGCGCGGATCACCCCGATCACGTCCTCCGCGGCGTCGCTGACCGACAGCGCAAGGAAGCGCATCTCCGGGACCTTACGGTGCACCTGGGCTATCACCTGCGTACCGCCGCCGCCGGGCAGGTGTACGTCGAGCAGCACCACGTCAGGACGCTGCTCGACGATCACCGCAACCGCGGTGTCGACGTCCTCGGCCTCGCCGACGATCTCGACTGCGCCGTCGATCTCCGCACGTACTCCCGTGCGGAACAGCGCATGGTCGTCGACCAGCACGACCCTCAGTCCGGGCGTCGTCACGATTCGTCTCCTTCGTCGAGTCGGTGCCGTGGCATCGACAGTCTCACTTCGGTCCCTTCGCCGGGCGCGCTGCGGATCTCGGCGGCGCCGCCGTGGCGCTCCATCCGCGCGACGATCGACTCGCGAATACCCATTCTCGTCCCGGTTGCGGCGCTGGTGACGCCGCCCGGGTCGAAACCCTCACCGCGGTCACGTACGAACACCGCGACGTCGTCAGCACCGACCTCCGCATATACGTCGATCGACGAAGCGCCGGAATGCTTTGCAGCGTTGACGATCGCCTCGCCTGAGGCGCGTACGAGCGCATCTCCGTGTGCGTTGAGCGCGATGTCGCCGACGCCGACCACCTCGACCGGCACGCCGTGGTCGTCCTCGACCTGGGCGGCAGCGGCATCCAGCGCACCGCGCAGGGTCGTCTCCGGCGGGCGGCGAGAGCCGTAAAGCCACTCTCGCAACTCACGCTCCTGCCGACGCGCCAACGTCGCGACCATCTTCGGGTCGTCGGAGTTCTTCTGCAGGATCGCGAGCGTCTGCAAGACCGAGTCATGCAGATGGGCGGCGACGTCGGCGCGTTCCTGCGTACGTGCACGCTCCGCGCGCTCGGCACCGAGCTCGCGAGTGAGCCGGTAGATCCACGGCCCGACGAGCAGCGCTATGCCGACGATCGCGATCAGCAGCATCGCGGAAACGTCGAGCAAGGCGTCCATACCGCTCTGCTGGGCGACCGCGAAGATGACCGCCGCCGAGACGAGTGCGACCCCCGCCGCCAGCCGGGCGACCGACGCCCAGCCGGTCGGCTGCGTGACCCAGCGGTTCCAGGTCGACTGGTCGGCCTGGCGCCACACCATTGCAACGCCGAGGACGGCGATCAATACCGGGATGAGTGCGCTGGTGCCGAGTCCCCAGCCGATCGCCTGGGTGAGCAGCAGGACGCCGAGGCCGACGGCGAGCAACGCGAACGTCTGCACCGGGTCGCTGAGCGCCTGCGGTCCCCGCGATCCGGGAGTACGTAGCCCTCGCCGCGTCGCCGCGCCGATTCCGGCGGGTGCGTCCGGGTCCCTATCCGGCTCGATCGGCAGCAGCCACCACATCAGGCCGTACATGAGGATGCCGACACCGTTGAACCAGGTCGCGACCACGAACACGACGCGTACCCAGAAGGCATCCACGCCGAAATGCGCGGCGAGCCCTTCCGCGACACCGCCGATCATCCGCTTGTCGGCAGGCCGGTATGCGCGCCGGTATCCGTGCGCGCTTCCGGAGGCCGAGGTCGCTGTCATTCCACCGATCGTCACACGCGCGCGCACTCGCGCGCCATCGGGAGTCGCCCAGACCAGACCCTGACGGTACGTCGAACTGCCCGCGGATGATTCAGGGTCGACCCCGATGGTGCAGGGCCGCCACGCAGGCCACGATGGACGACATGACCACAGAGGAGGGTGCGACGAACGAGCGCACCGATGAGCGCGATGAGACGCGCGGCGAACCAGGGGCCGAGGCCGGCCCCGAGTTCGACCCGAGCCGCTTTCGCACGCTCACGTCAATGCGCCGCGACACCGATGACCGAATGGTCGCCGGCGTCTGCGCCGGTGTCGCCCGCTATCTGAACATCGACCCGATCGTCGTACGGGTGGTCGTCGCCTGCCTGGCGTTCGTCGGCTTCGCCGGGGTCGTCTTGTACGTCGCAGCCTGGCTGCTCGTACCCGAAGAGGGCGACGACGACAGCCTCGTCGACCAGCACCTCCCGGAGACGGTCGACCGCGAGCAGGTACGAAGGATCGGCCTGTTCGTCGCCGCCGCGATAGCCGCGGCGTCGATGCTGGGCGCGGGCTTCACCTTCGTCGGCGCCAGCATCCCGATCGCGCTCGCTGCGCTCGCGCTGTTCTACGTGTTCATCGTCGTCCCGTACAACAAACGCCACGCGAAGTCCGCCGCGGACCGACCCGCAGTCACGCCGACCGCCGACGTCGAGTCGTCGTACGACCCCGACAGCGAGACTCGCCCGCTGGGCACGACGCCCGGCGCCGGCCCGACCCCATCGCAACAACGCGTACGCAACCCGCGCCGCGACTACGGCATCCTGCTCGGCGTCACCGCCACTGTCATCGCCGTCCTCATGGCCGGCATGGCCGTCTACTCCAACACCACCGAAACCATCGACTGGCCGTACTTCCCGCTCGCGGCGATGGTCGTCGTCGGCATCGGCATGCTCATCGGCTCGTTCTACGGCAACGGTCGTCCGCTCGCCCTCCTCGGTTTCCCGCTGGCGGCAGTCCTGTTGCTGACAACAGTCCTACCGACGTACACGATCGGCGACGAACGGCACGAGCCAGCGCTCGCCGCCGATGTCGCCGACACGTACGAGCAGGGCATCGGCAACTTCGTCCTCGACCTGACCGAGATCACCGATCCCGACGCACTCGACGGCCGTACGGTCGAGCTGGAGCAGGGCGTCGGAAGCCTGGAGGTGGTCGTACCCGACGGGCTCGGCGTCGACGTCGAGGCCGATACCGACGCCGGCAGCCTCAAGATCCTCGACCGCTCGACCGACGGGGCACCTGTCTCGCTGCACTACATCGACCCGTCCAGCACCCGGCCGGTGCTCCACCTCGACGTCGAACAGACCATTGGAGAGGTGAGGGTGACCCGCCGATGAAACGCCATCCGCTCGACCCGTTGTCCCTCGTGCTCGGAATCGCGACGCTGATCGGCGCCGCGCTCTGGCTCTCCTGGGACCAAGGCAATACCGACCGCAACGACATCCTGATCGCCGTGCCGCTCATCCTGATCATCGGTGGCATCGCCGGGATCGTCTTGTCCGCAATCGCATCGCACCGCAGGAAGGCCCGCAATGAGTGACCTCGACAAGCCCCGCAAACGACTCGTACGCACCGACGACCGCTGGATCGGAGGCGTGTGCGGCGCGGTCGCGAACTACGTCAACGTCGACGCGAACGTCGTCCGACTGATCACCGTCATCGCCACGGTCCTCGGACTCGGCTCGATGATCCTCGTGTACATCATTGCGTGGATCCTGATTCCGACCGAGTGAGAGATCGCCCTCCGAGCCAGACCGACCGCGCGGCATGGGCGGTGTCGACGAAGTCGGTGAAGACACCGTCGACACCGGCGTCGAAGAAGGCGAAGTACTCGGCTTCCGCGTCGCCCTTCGCCGCCTCGGATCGACCGATCCGCAAGTTGGCGGGCAGGTAGGTGTTCTCGTCGCGTAGCGTCCACACGTGCACGCCGAGCCCAGCGGCATGCGCGTCGCCGACGAGGCGGCTCGGCGCATTGATCCGGTGCTTCCCGTCACGGGGCAGCACCTGATGTTTGCTCGGTCCGATGCGGCTCGCGTACCCGGCGATCTCTGCCAAGCCGGCGGGCGTGCACAGGTCGCGATACGTACGCGGGTCGCCGGAGGCAACCAGATCGTACGGTGCACCGGCCATCATCAACTGGGTGAGCGGACACGCGACCCGCGACGCCAGCTCCCGTAACACCGACACCTCCATCGACTCCAGCCACAACGGGGCGTCGGCGCCGAGCAGGTCGTGGCGAGCGAGATCGGCCAGCAGCGGCTCGACCAGACCGAGTCCGCGGCCGGCGAAGTACGTCGGGTGCTTCAGTTCGAGGTACGCGCCGACCGGCACCGACCGCGCGGCGTTGACCTCGGCGAGGCAGGTGAGCACATCGGCGAGGGTAGGCACCTCGTACCTGCCGTCGTACCGAGCGCTCGCCGGACGCAGGTCTGGGCGGCGTTCGACCGCGCGTAGCGACTTGAGCTCGGCGACGGTGAAGTCCTCGGTGAACCACCCCGTCAGCGGCTCACCGTCGATGTGGCGGGTCGTACGCCGATCCGCGAACTCCGGATGTGCCGCAATATCGGTCGTCGACGAGATCTCGTTCTCGTGCCGAATCACGAGCACGTGATCGGACGTGCTGACGAGGTCCAGCTCGATCCACTCGGCGCCGAGCTCGACGGCGAACTCGATGGCGGCGAGGGTGTTCTCGGGGCGGTACCCGCTGGCTCCGCGGTGCGCGATCACGACGGGTGTCATGACGACCAGTCAACCAGTCGTCGGCGCGTCCGCAGCGCGCGTGGTCGCCGGAAAACCTGTCGCGCACGAGGTGCCGCCAAACCTACGCTGGACCAGCCATGAAGACGCTGCCGCTCACCGATCCCGGAACACCAGACCTCAGGTCTTCTGGTCGCTATCTCCTGTGGGTCATCCGCAGCCAAGGGCGCACGCTGGCGTTCGCGATCACCGCCGGCATCTTGTGGATGGTCGCCCAGGCACTCATGCCGGCGCTCATCGGCCGCGCCATCGACTCCGGTGTCGCCGGCCAGGACATGCGCGAGCTCACCTTGTGGGGCGGAGTGATCCTCCTCGTCGGCGCGGTGCTCTCCGTCGCAGGGATCGTCCGGCACCGCAACTCGGTCCAGATGTGGCTCGACGCCGCGTACCGGACGGTCCAGCTGACCAGCGACAAGACCAGCGAGCTCGGCGCGACGCTACGCAAGCGGGTCACCACCGGCGAGATCGTCAGCGTCGGCGCCAACGACATCGCCAACATCGGCAACTCCTGCGATGTGCTCGGCCGCGCGGCCGGTTCGGTCGTCGCGTTCTTCGTGGTCGCCGCCCTACTGCTGACCAGTTCGGTGACCCTCGGCCTGATCGTGTTGATCGGCGTACCGCTGCTGCTGGTCGCACTCGGGCCGCTGCTCACGCCGTTGCAGCGTCGCAACATGTACGCCCGCGAACTCCAGGGCGAGTTGAACAACCGAGGCGCCGACATCGTCGGGGGCCTCCGCGTACTACGCGGCATCGGCGGCGAGGAAGTGTTCCATCGCCGCTACGTCACCGAGTCACAGCGGGTGCGCGACGCCGGCATCCACGTCGGCCGGCTGCAGTCCGTCCTGGACGCCCTGCAGGTCCTGCTACCGGGGATCTTCGTCGTGTTCGTCGTATGGCTCGGCGCGAGGTTCGCCCTCGAGGGCACCATCTCGCCCGGGGAGCTCGTCGCGTTCTACGGGTACGCGACGTTCCTGATGATCCCGCTGCGTACAGCAACCGAGTTCGCCAACAAGATGATCCGCGCCAACGTCGCCGCCGGGCGCGTCGTACGCATCCTGTCGCTCACCCCCGAGCTGGCCGATCCGCCGCGACCGGCGGACGAACCGCCGGGTAACGCCGTCAACCATCCGCAGTCGGGTTTCTCCGCCGACGAGGGCGAACTCGTCGCGATCGTTTCCGACGACCCGGCGTCGAGCGCGGCGCTCGCCGACCGGCTCGGCTACTACGAGGAGAGCGACGTCTCGCTCGACGGGGTCGCGCTCGAGAAGCTCGGCCGTACGAAGGTGCGCCAACGGATCATGGTCAACAACGTCTCGGCGGCGTTGTTCAGCGGGCGACTGCGCGATGAGCTCGACGTCTCCGGACGTCGCGACACCGACGCGATCATGCGTGCGATCCACACTGCATCGGCCGAGGATGTGCTCGAGGCGCTACCCGAGGGCCTCGATGCCGTGATCGATGAGCGCGGTCGTTCGTTCTCGGGCGGTCAGCGGCAGCGCATGGTGCTGACGCGTGCCCTCCTGGTCGACCCGGGCGTACTCATCCTGGTCGAGCCGACGTCGGCGGTCGACGCGCACACCGAGGCGCGCATCGCGAAACGGCTGCGCAAATACCGCGCCGGGCGTACGACGATCGTGGCCACGGCGAGCCCGCTGGTCCTCGACGAGGTCGAGCGCGTCGCGTACCTCGCCGACGGGCGCGTGGTCGCCACCGGCACGCACCGCGAGCTGCTGGAAGCCGTGCCGGCCTACCGACGCGTCGTCACGAGGGGGGAGGATGACTGATCAGCGAACGCTCCCGGTCGCAGACCGTCACACCGTGCGCCAGTACGCGCGCAAGGTGGCGCTCGACCATCCGCGGGAGCTGTCGGCCGTGATCGGTCTGCACGCCTTCGCGGCGATCGCCGGTCTCGTCGTACCCCGGCTGATCGGCGACCTCGTCGAAGATGTCGAGAACGGCACGACGCGCGGACACATCGACGAAATCGCCCTGATCATCGCGGTTGCGCTCGGCGTACAGACGATCCTGACGCGGTACGCGCGGTTCGCGTCCACGAAGTTCGGCGAGAACCTCCTCGCCCGACTGCGCGAAGACTTCGTGAAGAACTCCCTCGGTCTTCCGCTCGGCGTCGTGGAGCGGGCCGGTACGGGCGATCTGCTCACGCGTACATCGCGTGACGTGGAGGGCCTGAGCTGGTCGGTGCGCTTCGCGGTGCCCGAGACGATCATTGCTTTCGTCACCGTCATCTTCGCGGTCGGCGCCGCGCTTCTCGCCGGGCCCTGGGTAGCGATCCCGTGCCTGCTCGGCGTGCCGATCCTGTGGATCGGGGCGCGCTGGTACCTGCGGCGGGCAAAGGACGGCTACCTACGCGAGAACGCCTCGTACGCCGCCATCAACGCGACACTCGCCGAGACCGTCGAGGGCGCCCGTACGATCGAGGCGCTCGGCACGCAGTCCCGTAGGCGGGAGCAGATCGACGCCGACATCGCAGAGTCGTACGCGGCCGAGCGCTACACGTTGTGGCTGCGCACGGTGTTCTTCCCGAGCGCCGAGATGGGATACCTGATTCCGACGGTCGCCACGCTGCTCATCGGCGGTTGGCTGCACACGCAGGGGCATGCCTCACTCGGCGACGTCACTGCGGCGACGTTGTACGTACAGTTCCTGATCGACCCCGTCGACCGGCTGTTGGGCTGGATGGACGAGCTCCAGGTCGGCGCCGCGTCACTTGCCCGGCTGCTCGGCGTGACGCTCGTACCCGATGACCGCTCGCCCTCGGGCGAGACTCCGGCCAACGACCGCCTCGACGTCGACGACGTGCGCTTCTCCTACATCGAGGGACGCGAGGTGCTGCACGGTGTCGATCTGTCGTTGAGCCAGGGCGAACGCCTCGCGATGGTCGGCCCGTCGGGAGCTGGCAAGTCGACTCTCGGCCGGCTACTCGCCGGAATCCATCCGCCGTCGTCGGGTCGGGTCAGCGTCGGCGACGTCGGCTTGACCGATCTGCCGCTCGAAGATCTGCGCGGGCAGGTCGCGCTCGTCACCCAGGAGCATCACGTGTTCGCGGGTACGGTGCGGGAGAACCTCGCGCTGGTCCTCGACGACGCAGGTACGGGCGGCGACGGCAACCTACGTGCCGCACTCGATGCCGTCGACGCGCTGGAGTGGGCCGATGCCCTGCCGGACGGTCTCGACACGCAGGTCGGATCGGGCGGCCAGCTGCTCACCGATGCGCAGGCACAGCAGCTCGCCCTCGCCCGGCTGGTGCTGGCCGATCCGCATACGCTCGTGCTCGACGAGGCGACGTCGTTGATCGACCCGCGCTCGGCGCGGCATCTCGAACGCTCCCTCGCCGCGGTGCTGCACGGGCGTACGGTCATCGCAATCGCGCACCGGCTCTACACCGCGCACGACGCCGATCGGGTTGCCGTCGTCGAAGACGGCCTGATCAGCGAGATCGGCAGCCACGACGAACTCGTGCAACGCGACGGGTCGTACGCCGCACTCTGGCGGTCGTGGCACGGCTGAGCGAGGCGGCGGCCCACGCCGGGTCAGCGGGTCGTCTCGACGTGGCGCGGGATGAGCGCGATGCTGACGGCGAGCAGGGCGGCGACGCTGAGCACGCCGATGAAGACATGGTGCGAGGCGAGCTCGAGGGCATCTCGTACGAAGACCTTCACCGCCTCGCCGGCGTCGGAGTCGAGTGAGTTCAGCACGTCGTCGGCGGTTTTCGGCAGGTCGCCGTCGGTCGAGGTCGGCGCATCGTCGAGTTGACGCCCGATCGTTGCGTTCGCGATCGCTCCGAACGCCGCGACGCCGACGGCACTGCCCACCGATCGGGCGAACACATTGGCACCGGTCACCACCCCGCGCTGGTCCCAGCCGACGACCGATTGCACGGCCACCAGGGTGGGGCTCGCGACGAAGCCGAGCCCGGCACCGATGATGAAGCAGAACACCGCGACCATCCAGATCGAGCTGTCGCCGCTGAGCAACAGCATCAGCGACGTGCCCAGTAGCACCGAGGTGCAGCCGATGAACGCGGTGTCGCGGAAACCGACACGCATGTAGACCCGACCGGCGAACGCCGATGACAGCGGCCAGCCGATCGACATCGCACCGACGGCGAGGCCGGCGACCAGGGCGCTCGTACTCAGCACGCCCTGCGCGTACGTGGGCACGTACGACGTCAAGCCGATCAGCAACGCGCCGACGAGCAGCGAGGCGAGGTTGCCGCCCACCAGGACCCGGCGGGTGAAGACCCACGGCGGGAGTACGGGCTCGCTCGCCCGACGCTCGACGAAGACACACGCGACGAGCAGCGCGAGACCGACCAGGATCAGCGTGACGGTGGTCGGCGACGTCCAGCCCCACCGAGCACCGCCTTCGAGCAGGGCGAGGATCAGCAGCGAGAAGCCGGCGGCCAGCAGGCCCGCGCCGGCGAAGTCGATCCGGTGCTGCCGACGCCCGACCCGCTCCTCGAAGCGCCGCCACAGCACGAATGCCGCGAGAGCGCCGATCGGCAGGTTCACGTAGAAGATCCACCGCCACGACGCATAGTCGGAGAACACACCACCGAGAGTCGGCCCGACGATCGACGCGATGCCCCACACGCTGCCGAGATAGCCCTGTACGCGGGCGCGTTCCTCGACGGAGTACAGGTCGCCGACCATGGTCATGGCCATCGGCGCCACGGCACCGGCACCGAGGCCCTGGATGGCGCGTGAGGCGATCAGCACCGGCATACTCCACGCCGCTCCGCAGAGCAGCGAGCCGAGCAGGAAGACCGCGATGCCGATCAGCATCACCGGCTTGCGGCCGACCATGTCCGAGAGCTTGCCGTAGATCGGCACCGAGACGGCTTGGGCCAGCAGGAAGATACTGAACAACCACGGGAACTGAGAGAAACCACCGACGTCGCGCACGATCGCCGGGACCGCCGTTGCGATGATCGTCGAGTCGATTGCGATGAGCCCCATCGACAGCATCACGGCGAGCAGGATCGGCCCGCGCTCGGATCGCAGGCCGACGGCGCTCTTGGTGGTGGTCACATCATGGTTGCAACCGCCAACGACGCCGGTGTGTTCCCGAATCGGGCACGATTCCGCTGACTGAGACCCGACTCCGGCCGTCAGGAGGCGCTGAACTCGATGGCGTTCTCGGTCGCGACCACGTTGCTCTCACCGTCGCGGATCGTCAGCTTCCCCGTGTCGCCGTCGATCAGGTACGCGTACCCCTCGTTGGTCGCGAACCAGTCGCCGGCGGCGTTCTGCTGCGCCTGCAGGACGATCCCATCGGCAACGTCGTCGGATTTGCCGCGATAGACGTACGCATCGGCGCCGGTCTGGCAGATGGACGCGGCGAAGCTGGGCGTACGGGTCGTCAGGATCAGGTCGTCGCCGCCACAGTCGACTTCGGCGGGCAGGTCGGGATCGGGCTCGACCGGTTCCTCGGTTTCGGTCTCTGGCGACTCGCTCGGCTCCGGCGACTCGCTCGGCTCGGGCGAGTCGCTGGGCTTCGACGACTCGTCATCTGCGGCCGGCTCGGTCTGCTTGGTCTTCTGCGGCGACTTCGCCGGTTCGTCACTCGGGTCGGCCGAGCTGACAGGGACCTGCCGGGAGTCGGATGCGGTGTCATCGTCGTCACCGGCCAGGTTCATCCCGACGAACACCGCCGCGACGGCGATCCCTGCGACCAGCACCAGACAGGCAAGGACGATCGGCCACACCGGCTTGTTGGCCGGCGGCGGAACGTTGTACGACATGCAAGCCCTCGTGTATCTACGCGCGTGCCCGCAGGATATGACGTCTGCGCGTCACCCGCGGCGACTTCGGCGGATCCGACGCGAACGGCCGACCTACTCCCACTCGATGGTGCCCGGAGGCTTGCTGGTGATGTCGAGCGTCACCCGGTTGACCTCGGTGACCTCGTTGGTGATCCGGGTCGAGATCCGCTCGAGCACGTCGTACGGCAGCCGGCTCCAGTCGGCGGTCATCGCGTCCTCGCTCGTCACCGGGCGCAGCACGATCGGGTGGCCGTACGTACGACCGTCGCCCTGTACGCCGACGGAGCGCACGTCGGCGAGGAGTACGACCGGGAACTGCCAGATGTCGCGGTCGAGCCCGGCCGCGGTGATCTCCGCACGTACGATCGCGTCGGCCTCGCGCAGAATCTCCAGCCGCTCCGCGTCGACCGCTCCGATGATGCGGATCGCGAGACCGGGGCCGGGGAACGGATGCCGCCACACCATCTCGGGTGGCAGACCGAGCTGCTCGCCCACCATGCGTACTTCGTCCTTGAACAGCGTGCGCAACGGCTCGACGAGAGTGAACTGCAGGTCTTCGGGGAGTCCACCGACGTTGTGGTGGCTCTTGATGTTGGCTGCGCCCTCTCCCCCGCCGGACTCGACGACGTCGGGGTAGAGCGTGCCTTGGACGAGGAACTCCACCGGCGCTCCCACGGTTTCGGCGATCACCTCGCGTTCGGCGGCCTCGAAGGTACGAATGAACTCCCGCCCGATGATCTTGCGCTTCTCCTCGGGTTCGGTGACCCCGGCGAGCTCCCCGAGGAACTGCTTGCTCGCATCGACCACCTTGAGGTTGACGTCGGTCGCCGCGACGTAGTCGCGCTCGACCTGCTCGGCCTCGCCCTTGCGCAACAGCCCGTGGTCGACGAACACGCACGTCAGCTGGTCTCCGATGGCCCGCTGCACGAGCGCCGCCGCCACCGAGGAGTCGACCCCGCCGGACAGCGCACAGATCGCCCGCTTGTCGCCGACCTGCTCGCGGATGCGAGCGACCTGCTCGTCGACGATGTTGACCATCGTCCAGGTCTGCCGGCAACCGGCGATGTCGACGAGGAAACGTTCGAGGATCTGCTGACCGTGCTCGGAGTGCATCACCTCGGGATGCCACTGCACACCGGCGCGTTGGCGCTCGACATCCTCGAAGGCTGCGACCGTCGCGCGCGGAGAGGTCGCGTTGACGGTGAAACCGGCCGGTGGAGCAGTCACCTCGTCGCCGTGCGACATCCAGGAACGCAGCCTGGCCGGCAGTCCGTCGAGCAGCGTGCCGGCGCTGGTGACCGAGACCTCCGTACGCCCGTACTCGCGCTTACCGGTGTTGGCGACCTCGCCGCCGAGGGCCGCCGCCATCGCCTGGAAGCCGTAGCAGATGCCGAACACCGGCACGTCACCGTCGAACAGCGCCGGATCGAGACGAGGCGCGTGCTCGTCGTACACCGACTCCGGGCCGCCGGACAGGATGATCGCTGCGGGCTTGCGCGCCAGCAGCTCGTCGACCGGTGTCGTATGCGGTACGACCTCGGAGTAGACCCGCGCTTCGCGCACACGTCGCGCGATGAGTTGGGCGTACTGCGCGCCGAAGTCGACGACGAGGACAAGGTCATGGTGTGGGAGGTCGCGCACGGCTCCTGAGTCTATCGGCAGGTACGTCCGCGGGCGCGGCCGGTGAGCGTACGAACGGCCCGAAATTCGATTCCGAAAAATCGTGATGAGATCCGTAACCCGGTCCGAGTCGCCTCGTTGAGACGTGTAGACCCGATCACGGCTCCCTCCTGATCGGGTCCGGTGGGCCGCTCTCGGTACACCGCGCAAGGCCCAGTTGTCGCTCCCTCGTGATTGGGCCTTGCGCCCGAGGGCGTCCCGGCCCGCGAAGGCCCGGAAGAACGCCCCTCTCTGATGTTGCTAAGAGATCCCGACGATCGGCAGCCGTAGTGCCGCCGGGGCATGGTCGGGTACGACGGGCGACTTCGGTTCGACGGCATCGACGCGCCGGTACGCTTCGCCGAGTCGTGGCCGAGTGTCGGTCTCGCCGCGGTTCGGCCAGAACGCCATCGCGCGCTCGGCCTGCGCCGTGATGGTCAGCGACGGGTTGACGCCGAGGTTGGCGCTGATCGCAGACCCGTCGACGACGTGTAGCCCGGCGTGGCCGTAGAGGCGGTGGTAGGCATCGACGACCCCGTCTTCGGCCGACTCGCCGATCGCGCAGCCACCGATGAAATGCGCCGTCAGCGGGATGTTGAACGGCTCACCGATCGTGCCGCCGGGCGTACCGCCGAGTCGCCGGGCGATGCGCCGGACGGCCTCGTTGCCGAGCGGAATCCAGCTCGGGTTGGGCGCACCGTGGCCCTGCTTCGAGGTGAGCTTGCGCCGGCCGGTGAGCCGGGATCGCTTCGTGTACGTGGTGATCGAGTTGTCGAGTGACTGCATCACCAGTGCGATGATCACGCGCTCGGACCAATGCTTGAGGTCGTACAGGTTGCGGACCTCTCGGCGCTGCCCCCACAGCTCTCTCAGCCAGGACTGCCAGCGGGGACGGTCGCCGTCGCCGTCGGTCAGGACGGTCTGCAGCAGCGACATGATGTTCGATCCCTTGCCGTAGCGCACGGGCTCGATGTGGGTCGTGTCGTCGGGGTGGAACGACGACGTGATCGCGACCCCCTCGGTGTAGTCGGCAGCTGCACCCTTCTCGCCGATCGCGCCGAGGATCGACTCGGAGTTCGTCCGCGTGAGCGTGCCGAGTTGTTCGGAGATGCGCGGCAGCCATCCCTCGTCTCGCATCCGGTGCAGCAACCGCTGCGTACCAAGGGCGCTGGCGGCGAAGACCACCTGTTCGGCGGTGAACGTACGCCCGCCGCCGAACCGTTTGTCGGTGGGTCGAGTGTCGACCGCGTAACCGTTCGCGAGCGGGCGGACCGTGCGTACGGTGGTCAGCGGATGGATCTGCGCACCGGCCTGCTCGGCGAGGTAGAGGTAGTTCTTGACCAGGGTGTTCTTGGCGTTGTGCCGACAGCCGGTCATGCATTCGCCGCAGTTGAGGCAACCTCGCCGAGTCGGACCGACACCGCCGAAGTACGGATCGGCCGCGTCCTCTCCCGGCGTACCCATGAACACACCGACCGGTGTCGGGTGGAAGCTGTCGCCGACACCCATCTCCTCGGCGACGTCGCGGATCACCTCGTCGCTCGGTGTCATATGCGGGTACGTGTTGACGCCGAGCATCCGCTTGGCCTGGTCGTAGAACGGAGCGAGTTCACTGCGCCAGTCGGTGATGCCCGCCCACTGCCGATCGCCATAGAACGCGTCGAGCGGTTCGTAAAGGGTGTTCGCATAGACCAGGGACCCGCCGCCGACCCCTGCGCCGGACAGCACGAGTACGTCGCGCAGCAGGTCGATGCGTTGGATGCCGAACCAACCGAGTGCCGGCGCGAACAGGAAGCGCTTCTTGTCGAACGACGTCTCCGCGAAGTCCGAGTCGAAGAAGCGCGCACCGGCCTCCAGCACGCCGACGCGATATCCCTTCTCGGTAAGGCGAAGCGCGGACACGCTGCCGCCGAATCCCGAGCCGATGACGAGTACGTCGTAGTCGAAGCCACTGCTTGTCTTGTCGCCAGTCATGCGCGACGTGTCCGCTTCAGGAGACGCAGGGTGGTCGTCATCGTCTTCGCATACAGCTCGTCGGAGACGAATCGTGGACTCGCAAGCGGCATCAACCGCTGATCGGCGACCGACTGCGGCTCGGTGTAGCGATGGATGCCTTCGGCGCCTTGGCGGCGACCCAGACCGGACTCGCGCATGCCGCCCATCGGTGTATCGGGGCTTGCGAACGTCGCAGCGAACCCCTCGTTGATGTTCACCGTGCCGCAGCTCAGCTGGCGGGCGAGCGTACGCGCCCGCTTGACGTCGCGGGTGAAGATGCTGGCGTTGAGGCCGTACGTACCGTCGTTTGCTCGGGCCACGGCGTCGGCCTCGCTGCCGAACCGGTACAGCGACACCACCGGACCGAACGTCTCGTCGGCGAAGCAGCGCATCTGCGGCGTCACGCCCTCGAGCACCGTCGGCTCGTAGAAAAGCGGCCCGATATCGGGTCTCGTGCGGCCGCCCGCGAGCACGGTCGCGCCCTTGGCGACGGCGTCCTGCACGTGTTCGTCGACGGTACGCAACTGCGCCTCGCTGATCAGCGCACCCATGTCGGCGTCGAACGTCAGGTCGGCCGAAAGGCGCATGGCGCGTACCCGAGCGACGAAGCGCTCGACGAAGCGGTCGTACACCGCGTCGGCGACGAACATCCGCTCAGTAGAAACGCACAGCTGCCCCGACGACGAGAAGGCCGCGCGTACTGCACCTTCGGCCGCGCGGTCGATGTCGGCGTCGGCGAGGACGAGCATCGGGTTCTTGCCGCCGAGCTCGAGCGAGTAGCCGATCACCCGCTCGGCGGCGCGTGCCGCGACCGTGCGCCCGGTGGCCGTCGACCCGGTGAAGCACACGTAGTCGGCCCGGTCGATGATCGCGGATCCGATGACGCTGCCAGCGCCGTAGACGGGTTGCCAGAGGTCGGCCGGGAAGCCCGCCTCCCGGACGAGCTCGATACCGGCGAGTGCCGTCAACGGCGTCTGGCTGTCCGGCTTGTGCACGACGGCGTTGCCTGCGGCGAGTGCGGGTAGGCCGTCGGAGAGCGCCAGCGTGTACGGGTAGTTCCACGGCGAAATCAGCCCGACGATGCCCTTCGGAACACGGTTGACCTCGGCTCGGGTGAGCAACGGGTAGACGCCGGAGTGCCGGCGCGTACGCAGGTGGCGCTTGAGCGTACGCCCGTAGTAGCGCGCGGTGAGCGCGACGTGGAGCACCTCGTCGAACGCGTGCTTACGGGCCTTGCCCGACTCGTACTGGATCAGGTCGAGGATCTCGCGCTGCCGATCGAGTACCAGATCGTGCAGGTCGAGGAGCAGTCGCGAGCGCAGCGACAGGTCGGTATCTGCCCACGCCTGCTGTGCTTTCGCCGCGCGCTCGAACGCGACATCGACATCGGTGGTCTCCGAAACCGGCACCTCGGCGATCGGCTGCCCGGTGAGCGGGGAGTACGTACGCCGCGACTCCGATCCGCTCGCCCGGATCAGCCCGATGAGCGCGCGGGCGCGGGCGGGGTCGACAGCGTACGACGCGCGTACGTCGTGCTCGGGGTCGGCGACGGTGTCGAGATGCGGGGAGTCGGCAGACATGAGTCCAGCCTAGGCAGCAGTCCGTCTTCGCGCTACCTCTCAGTAACAAAATGTGACACGCCCGATGTCATATACCCACCCGCCCACCTGGTAACCCGTCCGGACCACGCTCGCCGGGGTTGTTGGGATTTTCCCAACTCGCTGTTAGTCTCGCACTATGAATGGAGTCGGCAATCGGGTGTCGGACACGATCAAGATGGTTCGTCCTGCACCCAAGCATCGAGATATCGCAGCGAGCATCGGCATGACCCCCGATGCCTTCTCGCGTGCTCTGAGCGGCAAGCGCCAATTCGCCTCGATAGAACTCGCCCGGCTCGCCGACTTGCTTGGCGCAGACCTCCATTGGCTCATCACAGGTACCGCCGACCCCAACCGACTGAGCGTTGCTGCCCGCCACAACTATGACCATGAGACCGGTGACCGCGGAGTCCCGGGCAGAGAGCGTGACAGCCAGACCCTCGATGACATTGCACTCGCGTACCGGCAGGCGTTCCCGGAGCCCGTGCCCCTGGGCGATTTGCCGCGGAAGCCAGCTGAGATCGCGGAACAGCTTGAGCAAGGTTTCGTCCGTCCGTTCGCAGATCGCCTCGAGCAGATGCTGCGCATCGATGTCGTACGTGTCGCAGAGCTCTCCACTGCCTACTCGTTCACGGTCGGCGGGCACCGGGTGATCTCCATACCCGCCACCGGGAACTGGTTCCGCGAGAACTGGGACATTGCCCATGAGCTTGGTCATCTGGCGCTGCAGCACCACGACGAGGGTCTGGACGCGACCGTGTCCGAGGAGCATGAGGCCGCCGCAAACGCGTTCGCCGCCGCGCTTCTGCTGCCGGAGGAGAAGCTGCGACAGATCGACTGGGACAACCAAAGTGATGTCGCTCTTGCCGAGCTGGTGTGGTCGTTGGGAGTCTCCACCGAGGCGCTCTCGCGCAGACTGAACGCCCTTCTCGGGTCGGCCCCGGACCTGGTCGCCTGGTGGGCAGAGGCCTCGACCCAAAAGCTCCTTCGCAGAAACCTCGAGCAGGGCCCCGGGACCGACGAGATCACGAAGCGGATGGATGACGCATCGCAGCGCCGGTTCCCACTCGCCCTGCAAGAGGCCCACCTCGAACGCATCGCCGCGGGCGAGATCGGCAAGGCGACTCTTGCCTGGATACTCGGCATCGACGCGGGCAACTTGGACGTCGAGGCTCCGGACCTCCCCGAGGTCGGCGTCGACGACTTGTCCGAAGCGCTGGGACTCTGACGCCGCCGTGTCCGTTGTGCTCTTCCCCGACAACACGGTGCTGATCAACTTCGTGATCATCAGTCGGGTTGACCTTCTGGAGCGACTCGCCAACGGCAACGGTCGGTGGTGTGCCTCGGTAGCGTCAGAATGCGCACGCTCGTCAAGGCAGCCGCGACTTGCCGCGTTGGCCGAGATGGCGGGCATCTTCGGTGGCCCGCTGTTCCCGGACGAGGCCGAGCATCGAGACATGCTCGTACTGCGTGCCGAACTCGCCGAGCCCGGCGACCCCAAGCACAAACATCTGGGCGAGGCGGAGACCCTCGCGATCATGCTCCGCCGTCGGATCAATGGCTTCTTCGTCACCGACGACCGCGAGGCGCGGCGGCTCACCGCGAAGAACGGTATCCGCGCGGTGAGCACCTGGGACCTACTGCGGGTTGCGCACAAGCAGGGGTGGGTCGACTCTGACACCTTGTGGGGTTACGTCCAAACACTCCGTACGGCGCAGCGTGGCTCGCCACCACGAGTGCACGACCGCGCATCGATGGAGAAGTGGCTGTTCGCCTGACCGCACGTAACTGGCCGGTCCGGAAGGGCTGCCCGCTTCGACGATGCCCGCATGTGCTGGCTCGTCGAGACGAAACAGGGCAGCGCGACGGACACCCGTACCCAGGATCGACCATCGGTCAGGTGAAGAGCGTCTCGCCCCAGTAGCCGTTCGTACCCACTCCGGGCGGGCAGGCGAAGATGCCGGAGCCGATGTGCACGATGTACTCGTTCATCAAGTCGGCGTTGAGGCCCGCGAGGTTCTCCTGGATACGTACGAACTGCTCGCGCGGATCGCGCTGGTAGCAGATGAAGAACAACCCGGCCGAGAGCCGACCGAGCGAATCGCTGCCGTCGACGTAGTTGTAGCCGCGACGCAGCAACTGTGCGCCACCGTTGAACTCCGGATGCGCTCGGCGTACGTGCGACTTGGCGTCGATCAAGCGGGCGCCGCCCTTGCCCTTCGCCGAGAAGTCGATCTCGTCGAACTCGTCGCCTCCGGACATCGGGCCGCCGGAGCCTTTCGCCCGGCCGATGATGTTCTCCTGGCCCTCCAGCGACTCACGGTCCCAGGTCTCGATGCGCATCGCGATCTTGCGGGTGACCAGATAGCTGCCGCCGTCCATCCACGCCGGCCCGTCACCCGTCTGCGCCCACACCCAGCGTTCGACGGTCTCAGTGTCCTCGAGCTTGATGTTGGCGGTGCCGTCCTTGAAGCCGAACAGATTGCGCGGCGTCATCTGCGCCTGCGAGGTCGACGACGTACGCCCGAAACCGAGCTGGGAGTAGCGCACAGACGCGCGGCCGAACGCGATCCGCGCGAGGTTGCGGATCGCGTGCACCGCGACCTGCGGGTCGTTTGCGCAGGCCTGGATCACCAGGTCGCCACCGCTGATGGCGTCCTCCAGCCGGTCGCCGGAGAAGTGCGGCAGGTCGATCAGCCGCTCCGGCCGCTTCTCGCGGAGACCGAAGCGGTCCTTGCCGTCCTTCTCGAACAGCGTAGGGCCGAACCCGATCGTCAATGTCAGTTGAGATGCCGGCAACCCGAGGGCTTCACCGGTGTCCTCGGGAGGTACGACCTGCGGGCCGGCAACCGCACCGAACTTGCCCACCTCGTTGCCGGCCGTCATATCGCGCGCCGCGGCCGTCCAGTCCTGCAGTAGCGAGATGAGGTCGTCGCGGCGGTCGGTGATGACGTCGAACGCAGCGAAGTGCAGTCGGTCCTGCGCGGGTGTCGTGATGCCCGCCTGATGCTCGCCGGCGAACTCGACGGGTACGGCGGTCGGATCGGCGGTCGACTGGTCCGCCGCCCCCGCCGAGCCGTGGGCGAGGTAGCCCGCACCCGCACCGACCGCCAATGCACCGGCACCAGCCGCGCCGAACAGCGTTCGCCGGCGGATGCCGGTCGTCGCCGGCTGGCGTTCATCGGTCATCGGCTCACACGCTCTCGCTGACGACTCCCGCAACCTGGCTGATCGGCTCGCTCACGGCCGCTACGGCGTCGGACAGCCGCTTGACCTGTGCCTTGCTGAGCTGGTCGTACGACGTCCACGAACCATCTGCACTCTGGTGCTGGTTCAGCTCCTTCTCGAGAGCGGCGAACCGCTTGTCGAGCAGTGCGACCAGATCGGGGTCCTGCTCCTCGAGCACCGGGCGTACGGCGGCGATCGCGGCCTTCGAGCCCTCGATGTTCGCCTTGAAGTCCCACAGGTCGGTGTGCGAGAACTCGTCCTCCTCACCGGTGATCTTGCCGGTGGCCACCTCGTCGAGGAGGTTCTTCGAACCCTGCGCGAGCTCCAGCGCGGTCAGCGGCGACTCCGCGCCGAGCCGGACGATCTCGTCGATGTCGGTCTGGAGCTTGTTCGCGATCGGCTCCATACCCTTCGTGTTGCCCTCGACCCACAGCTGCTTCTCGATGCGGTGGAACCCGGTGAACTCGTCGCCGGCTGCGATGTCCGGCTCTCGCGCATCGACGGCCGGATCGAGGTCTCCGAACTTCTCCGCGACCGGTTCGATGCGCTCCCAGTACGTACGCGCGACCGGGTAGAGCGACTTCGCCTGCTCAACGTCACCGGCCTTGACCGCCTTGACGAACTCGTCGGTCTTCTCGACCAGGGCGCCGGTCTGCGACTGCACGTACCGCTCATAGCTGTCGGCGGCCTGCTTGAGTTCGGCGGAGTCGGACAGATCCTTGGCCGGCTCACCGCTCACGTCGATGTCCTCGCGGATGCCGTCGCCGACCATGCCGGGCTTGCAGGCACCTTCGTACGAGTCGGCGGGCAGATCGACGACGAGCTCTCGGGAGAGTCCCGGCCCGATGTTCTCGACCTCGCCCATGATGCGGTCGCCCTCGGCGTACACGTAGAACTCGGTCACCTTGGTGCCGTCGTTGGTCACCTTGAAGGTGTTGGGTCCGGCGTCGAGATCCGCGCGACTCAGGTCGCAGGCGTCATCGCTCGCCGTCACGGCAATGGCGCCCTTACCGCCGGAGCCCTCGACCTCGGCGTCGGTGGCACACGCGACGGCGCCGAGAAGTAGCGGAAGGCAGGCGGCCGCACCGAAGGCGGCGCGTACATGCGGATGAGTCATCGGATCCCTCGTCGGACGGTGGTCGAACGAACCGAGGTTAGCCTACCCTCATTCTTCCGCGCGAGTCGGACTCCGAGATCAGCGAATGCGATCAGTGATGCACCAGCGGGCCGAGCGACTCACGGTGGTCGGCGTACATCGAATGCTCTGCTCTGGTCTGCTCGATCGCGGCCGCGTCGAGCGCAGTCACGACCATGCCCGTCGCCATATCCGGCACCCGGTCGATGGCCCGCCCCTCGGGATCGATGACCGCAGTGCCGCCTCCGAACTCGCCGTCGCCGCACCGGCCGGTCAAGCCGCTCACGACGACATACATGCCGTTCTCGACGGCGCGCGCCCGGTAGTAGAGGTCGCGTCGATGTTCACTCCCCTTGGTGTACGCAACCGAGGCGACGTACGCCAACGCACCGTCGTCGGCCGCGGCCCGGGCATGCTCGGGGAAGCAGCCGTCGTAGCAGACGGCGAGGCCGAGCGGCCAGCCGTCGACGGTCAGCATCGAACGCGCGTCGCCCGGTACGAAGTGCTCGGCCTCGTCACCGCAGACATGCTGCTTGTCGTACACGACCCGGATTCGCTCGTCGACCGCGAGCAACGAGATCGTCCGCTCGTCGCCGCGGCGTACCGATGCCCCCACCAGCGTGAGTACGCCGGTCTCGACGGCGACGGCGCGCAGCGGCTCCAGGCGCACGTCGTCGATCGCATCCGCGAGCAGATCGCAGTCGTCCGGTCGCTCGCCGATCGTGCGCATGTCGTACCCGCTGAGGAAGAGCTCGGGTAGCACGAGTACGCGCGCTCCCCGGTCGGCCGCCTCGCGCACGTACGCGGCGGCGGTACGCACGTTGGCCGAGAGGTCGCCCGCAACGGACTCGGCTTGCGCGGCAGCGACGATCAGCGGGCCGAGCGCGCTCACTCCACGACCACCTCGACGCGCTGGAACTCCTTCAGATCGGTGTAGCCGGTGGTCGACATCGCCCGCCGTAGCGCGCCGATCAGGTTCATCGTGCCGTCGGAGACGGTCGACGGACCGAACAGCACCGACTCGAGCGGTCCGACCGAGCCGATGTTGACCCGCTCGCCGCGCGGCAGGTCGGGATGCCATGCCTCTGCGCCCCAGTGGAAGCCGCGACCCGGCGCCTCGGCAGCGCGCGCGAACGGTGAACCGACCATCACGGCGTCGGCGCCACACGCGACCGCTTTCGCCACATCGCCGCTGCGGCCGATCGACCCGTCGGCGATGACGTGGACGTAGCGCCCTCCGGACTCGTCGAGGTAGTCACGCCGGGCGGCCGCGACGTCGGAGACGGCCGTTGCCATCGGCACGGCAACTCCGAGCACCTTGCTGGTGGTGTGCGCGGCACCGCCGCCGAAGCCGACGAGTACGCCCGCCGCTCCCGTACGCATGAGGTGCAGTGCGGCCTGATGCGTCGCACACCCACCGACGATGACGGGTACGTCGAGCTCGTAGATGAACTCCTTGAGGTTCAGCGGCTCGGTCTGACCGGAGACATGCTCTGCCGAGACGGTCGTACCGCGAATCACGAACAGGTCGACGCCGGCGTCGACGACGCTTTGTGCGAACTGCTTCGTACGCTGTGGCGAAAGCGCACCGGCGACGGTCACCCCGGCGTCTCGGATCTGCTTCAGCCGGGCGGTGATCAGCTCCGGTTTGATCGGCTCGCGGTAGATCTCCTGCAGGCGCGCGGTCGCGCGTTCGTGGTCGAGGTGCGCGACCTCGTCGAGGAGCGTGTCCGGATCGTCGTACCGGGTCCACAGACCTTCGAGGTCGAGCACACCGAGGCCGCCGTGGCGCCCGAGTGCGATCACCGTCTCCGGCGACATCACGGAGTCCATCGGCGCTGCCACGATCGGTAACTCGAAGCGGTACGCGTCGATCTGCCAAGCGACCGACACCTCCTCGGGGTCGCGTGTGCGCCGGCTCGGCACAATCGCAACGTCGTCGAAGGAGTACGCGCGGCGTCCGCGCTTGGCGCGCCCGATCTCGATATCCATGCGGATCAGCCTAGGCCGTGTCGGTTGATGCCGTGTCGATAGGTGAGCGGGTCTGCGAGCCGGCGTGGCATTTGTCGGACACGCCCTCGTAGCCCGGCTGACCCGGTGGATGCGCCGCGGCCGTACGACCTCACGGCTGGCGCTTTCCGAGCTCGGTGAAGCAGAACCTGCCGCCGACGAACCGCTGCTCGGGCTCGTCGGGGACGACGCCGCCGGTGGCGGCGAGCAGCTCCTCGGCGTAGAGCTCGGCATCGTCTCTCGGGTGGTAGCCGATGGCCTCACCGGCCTCGAGCGACCACCAGCGCCGGGTGTTTCGTGAGATTCCCCAGACGATCCGGAACCCGGGCACGGTGGTTGCCAAACAGGCTTCGAGCAGGCGGGCACCGTCGTCGGGTGAGAGCCATGTCGACAACGAGCGCGGGTCTGCGGGACGTTCGACGAGCGTACCGATGCGCAAGCAGGTGACGTCGATGCCGAATCTGGAGTGGAACAGGCTGCCGAGTCCCTCCATCGCCAGCTTGCTGACGCCGTAGTACGTATCCGGTCGTCCGACGGCATCGGCCGGCAAGCCGGCGGCCGGCGCCGTGGACCGCTCGTGGAAGCCTGCAGCGTGGTTGCTCGACGCGAGCACGACTCGCGCGACACCGGCAGCACGCGCTGCGTCGAGTACGGCCCGCGTACCGTCGATGTTCACGTCGAGGATGTCCTGCCAGCGCGCCTCGCTACTGATCCCGCCGAGATGGATGACGGCGTCGACCCCGGCACACGCCGCGCGCATGGCCGTGTCGTCGGTGACCGACGCTTCGACGATCTCGACATCCTCACCGCCGTCGGGCGGCTGTGGCGCAACGACGTCGAGCAGCCGCAGCGTCCTTGCGGGCCTGGCGAGGCGATGACGCATCAGCCGCCCCACGGCGCCGCTCGCCCCGGTGATCAGTACCGTCTGCGACACCATCAACCCATTGCCTGCTCAGCGGCTGTAGTTCGGTGCCTCGACGGTCATCTGGATGTCGTGCGGGTGGCTCTCCTTCAGGCTGGCCGAGGTGATGCGCACGAACCGCCCGCGTTCTTGCATCTCGGCGATCGTACGAGCACCGACGTAGAACATCGACTGCCGCACACCGCCGACGAGCTGGTGGGCGACCGCTTCGAGCGGCCCGCGGTAGGCGACGCGACCCTCGATCCCCTCCGGTACGAGCTTGTCGTCGCTGTCGACCTCGGCCTGGAAGTAGCGATCCTTGGAGTACGACTGCTGACCGCGCGACGACATCGCACCGAGTGAACCCATGCCCCGGTAGGCCTTGAACTGCTTGCCGTTGACGAAGATCAAGTCGCCGGGGCTCTCCTCGCAGCCGGCGAGCATCGAACCGACCATCACCGAGTCGGCACCCGCGACGATCGCCTTGGCGATGTCTCCGGAGTACTGCAGGCCGCCGTCGGCGATCACGGGTACGCCTGCCGGACGACAGGCGAGCGATGCTTCGTACACGGCGGTGACCTGGGGTACGCCAACGCCCGTGACGACTCGGGTCGTACAGATCGAGCCCGGCCCGACACCGACCTTCACCGCGTCGGCGCCTGCGTCGACGAATGCCTGCGCACCGGCTCGGGTGGCGACGTTGCCGCCGATGAGCTGTACATGGTTCGTCGCGGGATCGGACTTCAGCCGCCTCATCATGTCGAGCAGCAGGCGTACGTGACCGTGGGCAGTGTCGGCGACGAGTACGTCGACCCCGGCCTCGACGAGCGTCGTCGCGCGCTCCCAGGAGTCGCCGAAGTAGCCGATCGCCGCGCCGACGAGGAGTCGGCCGGAGGAGTCCTTGGACGCGTTGGGGAACTGCTCGGACTTCACGAAGTCTTTGACCGTGATGAGTCCGGCCAGCCGGCCCTGCTCGTCGACGATCGGCAGCCGCTCGCGTTTGTGCTGCCGCAGCAGAGCCGTGGCGTCCGCCCGGCTGATCCCGACCGGCGCGGTGATCAGCGGCATCGGTGTCATGACCTCGTTGACCTTTGTCGTCGCCCATTCGGCGACCGGTGTGAACCGGAGGTCGCGGTTGGTGATGATGCCGATCAACCGGTTGTCGGCATCGATGACTGGCAGACCGGACACGCGATACTCGCCGCAGCGTCGGTCGAGCTCCTCCAGCGTCGCATCGGGACCGATGGTGACGGGGTTGGGAACCATACCGGTCTGGGTCCGCTTGACCAGGTCGACCTGGTAGGCCTGATCGGCGACCGACAGATTGCGGTGGAGTACGCCGATGCCGCCCTGGCGTGCCATCGCAATCGCCATCCGCGACTCCGTGACCGTGTCCATCGCACTCGATACAAGCGGGACACGCAGCGAGATCTCACGGGTCAGCCGGGAAGTCGTGTCGACCTCTGCCGGCACGACGTCGGTCTCGCCGGGCAAGAGCAACACATCATCGAACGTGAGGCCCAGCGGCGCGAACTTCTCGGGTACTCCAGCGGCGTTGACGTCCATGCGACCTTCCGGTTGTCGAGCCAGAACCCAATCGTACTCAGGCCCCGCGGCGACGGATGCGGGGAGTTGCCGGCCTTTGCGTTTTCGTTGGTACGACTACCCGCTTGCCCGGTTCCTCGCCGCTGTCGGCTTTCCTGCTTCTTGGGGGCGACTACCCGTCTGCTCGACTCCTCGTCGCTGTCGGCTTTCCCGCTTCCTTCGGTTCGACTACTCGCCGCTTCGCATATCGTCGCTGTCGGCTTTCCCTGCTACTCCGGTTGGGCAAAAGACGCGGCGACGCGGGAGCCGCAACTACGGGCCGGGTTGCTTGCCGGCTTTCCCGATTCGGTCGGCTTTTGCGGGGTCGGTGGGTGGTGCTTTACCAAGTAAACATGGTGAAACTCCACTTTGCACGGCAGCTACACCGTGCAAAGTGACAGCTTGCCGTGCCCGCTGGTACGCCAGCGACTACCGGTACGGATGTGACACCGAATCCGAACGTTACCCCGATCCCATATTAAGGTTCGGGGAAGCCGCCAAGCGACAGAACCGAAATGGCGGCTCCGCGCGTCGCCGCGTCTTTTCTGAACCCATGCAGGACGGAATGCCGACAGGTACGAGGAATCCGGCAGGCGGGTAGTCGAACGGCCGTACGAGGCCTCCGCCTACGGCGTCGTCGGCGAGCTCGTGGTCGGCGCGGGAGACGACGGCGAGGTCGACTCGCTCGGTGATTCGGTCGGTGTCTCGGTGGTCGGCTCGGTGGGAGTCGTCGGGGTCGGATCCGACTCGGTCGGATCCGTCTCCGTCGGGTACGACTCGGTCGGGTCTGACTCCGTCGGATCCGTCTCCGTCGGCGTCGGCTCCGTCGGCAGCGTCTCCGTCGGATCGTCGAGCGTCGGCGACTCGACGATCGTCGTGGTCGGGCCGTCGGACGGATCCGAGTCGTCGGTCTGTGGGTCCTTATTCGGGCCGTCCACCTCGTCGGTGGAGTCGGTGTCGACCGTCGGGTCTTGGTCTCGTGTCGTCGGCGAGTCGTCCGGCCCGTCGTCGACGCCGATCGTCGACTCGTCGGCCGCCGTGACGCCGTCGTTCTCGGAGGAGTCGCCCTCGTTGGCCGAATCCTCCTCGAGGCCACGGGGAGTCGGCACGATCCAGTAGTCGGAATCGCGTACGAAACCGACCGAGGTGTCCTCGCGGGTGTCGCTGAGCGGCGCCGCAGCCGAGCCTTGCCGCAGCGGCGTCGTCTGCATACCGACCGCATGCGGCGGCTCGACGATGCCGCCGGCGGCCCCAGTGGAGCTCCCGCCCGGAGATCCGACCCGGCTGCCGATGTCGACCCCGCGATCGAAGATGTACTTGAACGCGGCCGCCGGATCACCGGCGACGGCGGCGCCGAAACCAGTCGTCGCCGCGATGCCCGCGACCACGGCAACGGCGATCGCGCGACGGTGCGCCACCGCACCCGATACGAGCCGGCGCGGCGTACCCGCCTGCACCGGGGCGTCCTCGGCGGGCGCCTGAGCGCCATCGCGGACCGCGAGAAGTAGATCGACGGCCGGATCGTCGTCGGGCAGGTCGGCGCGACCGGCGCCCGCCCGCAGCGATTCGATCAGAGCGTCATCGGCGGCGATACCGTCGAGGTCGAGCACATCGTTGCTCATGCCCGCACACCTCCTGTCGCCGTCGCCCGTGCACACATCGACCGGAGCTTCTTCAGCGCGCGGTGTTGCGCGACGCGTACGGCTCCGGGGCTCATCCCGAGCGTATCGCCCGTACGCTCGGCGCTGAGCCCAAGCGCCACCCGCAGCAGCAGGACCTCGCGCAGGTTGTCGGGGAGTTCGGCCATCAGGCCCATCGCCTCATCGAACTCACCGGAGCGAACTGCGCGCTGCTCCGGGCCCGGCTCCTCATCGACCTCATCGGGCATCTCATCGACGAGTACGAGCTTCGACCGGCTCAGCGACCGCTGGGCGTCGGCAACCTTTCGCGAGCCGATCGCATAGACGAAAGCCTCGAACGGGACACCGCGCTCGTCATAGGTCGGCAGGGCCTGCAGAACCGCGACACAGATCTCCTGCGCAACGTCTTCGGCCAGCTGACGCCCGCCTGGGTACGTACCGAGCCGCGCCCGGCAGTAGCGGATCGCGACCGTGCGAACCTCGCGCATCAGCAGGTTCAACGTCGATTCGTCGCGTTGCGCACGGATCACGATGCGCGACAGATCGACATCGTCGCTGGTTACCATCAGCAGCCATTGCCCCCGGTGTCGACAACTCCCTCCCGCGCAGATAGCGCGGTGCGGGGTCAAGATTGGCACGAAACCGGGTCTGTTGCCAGCGCCTGGGCAACTTCGGTCCTTGCACACCGACGAAGCATAGGTTAGCCTAACCTTGTCTCGCTGGGGAGTTGAGACGCACGAAGTCGCCCGCGGGCAGAGACGCAATCGCGGTAGCGACGACGAGGCCCGGCGGACATCGGCACGCCCGATGTCCGCCGGGCCTTTGACTTCGAGCCGGTCTCGAGAAGAGCCGGCCCCGCCGTCACGACACGAGATCAGGCCTCGTCGTCGTCCTCCGGCTTGTCGACGACCAGCGTCTCCGTCGTCAACAGCATGGCCGCGATCGACGCCGCGTTGGCGAGCGCGCTGCGCGTCACCTTCACGGGGTCGAGCACGCCCTGCGCGACCAGATCGCCGTACTCGCCGGTCGCGGCGTTGTAACCGTTGCCGACACCAGCCTCACGGACCTTCGAGACGATGACCTCACCGGACTCGCCGCCGTTCTCGGCGATCCAGCGCAGCGGCTGGTCGGCCGCGCGGCGGACGATCTCGGCGCCGACACGCTCGTCGCCCGCGACATCGATATCGAGCCCGGTCGTCGCGTGTACGAGGGCGGACCCTCCACCGGCGACGATGCCCTCCTCGATGGCAGCACGCGTTGCGGACACGGCGTCCTCGATGCGGTGCTTCTTCTCCTTCAGCTCCACCTCGGTGGCAGCGCCGACCTGGATGACGCAAACGCCGCCGGCCAGCTTCGCGAGGCGCTCCTGGAGCTTCTCGCGGTCCCAGTCGGAGTCGCTGGCCTCGATCTCGGCCTTGATCTGGTTGACCCGGCCGTCGACCTCGGTCTGCTCACCGCCGCCGTCGACGATCGTGGTGGCGTCCTTGGTCACGACGACGCGTCGCGCGTGGCCGAGAACCTCGAGGCCGACCTGATCGAGCTTGAGCCCGACCTCGGGGGCGATGACCTGGCCACCGGTCAGAACCGCGATGTCCTGCAGCATCGCCTTACGGCGATCGCCGAACGCCGGTGCCTTGACCGCGGTCGATACGAACGTGCCGCGGATCTTGTTCACGACCAGGGTCGAGAGCGCTTCGCCCTCGATGTCCTCGGCGATGATGAAAAGCGGCTTACCGGCCTGGATGACCTTCTCCAGCAGCGGAAGCAGGTCTTGCACCGAGGAGATCTTGCCCTGGTGCAGGAGGATGTACGGGTCGTCGAGGACGGCCTCCATACGCTCCTGGTCGGTCACCATGTACGGCGAGATGTAGCCCTTGTCGAACTGCATGCCCTCGGTGAACTCGAGGTCGGTGCCGAGGGTGTTGGACTCCTCGACGGTGATGACGCCGTCCTTGCCGACCTTGTCGAACGCCTCGGCGATCAGCTCGCCGATGCGCGCGTCGCGCGCCGAGATGGTGGCGACATGGGTCATGTCCTGCTTGTCGTCGACGTCGCGAGCGGCGTCGGCGAGCTTGGCGGTGACGGCCTCGACGGCCTTGTCGATACCGCGCTTGAGAGCCACCGGGTTGGCGCCCGCGGCGACCGCCCGAAGACCCTCGTGCACCATCGCCTGCGCGAGGACGGTGGCAGTGGTCGTACCGTCACCCGCGATGTCGTTCGTCTTGGTCGCGACTTCCTTCGCGAGCTGTGCGCCGAGGTTCTCGAACGGGTCGTCCAGATCGACCTCGCGCGCAACGGTCACGCCGTCGTTGGTGATCGTGGGTGCACCCCACTTCTTGTCGAGGACGACGTAGCGGCCCTTCGGACCGAGCGTCACCTTGACGGTGTCTGCGAGGGAGTCGACCCCCCGCTCGAGTGCCCGACGAGCATCCTCGTCGAACTCAAGAATCTTTGGCATTACCTCTCCTAAAGAGCGCCGCCCAGCACACCGTCACCTCGCGGGTACGGCAGCTGGGCGGTCGGGCTTACTTCTCGACGACGGCGAGGACGTCACGGGCGGAGAGGATCAGGTACTCCTCGCCTCCGTACTTGACCTCGGTGCCTCCGTACTTGCTGAAGATGACCTTGTCGCCGACGGCGACGTCGAGCGGTACGCGGTTGCCGTTGTCGTCAACGCGACCCGGACCGATCGAGAGGACCTCGCCCTCCTGGGGCTTCTCCTTGGCGGTGTCCGGGATGACCAGCCCGGACGCGGTGGTCTGCTCGGCCTCGAGCGCCTTGACGACGATCCGGTCTTCGAGCGGCTTGATGCTGACCGACACTGTGTCGACCTTCCTTTTCGCACGTGTACAGACTGAAACTGCTGGTCAGGGCATACGCCGTCGCGGGGGTCGTACGCCCGAAAGACCGTTAGCACACTGACTTGGAGAGTGCTAACGCCGAATCTAGCACTCGGTCCGAGGGAGTGCCAGCGTAGGCACCCGATGCGAGGATTGCGGCATGCGAGTCGAGGCGTTCGAACGATTGCTGGCGCCCGACGGCCAAGCGCTCCTCGGTGAGGTCGAGGCCGCCGCAGACACCGAGTCCGAGCTCGCGCTCGGCACCAGGCTTCGCCGCGCGTACGACTCCGACCTCGTCGCGGCGGCAATCCAGCAGGCGGGTCTGCGACGCAAGGCGGTCGCGAAGTTCGGCAGCGACGCCGCGGCCATGTACTTCACCTCCGACGGCCTGGAGCAGGCGACGCGCAGCCCGGTCGCGGCGCATCGCGCACAGCGCGTACGCAGGCACGAAATCGACTCGGCGATCGATCTGGGCTGCGGGATCGGCGGCGACCTCCTCGCGCTGGGGCGGGCAGGCGTCACCGCCGAAGGCGTCGACATCGACCCGCTACGTACGCGCATCGCCGCCGCGAACCTCGACGCCCTGGCCCTTCGGGGCTCGGTCCGGGTCGCCGACGCGACCACGGTCGACGCGACCGAGTACGGGATCGCATTCGTCGACCCGGCTCGACGCGACGGGCGCGGGCGCAGGTTCGACCCGCGACAGTGCACGCCCGACTGGGACTTCGTCACCGGGCTGCTGACGAGGTCGGCGGCGGCCAAGGTCGCCCCCGGCATCGACCACGACCTGGTGCCGGCAGGCGTCGAGGCGGAGTGGGTCAGCGACCGAGGCGATCTGGTGGAGGCCTGTCTGTGGGGCATGCCGCTCGCGAGCTCACACCGTCGCGCAACAGTGCTGCCCAGCGGCGCGACGCTGACCGAGGACGACGCCCCAGGCGACGCGGCGGTTCGCGCGCCCGGCAACTATCTGTACGAACCCGACGACGCGGTCATCCGTGCTCACCTCGTCACCGCCGTCGTGGCGCACACCGACGGCTGGTTACTCGATCCGCACATCGCCTACGTCGGCAGCGACCGCCTCGTCGACACGCCGTTCGCCACTGCGTACGAGGTGGTCGACGAGCTGCCGTACCGCGAGAAGCAGCTACGAGCGGCGCTGCGGTCCCGAGACGTCGGCTCCCTGACCGTCAAGAAGCGCGGCGTCGACATCGTGCCGGACCAACTCGTCGCGCGGCTCAAGCTACGCGGCTCAACTCCGGCGACGATCGTGATGACCAGAGTCGACGGTGCGGGCCGCGCATACCTCGTTCGCCGCGTGGCCCGATCCGACCTGCGCTGACTACCAGTTGGCGGGAGCCCCCTCGACGTTGTCCGGCAGGGCGACGTTCTTCGGGTGGTAGATGTAGACGACGCCCTCGGACGACTGCTGCCACACCTTCTCGAAGTTCTCGCGGGTGTAGACGTTTCGTACGCCCTCGTTGGAGTCCGACGCCGGGTCGTTCAGGATCGGGTCGCCGTCCTCGGTGAAGCCGCGGAGCACCATCAGATGCCCGTCGGTGCCGTAGCCGGCCTCGGGCATCTCCTCCTCGGTGAATGCCAGCGAGATGATCACGGGGATGCCCGCGTCGATGAACCGCTCCGCCTCGGCGAGCGAACGGAGTCTGGTCACGAAAGTCTCGAGCCCGAAGGTCGATGCGTACGCCGCGTTGAACGGCCAGTTGCCCGCGCCCTCGTAGGTGTAGTCCCATGCGTTCATGGCCGCGTAGTCGACCTGCGGGTCGCCGTTGGGCGCGTCGATGTCGCGCAGGTCGCGCTTCTTGACGTGGTACTTCTTGCCCCACGAGTACTGCACCATCGTGGTCGAGGTCGGCGAGCACCAGACCTGCCCGCCGCCACCGAACTCCGGGTACTCCCCGCGGTGGATGTTCTGTGAGAACTGCGGCACGTCGAGCTCTACCGCGTGGTCGAGGGTCGGCTCGCTCGTCGCGCCGGGCTCGCCGCCGTCCTCGGATGCCATCGCGCCGACGGCGCTGACGGTCGGCACCTGCTTCTTCTTGGCGTCGTGCGGACGCAGCAGGCGTACGCGCAGCTGGTACGCCTTGACCTCCTTGCCGTCCTCGGCGGAGAAGGTGTCGGTCCAGACCGTGCCGTCACCGTCGCCTTGCCCGTCGACGGAGGTCCGGTGGATGTCGCCGCGCTTGAAGTCCATGCCGCTGGTCCAGCGGCCCATCACGTACCACTTCGTCCAGCTGCCGTCCGCGTGCCTGCCGCGGAACCGCGTCTCGACCCAGCTTCCCGTCGGCGTCGTCGCGTTCCAGGACGGAATCGCCTCCGTCGCCTTGAAGCCGAGGCGTACGACCGGCGACGTCCAGTTGCCGACGTCGTAGCGACGGACCTGCTTCGAGCCGAACGGGTCGCGGTAGATCGTCGTTCGCTTGGTGTGCCGGCCGAGCGCAAGGCGGTCGCCACGTAGGTGAACGTCCTTGAACTTCCCGTCGAGGAAGCCGTCACTGTCATCGAACCGCTGGTACGAGACACCGCGCGGTGCATGTTCGTCGGCCGGCGCTGCGTTCGCCGGCAAAGCGCTCAAGGCCGATGCGATCAGCCCTGCAGCGACCGGCACACCAAGAACTACGCGGATATTCATCTGGGCTCCCTCTCGACAACAGTCGATCGTGTCGTACGTCACAGGACAGCCAACACGATTTCCGTTGCGTTGACTATGCCCTGCAGCGGGGTCACCCGAAGCCGGTACGGAATCCTTCGCGCCACGACGGGTAGCTGGGCTCCCAGCCGAGCTCGCGCTTCGCCTTGGCGTTCGACGACCCGCGCACACTCGTCATCAGCGAAACTGCATGGTCGCCGGCGACGATCCGGCCGAGCCACCGAGGGACTCGCATCGGTCGCTTCGCACCGATTGCCTCGGCCATCGCCGGCAACCAGTCGCGTACCGGCGCCGGGTCGTCGTCGACGACGTTGTAGATCCCTGCGTCCCCCTGCTCGACGGCGCGTACGGTGGCGCTCGCCGCATCCTCGACGTGTACGAACGGCCAGACGCCGCCTCCTCCCCCGGCGACCGGGAACCTGCCCTTGCGAATCAGCTCCGCCATATCGCCGCCGGGCTCCAACCCCGTGCCGGGACCGTAGAGGAATCCGTACCGCAGCACGATGCCGGTCATGCCGGTGGCTGCGGGAACGACCTTCTCCAGATGGGCGATGGCCGCGAGCGTCTTCTGTGAGTGCTTCGTCGGGTGCGGATCGAGCGGCTCGTCCTCCGTCGCGAGACCGTCACCGGTCTTCTGGTTCGTCCAACCGGTGAAGCTCTGAGCGATGAACCTCTTCGCGCCGCTCTCCCGTGCCGCCGCGAGCAGGCTGTCCGTCGCCTCGGTGCGCAGCCTGCTGGTGACCGCGAAGTCGGCGTCGAGCTTACGCATGTTGCCCGTCATCGTCTTCAGCGCGGTGAGCTCGTGGATCACCACGTCCGGGCCGGTCTCGAGCACCGCTCTACGTACGCTCACCGGGTCGAGACCATCCATGACGACCGGCGTCGCGCCGAGCTCATTGACCGCTCCGGTGGCTTCCGGTCGGCTCGTCGTACCGACGACATCGTGACCGGCCGATACCAGCATCCGTACGAGCGGGCGGCCGACGGCCCCGGTCGCCCCTGCTACCAGAACTCGCATCTCATCCTCCAAGGTGTGTGTCGTTTCCCCGTCCGACGGAGTGCATTCGGATCCTGTGACAGGTCGGCTGTGATTTGCTGGAGGTATGACCGACCTCGCGACCGAGCACGACGAGCTGCGGCCGCTGATGTTCTCCATCGCGTACCGGATGCTCGGCAGCGTCAGCGAGGCCGAAGACGTCGTACAGGACGCGTTCCTGCGCCTCCACCGCGCCCTCGGCGACGGCACCGTCCTGGAGAACCCGGCCGCGTACGCGACCACGGTGACGACCCGCCTTGCGATCGATGCATCGCGCTCGGCGCGAGCTCGCCGCGAGACGTACGTGGGGCCGTGGCTTCCCGAGCCCGTCCTCGACGACGATCCGGTGCACCGGATCGAGCTCGACGAGACGGTCTCCGCCGCGTTCCTTGTCGTGATGGAAAAGCTGTCACCGGTGGAGCGTGCGGTGTTCCTGCTGCGCGAGGTGTTCTCCTACGAGTACGCCGAGATCGCAACCATCGTGGAGAAGTCGGAGGCCAACTGCCGCCAGTTGCTCGTGCGTGCGAAACGCCATCTCGAGGCCGAGCGCACCCCGCTCGCGCCTGCCGAGCGACAGGACGAGCTCGCCGACGCGTTCTTCGCCGCTCTCGACGGCGGCGACCTCGAGTCGCTGGAACGCTTGCTGTCCGACGACATCACCTTCTACGGAGACGGTGGCGGCAAGGCCCCTGCTGTCCGGGTACCGGTGAACGGTCGGGTCGCGGTCGCGAGGTTCGTGTTCGGGCTGCTACGGCAAGGGGATCGGCTCGACGTACGCCTGGAGCGTACGCACGCGAACGGCCAGCCGGCGATGCTCCTGCGTACCGGTGACGGTCGCGTGCTCGGCGTTCTCATCATCGACGTCGGCGCCGACGCGGTCGTCGGTCTACGCAATCAGATCAACCCGGACAAGCTCCGCCATCTCGGCGAGGTGGGCGATATGTTCGCCCTGCTGTCGCAGCCCCGCTGACGACCCGCGTACCACCAGCCCCGCGGCCGTACGTGGTCAACAACCGTCGCGCGTCACACCGTCCACGCGCACGGGCAGCCGCCCCGGCGCCTTCGCCTTGCCTTGCAGGACCGCGACGAGTGCCCGCATCGCCTGCGGAGTGTCGCCGTACAACGCGACCTTCGCCTTACTCGCCGAGCTGTCACCCAGCGCGTACGGGGTGTCGGTCGTCACCACGACATCGCCGCTGCCCGACGTATCGCCCCAACCGACGAACGTCACCGTGGAGCCGCCGCCGACCTCCAGGCCGGCTCGCTCAGCCGCCGCGGTGAACGCGTCGACCGCTTCGTCGTCGCCGACCGGCTGAACGGCTCCCTCGACGATGGGACCCTCGCACGGGCCGTCGACGACCGTTATCGCCGCCTTCGACGCCGCGAGCGAGTCACGCTTGTGCTCACCGGGGCCCGACTTCGGCGCGGGCTGTGCGTCCTCGTGCAACAGCAGGGCGACGGCACGGGTCGCCGACGCACGCGCCTGCTTCTCCGGGATCTCGCCCGACTCGATCGCGTCGGCGATCGCCTCGACGGCGGCCTGGGTGTCGGCCGGCATCAGGACGAGATCGCTACCCGCTTTGACGGTCATGACCGCTGCTTCGGCCGCTCCGTACTCGTCGACGATGGCACCCATGTTCATCGCATCGGTCATGACTACCCCGTCGAAACCGAGCCGGTTGCGCAGCTCACCAGTGATCACCTTGCGCGAGAGCGATGCCGGGACACCGTCGTCGAGCGCCGGGATGTCGATGTGGCCGATCATCACGGCGGGTGCCCCCGCGTCGATCGCGTCGACGAACGGTCGATAGTCGCGCTTTCGTACGCGGCTCAACGGCTCCTGCTGCGTCGGTAGTGCCTCGTGTGAGTCGGTGGTGAGCGCACCGTGGCCGGGAAAATGCTTGACCACGGACACAATGCCGGCTTCTTCGTACCCCTCGAGCGACGCCTGCACCGTTCTCGATACGAGCGCAGGTCTGCCGCCCGCTGACCGGCTCCCGATCGTAGGATCCTGCGCTCCCGCTGTGACGTCGGCGTCGGGCGAGTAGACAGCCGTGAAGCCGGCGGCGCGCAGCTCCTCGCCAGATGCCTGCGCGGCACGGGTAGCGATCTTCGGACGGCCGGCGGCGCCGTAGGTCATGTACGTCGGGAACGGCGTCATCGTGTCGTTCAGCCGGTTGACGATGCCGCCCTCCTGATCGACGCTCAGCCAGAGTGGATAGTCACGATCGGCCCTGGACTGCAAGGTCTCGTTGACATCGGAGATCTGGTCGACCGACTCGATGTTCGGCTCCATCGCGATCACGCCGCCGAGATGCAGATCGCGGACGAGGTCGGTAGGCGCCTGCGTTCCCTCGTACGTCGCGATCACGAGCTGCCCGGCGAGCTCCTCGGTGCTGAGGTCGTCGACGTACGCACGCGCCCGGTCGACGTCGGCGGTGGTCGGGCCCCAGCCCGTCGGCTTCGTATCGTCGTCGGGCTGATCGCTCTCGGTCGGTGACGACTGACTGGATCCGCCGGTCGGCTCCGCATCGGGCTCGTCGGCACCCCCGTCGTCGGAACAGGCCGTGGCCGCGAGTGCCAGCGTCGCGACCAATGCGGCGGTACGCATGCGCAGTGACATCATAGACCATCCAGCATGCCGTACGCGCAGATCAGCACGGCCACCCGCCACCGCGCCGCTCGTCGACCGGTCAAGACGCTCCGAGGAAGTGGGTCAGTACGACCCTCTCCGCGAAGGTCCACGCAGTGGTGGTCATGAGGTAGAGACCGGCGGCGAGCGGTACGAATGCGGCGATCACCGCAGTCATGAACGGCATGAAGCTCAGCGCTTGCGTCAGCCCACCGAGTGCGGGGCCGCTCGGTTGCGCGGCTGTCTCGTCGGGACCCGGCGACATCAGTACCCGTCGCGATACCTGGGCAACCACGGCGACAACGAGCACGATGGCCAGGAAGACCGCTCCGGACTGCCAGGTCAGGGCACCTGAGCTCAGCTGGCCGACGAAGCCGACATCCAGCGGGATTCCCAGCAGCGTGTGCCCGAGCAGCTCGTTGGGATGGTCGCCGATCGTGGATTGGATGAACAGGCCGTACACAGCCATCAGGACCGGCATCTGCGCAAGCATCGGCAGACAGCCTGCGAGCGGTGAGGCCTTCTCCCTCGCGTACAGGTCCATGACCTCGCGCTGCAGCCGCTCGGGGCTCTTACCGTGCTTGCGACGCAGTTCGGCGATCTGGGGAGCGAGTCTCCGCCTGGTGATGCCGGCCTTGACCTGCGATCTGCCGACCGGGATCAGGAGTACGCGTACCCCGACGGTGAGGAGCACGATCGCGACGGCCGCACTCGATGCGCCCGCCAACGGTTGCAGGAGCTCGGCCAGGTTGGTGACCATCCAGTAGGCGGCCAGGATGAGTGCTTCGATCGGCGGGAAGTCATAGACGTTCATCGCAGGTGATGCTCGCCTCCCCGGCGCACCAACGGGTTAGGCGACGACCGTTGTCACGGGCATCGAAGAGTCGGCCGCAATGGACAGCGACGACGGTGGCAGCCCGCTTCGTACGACCTCCGCACCGACCGCGGCGATCATCGCACCGTTGTCGGTGCACAGCGCGGGTCGAGGTACGCGGACCTCGACGCCGGCGGCCGCGGCGCGCTCCTCGGCAAGAGCACGCAGACGACCGTTGGCGGCGACGCCGCCGCCGATGACCAGCTGCTTCGCACCGTTGGCGACGCACGCGTCGACGGCCTTGGCGGTGAGCACATCGCACACTGACTCCTGGAACGACGCACAGATATCGGCTACCGGCAGGTCGTCTGCGGACCCCTCACGTGCCTCGACCCACCGCGCGACCGCACTCTTGAGCCCGGAGAAGGAGAAGTCGAACCGATATCGCTCGCGGTCCTTCGGCGCCGTCAGCCCGCGCGGGAACGCGATCGCCTTCGGATCGCCTGCGGCCGCCGCCTTGTCGATGTGCGGCCCGCCGGGGTATGGCAGCCCGATCAGTCGAGCGACCTTGTCGTACGCCTCGCCCGCCGCATCGTCCATCGTCTCGCCGAGCAGGCGTACGTCGGTAGCGATGTCGTTGACCAACAGCAGCGAGGTGTGCCCGCCACTCACGAGCAAGGCGACGCACGGCGTCGGAAGGCGTCCGTGTTCGAGCTGGTCGACCGCAACATGGCCGACGAGGTGATTGACGCCGTAGAGCGGCTTGTCGTACGCAAGCGCGATGGCCTTCGCGGCTGCGACACCGACCAGCAGCGCGCCGGTCAGGCCGGGGCCGCTCGTCACCGCGATCGCGTCGACCTCGTCGATGCCCACTCCCGCGTCGGCCTGCGCCTTCTCCAGCATCGGCACCATCGCCTGGAGGTGCGCTCGGCTCGCGACCTCGGGTACGACGCCACCGAAACGCACGTGCTCGTCGACGCTGCTCGCGACGGCGTTCGCCAGCAGCTCGGTGCCGCGCACGATGCCGACACCCGTCTCGTCGCACGACGACTCGATGCCCAACACCAGTGGTTCGCTCACGATTTCATTGTGCACCGCGATACTGACTCGACGCCGAGCGGCGTACACGAGAGGGTGTGCGCATGACTCGTACCGACACTCCCCCGGCGCTGGACGAGCGCTCCGTCCTCCAGACCATGCTGACCTTCGTACGCGAGACCGCCATCGCCAAAGTCGAGGGCCTCGATGACGAGCAGGTCGTGGCCGCACCGATCGCGACCTCGCCGCTCACCAACCCCGCATCGCTGCTCAACCACCTGCGATGGGTGGAGTTCGACTGGATCGAGACCAGGTTCCTCGGCGGCGAGGACCTCGGACCGTGGACGAAGGAGGACCCCGACGGCGAGATGACGCAGGGACTCTCGATGACCGCCGACGAGGTGATCGCGGCGTACCGCGCGCAGATCCAGCGCTGTGACGAGTTGGTCGCCGACGTCGACCTCGACCAGGCGGCCGTACGCCCGTCACGTGACCTGCACCCCAACCTGCGCTGGATCCTCAACCACCTGGTCGAGGAGACCGCACGCCACAACGGGCACCTCGACATCCTGCGCGAGCTGGCCGACGGCTCGCGCGGCGTCTGAACCGTCCTGACCGAAATCAGCCGGTCATCGACGAGACGCGCGTACGCCCGTTCTCCAGCCAGCGGTCGACGCTGTAGCGGCCGCCGCCGATCGCCGCGAACATCGCGCTCACGACACCGAGTACGAGCACCAGCTCATAGCCGCCCTCGTTGACGTAGAAGCCGGATTCCCAGTGGGCGAAGTACACGGCTCCGGCCATGTTCAGCGCGAAGAGCACAGCCAGCGGCCGGGTGAGCACGCCGAGTACGAGCGCGACACCGCCGGCGAGCTCCAACATCGTCACCCCGACGGCGGCTGCGTACGGGAACGGAACACCCATCCCGTCGAACATCGACTCGACGCCGTCGATCGTGATCGTGTCGTACTTCTGCCAGCCGTGCATCACGAACACGACGCCCAGCACCACACGTACGACGGCAAGCACGACGTCGTTGCGCTTCTGCCGGTCTGTCATCCCACTCCCTCACTTGCGTCTCCAACGCTGCGAAAACGACCGGCCACCGTTCGTTGTTCCGTGCCCGGATGTGGTTCATGACTCAGAGAAGCCCGACATGACGGAACCGCTCACCGCGCTCGTACGTCCGATCTCCGACCTTCGAGCCGACAGGGAGCCGACATGTGGGGACGTCTTAGCCGCGGTGGCCGGTATACGAGCGTGCGAGTGGCCATCGGAATGTGTATCGCCCTCGTCGCCCTGATGGGATGCGCGAGCGACGGGGACGACGAATCGGGGGTCGCATCGACGTCCGCCCAGAGCGACGACGGTGGCGCCGCCGCCGAGTCGGCCGACAATGCGGCGGCCGGTCGTACCCAGGACCAGCAGGACCACCTGTCGACGGTCGCGCTGCAGGACCGTGCGATCGAACGGAACGGCCGCCTTCGGATCTCGAGCAAGAACGTCGCCGACGCCCGCGAGGACGTCATCGGCAAGATCAAGGGGCTCGGCGGGTACATCGCCGATGAACGATCCACGACCCGCAAGGACGGCGGCTTCGACCGCGTCCAGCTCGAGCTCGTCGTACCCACGGATCGGTTCGACGAAGCGATGACGTCGGCAGGCGGCGCAGGAACCGTCATCTCCCGTGAGCAGACGGCGAAGGATGTGACCGAGGAGCTGGTCGACGTCGACAGCCGCATCGACAACGCGAAGTCGAGCCTGCGTCGAATCCGGCTGCTGCTCGGACGCGCCGAGAAGCTCGGCGACGTGATCCGCCTCGAGTCCGTCCTCGGCAAGCGACAGGCCGACCTGGAATCGCTGCAGGCGCAGCAGAAGTCGCTCACCCAGCGTACGACCACGGCGACCATCGACGTGTCCATCCGGCCGATGGTCAAGGACGAGCCGGTCGCCGAGGACACAGACGAAGCAGGCTTCCTCGCCGGTCTCGGCGCGGGCTGGTCCGGCCTGCAGACGGCCTGGACCGCAGTGGCGACCGTCGCGGGCGCAATTCTCCCCTTCCTGGTCGCCTTCGGCATTCCGCTCGCTGCCATCGCCCTGCTGGTGCGCCGAATGCTGCGCCGCCGGATGGCGACGACGTAGACCGTCGCGGCGCCGCATAGCCTGACCGCATGACTGACATGCGTTACCGCCCGCTGGGTGACAGCGGCCTGATGGTGTCCGTGGTCGGCGTCGGCTGCAATGCGTTCGGCGCGCGTATCGACCAAGCGCAGACGACGAACGTCGTCTCGAGCGCGATCGACGCGGGGATCACGCTGTTCGACACGGCCGACACCTACGCGACCGGTGAGAGCGAGACGATGCTCGGCAAGGCGCTCGGCTCGCGGCGCGATGACGTCGTGGTGGCGACGAAGTTCGGTATGGACATGCGCGGGAGCAACGGCCCGGACTGGGGCGCTCGGGCGTCACGCCGGTACGCCCGCCGTGCCGTCGAGGCAAGCCTGCGTCGGCTCGGCACCGATCACATCGACCTGTACCAGCTGCACACGCCGGACCTCGTGACGCCGATCGAGGAGACTCTCGAGGCGATGAGCGACTTCGTCACCGAGGGCAAGGTGCGCTACCTCGGCTGCTCGAACTTCACCGCGTGGCAGCTGATCGAGGCCGACTGGACGGCGCGTACTGCCGGCACGCAGCGCTTCGTGTCCGCACAGAACGAGTACTCCCTCTACAACCGCACCGCCGAGCTCGAGCTCGTACCCGCGGCAGAGCAGATCGGCGTCAGCGTCCTGCCGTACTTCCCGCTCGCGTACGGCCTGCTGACGGGCAAGTACTCCCGCGGCAGCTCCGCGCCGAGCGGCTCCCGGCTGGAGGAGCAGAGTGCACGACTCGACAGCGCCGACTTCGACCGCATCGAGCCGCTGGAGGCGTACGCGAAGGAGCGAGGTATCGGGATCCTCGACGTAGCGATCGGCGGCCTCGCCGCGCAGCCGAGCGTCGCGAGTGTGATCGCCGGCGCGACTCGGCCCGAGCAGATCGAGTCGAACGTACGCGCCGGCTCGTGGGAGCCGACTGCAGACGACCTCGCCGCGCTGGATGCGATCAACGATCCCGCGACGGGCTTCTCGTACACGACATATGCTCCGTGAATCTGAGTACGGACGCTCATGACGCGGCTGTCCTCTGCGGCGGAGACTGACTGCGAAACGTCGCCTTCGAGAGGGAGACCCATGCGCAAACCCGTTGTCCCGGTAACGGTCATCGCACCCGCATCGGCACTGGCCTGGTGGCTTGTCGGCTATCTGCCGTGGTTGATCGGCGGTGCCGCGGACGACGTCGGCCTCCTCGATGCATACTCCGTCGCGGACCGCATGGTCGCACTGCCGTTACTGACTGACTACCTCGCGCTCCTCGTCCTGTGCGGAGTCGTCGGCGGCGCCTTTGCAGGACTCCTCACCTTGTTCTCCGACGGGCCGCCGGCGACGACACTCACAGCATCGTTCGCCGGCCTGGCCTGTGCAGTGCTGGTGACCGGCATCTGGTCGACCTCTGTGCTGGGCAACGTCGAGACCGGCGATGACGGCAACGCCGCGGTTCTCGCCGCACTGATGGCAACCGCTGCCGGCGCAACGCTGCTCGGCTGGCTGTTCGGTGCGGGAGCCTACTTCGGCCGAGTGCCGCTCGGTATCGCATTGTGTGGCCTCTCGGGCGCACTGCCGACGTGGCTGCTCTACATCACTTACAACCTCGGACTCGACAGTCGATCCGAGCTGCTGTACACGGCGTCCTGCTACGTCGGAGCGGGGCTGTTGGTCGTGGGACTGGTCGTGATCGGTGTTCGCCCGTACGTACGGCTGCTCGCATGGGTGGCGGCGATCGTACTTGCGTGGATCGTCTCACCGGCGCTCAGCGCCGCCGGCTATCTCGGCGGGACCCTCCACCCGCCCGCGACGGTGACTGATTCTCTCCGCCCCGCTTGGGATGTGTTCGTACTAGCGGTCAAGCCCGCGAACGCACCTGCCGACTGGGCCGTGCCGTTCATCGTCGCGATCGGCCTCGCGCTGGCTGTTTCTGTGCGACTGGAGATGCGGCGCGCCGGGTCGGGTGACGATGCGGACGATCACTCCCCGGTCGATCCGTCCAGCAGTTCGCGTACAACATCGAGGTGACCGACGTGGCGGGCGTACTCCTGCACGAGGTGGAACAGGATCCAGCTCAGGTACGGCGCCTCGTCCAGTGTTGTGAACCGTCCGCCGACCTTCGCGCGGTCGGTGAGGTCTGAGCGCGCGAGGATCTCGCGAGAGGTCGCGCACTGCGCGAGGAACTCTGCCCGCAGGCTTTCGTACGACTCATCGGGTGCGATGTGCCAACCGGACGTCGGGTCGCTGTCGCCCCACGGACTCTCGACCTGTGCCGCTTCGAACCCCCAGACCAGCCAACGCCGCTCGACGTAACGCAGATGCTTGAGCAACTCCAGCGGTGACCACCCCGACGGCACGATGCTGCGGCGGAGATCATCGTCGGACAACCCGTCGAGCTTGGCAAGCAACGTCGACCGGTAGAAGTCGAGGTACGCAGGGAGTAGCTCGGCCGGATCGCTCAGCCGGTCCGACGGCTCGGGCAGTGATCGCGTGGGCATGCCCACCACGCTAGCGGGCGCGTACGCGGGGGCGTGGAATACCACGGACCCATGGGATTCCACGCCGCTACGTAGCAAGTTTGCTGGTGAGCGGCGGGGTTTGCTATCGGCCCGTGGTATTTCACGGGGCGGCCGCGCCAGCTAGCCGAGATTCAGCAGGGTCGCCATGCCCATCACACCCGCGACGATGATCACGACGCCGATCACGTCGAAGACGATGCCCGAGCGCACCATCTTGGTGATCGGCACCATGCCGGTGCCGTAGACGATCGCGTTCGGCGGTGTCGAGACCGGGAGCATGAAGCCGAACGACGCGCCGAAGATCGCAGCCAGCGCAGGGATCACCGGGTTGACGCCGGCAGCGTCGGCGAGCGGAATGATGATCGGCACGACGACGCCGACGCTCGCGGTGTTGCTCGTGGTCTCGCTGATGATCACCGCGATGACGGTGGCGAGAATCGTCAAGCCCAGCAGGGATGAGACGCCGAGCAGGTCGCTGATCTCGTCGCCCATCGTCTTGGCGAGGCCGGTCGAGCCGAGCAGCCCGCCGAGCGCGATTCCCGAGCCGAACAACAGGATCGTGCCCCAGTCGATGCGTGTGGCGTCGTTCCAGGTGATCGTGAACTTGCGTCGCGACCAGTCCATCGGCAACAGGAACAGCAGGCTGGCGGCGATGATCGCGACCGCGCCCTCGTCGAGCCGCTCTGCAACGCCGTCGTAGAAGTCGCCCTCGCCCTCGGTGAAGAGTGCGACCACGCCGGGGAACACCCACAGCACAACGGCGACGCCGAAGGCGATCAGCGTGTTGCGGCCGCCCTTGCCCATCGGCCCGAGCTTCGCGTGCTCCTCACGTACGTACTGCTCGACGCCCTCGATGCGCTTCGCCTCCGGTTTGTTGAGGCGTACGAGAATCAGGCACAACGCAAGGAACATGAGCAGTACGAGCGGGAACGCGAGCAGCATCCAGGTGAAGAACGGGATCGACTCATCGGTGTTCTGCTCGATGAACTCGCGGCCGATGAGGTTCGGCGGGCTGCCGACCGGAGTGAGGAGCCCGCCGACGCTCGCGCCGTACGCGGTCATCAGCATCAGCGCGGTGGCGAAACGGAGCCGGTTCGGGTCGGCGTCCTCATCGGACTGCGCAACGAGCCTGTTGGCGAGGAACCCGACGATGCCCGCTGCGATCGGCATCATCATCGCGGCGGTTGCCGTGTTGGACACGAACCCGCTCAACAGAGCCGTGATGACGCCGAAGGCAATGATGATTCGTACGGTCGAGTCGCCGACCCACGGCAGCCTCAGCATGGCGAACGCGAACCGCCGATCGAGTCCGTGCTTGCGCATCGACTCGGCGATGATGAACCCGCCGATGAACACGAAGATCGTCGAGTTGCCGAACAACGCGAACACTTCGTCGGCGGGCGCGACCTGGGTGACGACGATCAGGCACATCGCCAGCATCGACGTCACCGGGATCGGGATCGCCTCGGAGATCCAGTAGATGATGACGAACGAGAGGATCCCCGCCAGCCGCTGCTGGGGTGCGTCGAGCGGCGCACACAGCAGGTAGACAAGGATTCCGACGATCGGTCCGGCGAAGAGTCCGATCGTGCGGCGTCCCCGCTCGAAGCGTTGCTCCGCCGGGCTCAGCGTCTCCTGCACCTCGTCGAAGGTGCGATATGTCGCCGCGCGACCTGTCGGGTTGGACTCTGACATGGGGTCCTCCTCGAAGGCATTGAGCCGGTCGAGAGGACCCTAATGGGACAGTCGCCAGTTGTCACTATCGGTCACGCAGCAACTCCGCCGAGTCGTCACGGCGTTGTACGCGCCCGACGCTCTGCGCGACGGCGCTTCTCCTCATCGTCGAGGCGCTGTGCCTCCTCGGGCGTCGGCGCCGAACCGCCGTACGATGCGGGCGCCCACCACTGACCGTCGGGTGCAACCGGGTACGCGCGAATCGCATGCTCCAGCAGACCGCTCATGCGATCTCGTACGCGTGCAGTGTCGCCTACCGGATCCGAACCGTCGACCAGCATCGGCTCGCCCACGTGGAGCGCGATCGTCTTGCCGCGGGACAGATCGCGCGGGTGGTCCTTGGTCATGATCAGCTGAGTGCCCCAGAGCACCATCGGGATGACGGGTACGCCGGCCTCGGCCGCCATCCGCACCGCACCCGTCTTGAACTCCTTGAGCTCCATCGACCGACTGATCGTCGCCTCCGGGAAGACACCGACGATCTCACCGGCACGCGCGTACTCGACGCCTTCGCGGTACGAAGCCAGCCCGTCGGCGCGGTCGACCGAGATGTGATGCATCGATCGCATGACAGGACCGGCGATGCGATGGTCGAACACCTCGCGCTTGGCCATGAACCGCACCAGCCGCTTGCTCGGATGCGCCGCGAGACCTCCGAAGATGAAGTCGACGTAGCTCACGTGGTTCATCGCCAGGATCGCGCCGCCGCTGCGCGGCACGTACTCGGTGCCGGACATCTGGAACTTCAAGCCGAGCAGCCTGAACGCCACCTTGGCGGTCCGGATCACCGACGGGTACGTGAGGTCGCGCATTACCGAAGCGTAGCCTGCGGGCGTACTGCCGCCGCCTCAGGTTTTGTATCTATCACGCATAGCTCCAATAGGTTTGTACCCATGCGTGATAGATACAAAAAGGAGCGGGCCGGAAATGCGTGAGGCGTCACCCCTCGACGAGCTCGGCGATGCCGCGCGCGAGCACCGCGTCATCACCTTCACGTACGGGGCCGACGGCGAGCTCGGAGCTCGCCGTGCCGAGCCGTACCGGCTCGTCGTGCACAAGTCGCGTACGTTCATCCTGGCTTGGGATCTCGAACGCGACGACTGGCGTACGTTCCGCACTGACCGGATGGCCGGACTCGCCTGGCAGCGCGACTTCGACCCTCGTGACATCCCCGGCGACGCCGCCGCGATCCATCAGGACGACTCGACACCGCCGATACGCACCGAGCTGATGCTCGATGCCCCGCTCTCCACGGCCGCCGACCGGCTCCTCACCCAGGAGGTCGAGCTCGAGTCACTCGCGTCGCAGCGTTGCGTAGCGCATCTGTGGGGGCATTCGTACGAATGGATCGCGGCGATCGTGCTGTCGATGGGCGTCGACTTCACGATCGTCGGCCCGGACGAGTTCCGCGCACATTGCCAGGCTCTCCGCGACCGGCTCGACCGAGCCGTACGCGATCCGCGCTGAGGCTCCCCGGGTCGGAAGTTCCGGCTCAACGCTTGACCGGCACATCGACCCAGGACTGTGCGCCCGACTCGTGACGTACGTCGTAGATCCCGCCGATGAGCATCGGCAGTCGCAGCGGCGGCGGAAGCAGATGTGGCAGGTCACCCGTACCGATCGTCAAACGCAGCTGGTGGCCCTTCGGGACGGTCAGGAACGCCGGGCGTACCTCGATGTCGTAGCGCGTGGTCTTGCCCGGCATCACCGGCCGCTGCGACTCGCGGGTCATCGGGTGGTACGGAACGGAGTACCCGCCGCGCTCACCGGACGGCCAGCTACGCGAGCGGTCGAGCGCACGCTGCGACCCCAGCTGCGCGCCGCCGGTCAGTTCGGTGACCGTGCCGTCGGGCGCCACGTCGTCCAGGCGTACGACGAACATCGACTCGAGCTGGGTCGATCTCGCGCGCAGCGTCACTCCGATCGGTCCCGCGAGGGTGGTCGGCTTCGCGAACGGCTTCGTCGAGTACGCGACCTCACCCGGGCCCGGGCCGCGCGGAACGCGATGCTTCGTGCAGTCGAAGGGCGTGCCCGCCAGTAGCCCGCTGAGACCGCCTGCCGCCCACTGATCGGTTGAACGCGTACACAGCGGCGACAGTCCGGTGAACACAACGTGGTCGCCACCGTCGTCGGCGGGCGCCGGCGTACGAGACAGTGCCCCGCCGGATTGCAGGAAGAAGCGTCGCGTCGGCGCGTTGCGTAGCGGATACCGTGCGGCGTCGTAGCTACGACCTCCGGGCTCGATGACATGCAGGGGCTTGCGCGTCTTGAGGATCCCGGTGTTGCGACCCTTCAGCCATCGGTCGAACCACCGCAGCTGAAGGCGGTTGAGCTTTGCCCCGGCTCCCGGGTTGGCGTGGGTCCACGGACCCGTGAGCAACTGATACCGAGGGTCGGCCTGTTGACCCGGAGCCATCGGCGCCGTGACCGGTCTCCCTGCTGCGGCGTTCTGCAAACCGCTGTACAGCAAGGGTTCTCCGCGCTGGAACACATCCCACTGACCGCCGACGAGATACACCGCTACGTTGTTGCGAACGATCCGCCGCAGCACTCTCTCAGGCGCGCGCTCCTGCCAGTAGTCGCCGTCGTAGACGCGGTCTCCCTGCAGCAGAGCGTCGAGAGCGGTGGTCAGCTCGAACGGGATGCCCGCCAAAGCGTGCTCGAGGCTCAGCCGGAACGCATCGAGTGGATTGTCCGGGCGTTCGGAGAACGGCGTCGTCGTACGTACGCCGAGGTACGCAGCGAGCAGGCCGAGTGATGACTCGAGGTTGACGACTCCCCCGCTGGTGAACAGATCGCGGTACGGATCGACTGATGCGGCGATCGGGAAGACGGCCTTGAGCGGGGAGTTCTTGCCTACGGCTCCGGCGGTGAACAACTGGTCGATCGCGAGGTACGAGATGCCGAGGAGTCCGACTTTCCCGTTGCTGTGGGGCAGTTTCGCGGCCCAGTTGACGACCCGGCGCCCATCGCGAGCCTCCGACTTTCCGAACAGCTGCGACTGGCCCTCGGAGCCGCCCGTGCCGGCGACGTCGACGACGACGCCGATGTAGCCACGCTTGACCAGGTAGGGATTCACCCCGTTGTATCCCGGTGCCGGCTGCGCACCCGACTTGCCGTACGGCGTCTGGCCGACGATCACCGGGAACGACCCCTTGGCGGGCTTGCCGGTCGCGGGGTCGGCCGGCGCATGGATGTTCGCGCGGAGCACCCGCCCGTCGGGCATCGTGATCGGAACGTCCTTGGTGACGACGATGTCGTACTTGCCAGCGCTCTTCTTCAAGCCCGCATGGGAAGTGGGCTCTGCCGCAGTCGACGCACCGGACGCGACGAGCAACCCAGCAGTGAGGACGAGCGATCCGAGTAGAGCAGTCGTACGCATTCCGTACCTCCCGGTAACAAAAGTGGGACGACTGTACCGGACGGGTGACCCATTCGGCTACCACTCAGTCAGATGCGTTCCAGGGTGCGTGCCATGACGAGCGCGTCTCGGCCCTGCCCGTAGTAGCCGACACGTCTGCCGATCTCGCCGAACCCGGCAGAGCCGTACAGCGCGATCGCCGTGTGGTTGTCGGCGGCCACCTCAAGCAGCATTCGGTCGGCTCCGCCGAGCGCCGCGACCCGCATCGCTTCATCCAGCAGGCGGCGTCCGGACCCGCGCCCGCGCCGATCGGGTCGCACGGCGATGCGTTGCAGGTCGGCGAGGTCTGCGGTGGCCATCACGCTCGCATACCCGACGACAGCGCTTCCGTCGCGATACGCCACGACGGTGCGCGACGGCGCATCGAGCTCAGCGCGTACGAGGGTCTCCGACCACGCCTCGGCGCCGAAGCACAGCCGCTCGATCTCGACAAGCGCGGCCACGTCGGCGCTCGTGGCGCGATCGATCATCCCGTCGCCCGCTTGCGGGCTCCCGGCGGGGTTGCGTCGGGGCGCCGAAGATACATCGGCTCCGGCTCGACCTCGGGTATGCGTCGGTGTGCGACCGCGGCGGCGAGTACGCGCGCGTCGGGGTCCAGCGGCCCGCCGGCGAACGGAAGCACGTCGGCGTACAGCTGTGCACCGCGGCCGTACGCGGGCAGCTGCTGTGGATGGTCGATCGCGTCGGCCCGGGCGACGTCGGGCCCGGTCACCCGTTCACCGGCAGCGTCGTAGCGGGCCCAGTAGATCTCCTTGCGCCGGGCGTCGGTGGCCACGACGAACGGCACCTCGGTCGATACCGCGGCCGCGATGATGTCCAGCGAGCAGACGCAGTGCAGCTCGATCGACAATGCGGCCGCGAGCGTACGGGCGGTCACGACTCCGACCCGCAGCCCGGTGTACGGACCGGGGCCGACGCCGACGGCGACATCGCTGAGGTCTCTCCGGTCGGCACCGGCTTCTGCGAGCACCTGCTCGATGCTGGGGGCGAGCAACTCGCCGTGTCGCATGGCGTCGACGGAGTCGATCGCGGCGAGTACGTCGTTGCCGTCATGGAGGGCAACGGTGATCGCCGGGGAGGCAGTGTCGAACGCGAGGACCAGCACGCGCTCAGCGTACGGGTGCTGCGGATCCGGCGCGGGCTCGGTCTGCCGCCGTGGCGCGAGTTGCGAGTCAGGCCAGCAACGTGGACCGCAGCGGCGCCCAGACCCACCGCTTCCCGTGCGGCTTGACCGTGACGACGCGCATGTCTTCGCCCGACTCCTCTGGAACGATCGTGCCGAGCGGATCGAGCACAGTGCCCTTGCGGCGTTCGAGGCGTACGTCGAGCCACGAGTCGGCGAGCTGCTCGGCCTTGCCGGCGCCCCATTCGACGACGGTCACCGACGAGTCGGCGGCCATGTCGAGATCAAGGTCATCGAGCTCGGCGGGATCGTCGATGCGGTACGCGTCCACATGCTGCAGCGGGGGCCCGTCGCCGAGGTTCGGATGCTTCCGCGAGATGACGAAAGTCGGCGACGTCACCGGTCCGCGTACGCCCAGCCCAGCCCCGATTCCCTGTGTGAGCGTCGTCTTGCCCGCTCCGAGCTCTCCGGACATGACGAGCAGGTCGCCGGGCTGGAGCAGGGTGGCAAGCGCTTCGCCGAACTCCCGGGTCGACTCGGCGGTCGCCAGCTCACGCCCGAGCCACAGCGTTTTGCCGAACTCCATCATCTCGGCGTTGCGTCCCATCGGGATGTAGCGACGACGGGTCCAGAACTCGACGTTGTCGGGCAGCTCCTCACGGACATTGAGCCAGATGCCGTCGCAGCCGCGTTCCTCGGCGGTGTCTTCGGCCACGCCGACCATCGCCGAAGCGACTCCGCGGTCCTGGTGGTCGGGGTCGACGCTGACACGCCGGAACCCGAGCATCCGCGGCCGTGTCTCGTCGAACAGCATTGCGCCGATCGGCTTGCCTCGACGCTCGACGAGCAGGCCACCGGACTCCTCCAGCGCGGCGGCGACCGACTCGATCGTCTCGTCGGCGGCCGTCGACGGCGGGTCGAGCACGGGCCGGGCGCCGAACGACAGTCGGATGACGGCGAGCACCGCCTCAGCGTCGTCGGGGCTGGCGTCGAGGACGTTCAGAGCGTGCCGGTTGAGGGCGGTCATGCGGTCTCCCGCTCGTCGGTCACCTGGTCGATGAGGTCGTCGAGGGTGGCGGTGACCAGGTCGTGGCGTTCGAGCTGCACCATGTGTCCGGCGCCGTCTGCGACAACGAGTCGGGCGCCCGGGAGCCGGTCGACGATGCGGATGCTGTGCTTGTGCGGGGTGAGCTGGTCGTCCGTACCGCTCACGACGACCGTCGACTTGCCCGGCAGCGTCGCGAGCGCCTCGTACGCGTCCAATCCGCCGAAGTTCGGGAGGAAGTCGAGGAGTACGTGGGTGCGCGTACGCCGCAGCATCTGGGTCGTCATGTCGACGTATCGGTCCGGCGACTCCGGGCCGACGATGAGCCGGCGAGACGAGCGGTTGCTGCCGATCCGCCGGCCGAGCGCGAGGAACGGCGTGATCGCGAAGCCGACTCGTTCCAGGCGGTTCGCAGCCGTGCGCAGTGGTGTGCCGGCGGGTAGTAGTCCGCCCGCGCTCGTACCACACAGCAGCACTCCCGCAACGCGTTCGCGGACGAAGTCGGGGAAGTGCTCGGCGAGCGACATGATCGTCATCCCGCCCATGGAGTGGCCGACGAGGATGACTGGGCCCTCGGGAGTTGTCTGCTCGATGACGTCGCGCAGGTCGCGGCCGAGCTGTTCGAAGGTCGAGCCGTTTCGGGTCGCGCGCCCGGAGCGGCCGTGTGACCGCTGGTCGTAGAAGACCATGCGGACGTCGCCGCGTAGCGCCGCGCGCTGGTAGTGCCAACTGTCGAGGTCGAGGACCCAACCGTGGGCAAATATCACCGTTACGGCGGACGTCGGGTCGTCGGCCTCGTCCACCTCGACGTGCAGACGTACGCCGTCGCTGGCGACGAACGGCCGGGGCTCGGAGTGCAGCGAGCCGAACGGTACGTCCTCGCCGGCGTCCATGCGCCGAGATCGGCGCCGGCGACCGACGAGTTCGGTAGCGACTCCGGCCGCGGCGATTCCGACGAGCGCCGCGGAGATTCCGAGCGCGCGTTTGTTCAGCAGGTTCATCCGGTGGCTCCGAGATGGCGGCGCTCGATGCGTCCGCCGATGCGGGTGACGATCTCGTACGAGATGGTGTCGGCGACGTCGGCCCAGTCCTGAGCGTTCGGCTCGCCGTCGCCGCCTCCGAAGAGTACGACGGGCTCGCCGACGGCGACATCGTCGTCGCCGAGGTCGATCATGAACTGGTCCATGCAGATCCGCCCGACGATCGGACGACGTTCGCCGGCGCACCACACGAAGGCGCGGTTCGACAGCGCGCGCAGCATTCCGTCGCCGTAGCCGACGGGTACGAGGCCGAGGGTGGTGTCGGCCGGTGTGACGTAGGTGTGCCCGTAGGAGACTCCGGACCCAGCGGGTACGCGCTTGACGTTGGCGAGTCGAGCGCGGAGGGTCATCACCGGTCGCAGCCCGAGCTCGGCGGCCGAGCCGACGTTGGGCGCCGGGGTCAGGCCGAAGCTCGCGATGCCGACGCGTACGAGGTCGAAGTGCGCACTCGGCCGGGTGAGTGTTGCGGCGGAGTTGGCGAGGTGGCGGAGCTCCGGCTCGATGCCCGCGGAGCCGAGCTCGACGACCGACTGGCGGAAGACTTCTTCCTGTGCGTCCACGGACGGGTGGTTCGGTTCGTCGGCACAGGCGAAGTGCGACCACACGCCGACGACCTCGATCGAGCCCTTGCGTTGTGCCGTTGCTGCCGCAGTCACCAGATGCGACCAGTCGGCGCCGAGTGCACCGTTGCGGGTCATACCGGTGTCGACCTTGAGATGTACCCGCGCCCGTCTGCCGGCGGCGGCCGCCACGATCTCGCCGAGCTGCGCGGCCGACGACGCGGCGAGGTCTACGTCGTGCTCAACGGCCGAGGCGAAGTCCGCGCCGGGCGGATAAAGCCAGCACAGCACTCGCCGGTCGTCTCCGGCCGCGCGCAGTGCCAGAGCTTCGGCGATGGTGGTCACGCCGAGCCACGGAACGCCGTGTGAACGCGCGGTCTGCGCGCACTCGATCAGCCCATGGCCGTACGCATCGGCCTTGAGTACTGCCAACTGCTGGGCACCGCGCGCTGCCTCACCGATGACGGAGAGGTTGTGTGCGTAGGCATCGAGGTCGACGACGGCCTCGGCTGCCGGATCATGGCGAGACATCGCGGTCGATTCTCTCAGGTACGCCCGCGGGCTCGCCGCGCTGCCCGCCTGACGGTCGACCTCAGGCGTTGCTGAGCGCCTTGTCGAGGTCGGACCACAGGTCGTCGACGTTCTCGAGCCCGACCGACAGGCGTACGAGACGATCGTCGAAGCCGCCCGCCTGGCGATCGGCGGGATCGACGACGCGGTGGGTCAGAGACGCGGGATGCTGGATGAGCGAGTCCACCGACCCGAGGCTCACCGCCGGGGTGATCAGGCGCACGCCCGCGACGACCGCCCGCGCGTCGCCGTTGACCTCGAAGGAGACGAGCGCGCCTCCACCATCCAGCTGGCCGTTCGGCCGGTTCCCCCGGTGGGTCGGATAGTGCACCGCCGTCACTCGCGGGTGCTGCAGAAGCCGATTCGCAATCTCTGCCGCGGAAGCCGAGGCCGCACGTACGCGCACCGGCAGCGTCGCCAGCCCGCGCAGCAGCAGGTAGCCGGCGAGTGGATGCAGGATTCCGCCGGTCAGGTGTCTGATCTGGCGGAGTCCGCCGGCCGCCTCCTCGTCGCATGCAACGACACCGCCCATCGTGTCGCCGTGTCCGCCGAGGAACTTGGTCGCGCTGTGCAGTACATACGTCGCACCATGCGCCGCGGGCCGCTGCAGGATCGGCGTTGCGAACGTGTTGTCGATCAGCAGCGGTACCTGGCCGCACACGTCTGCGAGCGCCCGGATGTCGACCTCTGCGAGGGTCGGGTTGGCCGGCGTCTCTGCGACGACCAGGCCCGTGTCCGACTCGATCAGCTCTCCGACGTCCTCGGGCGACGATGCCCAGCTGACCCGCGTGCCGAGCAGTCCCGCATCGAGCAGATGGTCGCTCGTGCCGTACAACGGTCGTACGCCCACCACATGGGGCTTCCCGGCGGCGACGGCCGCGAGCAGACAGGCGGACATCGCGGCCATCCCGGTTGCGTACGCAATGGCCGCCTGCGTGCCCTCGAGCTGCGCGAGGGCCGACTCGAAGCGGCGTACGGTCGCATTGCCGAGACGCCCGTAGACCGGCCCGCCCGGCGGTTCGGCACCCGCGACCACCGCGTCGAGGCGCTGCGCCTCCGCCTGCGAGTCACGTGCCGGATAGGTGGTGGAGAGGTCGATCGGCGCGGCGTGCAGACCGAGGTCGGCAAGGTCTTCGCGTCCGGCGTGTACGGCGCTGGTGGCGAGGTTCCGTTCGGTGGCGATGTCGTCCATGCGGCCAGCATGAACACCGTTCTGCAGACACGGGCGCGTTCCCGGTGTACGTTCGGCAGATGCCTGGATCGGTGTCTGTTGATTCGGTGGACCTCGAGATCCTGCGGCTGCTGCAGAAGGATTCCCGGATCAGTAATCGCGCACTCGCCGGCGCTGTCGGGGTCGCGCCGTCGACCTGTCTCGACCGGGTGAACCGGCTGCGTGAATCGGGTGTCATCGTGCGCCACACCCTCGAGGTCGACCCGGTCGCGCTCGGCCGGCCGCTACAGGCGTTCCTCGCCGTGCGGGTCGGCCCGCACCACCGGGCACTCGTGGACCACTTCGTCCGGCATGTGCTCGATCAGCCGCAGACCCGCGCGTTGCATCATGTTGCCGGCCCGCAGGACTACCTCATCCACGTCGCGGCCGCCGGTGTGGAGGACCTCCAGCGCCTCGTACTCGAAGGTTTCACCGCACGGTCGGAGGTGACATCGGTGCAGACGATGCTGATCTTCGAGTCATGGCACGCCGGCCCGTTGCTACCGCCGAATCCCAGCATCTCCTGAGCTTGCTCAGCCCAACGCCGCTGCGGTCGCCGCCGGGAGCGCAGCCGCCACGTCGCGGGCGGTGATGGGCCCCTCGGCCGCCCGCCGCGTCCGGAAACTATCGGTGTCGGCGGGTCGATGAGTCGCCGCGATCTGCGCCGCAGTGCCGTGCAACCAGGCTGCGACCGACCCGGCGTCGAGTGGATCCAGCCCGGCCGCCAGCAGGGAGCCGGCGAGTCCGGCGAGCACATCGCCGGCGCCGGCGGTGGCGAGCCATGACGGCCCCGCGGAGACCACTCGGGTCGGGCGTCCACGCTCGGCGATCACGGTGTGGCTGCCCTTGAGCAGTACGGTCGCGGTGAGCTCGTCGGCCGCCCGTCGCACGTACGCGAGGGGCTCAGCCTCGACAGCGGCCCGGTCGATATCGAGCATCCGGGCCAGCTCGCCCGCATGCGGCGTCAGCAGCGCCGAGGGTGCCATGCCCACCCGCCAGTGCGCGAGCGCATCGGCGTCGACCACGACCGGCACATCTTCAGCGACGGCGTCGCGCAACGCGGGCTCGGCGCGGTCCGCGGTGCCGGAGCCGACGACCCACGCCTGGACGCGGCCGCGACCGGCAACCACCTCGGGGCAACGGCCGACCACTTCGACGGCCACCGGCTCCGGCCCGCCGAACCGGACCATCCCGGCCGGACCGGCCTGTGCCCCGCGTACACACAGCTCGGCAGCACCCGCGTAGGTGCCGGACCCGGCGTCGACCCCGACGACGCCGCGGGTGTACTTGTGCGCTTCTGCTCCCGGCACCGGGTACGCCGCGCGTACCTCTGATACCTCGACGCCCTCGGCCACGGCGTCGTCGAGGTACGGGCCGAGGCCGATGTCGACGAGGTGCACCCATCCGGCCGCACGCGCCGCCGGACCGGCCAGCAGCGCGGGTTTGTACGTACCGAACGTCACCGTGAGATCTGCTGTCACATACGCCTCGGGCAGGGTGGCGCCGTCGACGTCGACTCCGCTCGGCACGTCGACGGCAACGGTGTACACGGCGGCTGCCCGGGCGGCGCCGACCAAGGAGCGGGCCGGCTCGCGGAGGCCGGGTCGCCCGCCGATACCGACGACGCCGTCGATGAGCAGGTCGGTGCTCGCCCAATCAGGCTCATTCGTGCGACGGGCACCCGCCGCGAGGGCTGCGGAGAGCCCCTCGGTGTGAACCGCCCGCGGTTGCAGGATGACCAGGTCGACAGCCGCCCCACGCGTTGCCAACCGGGCACCGGCGTAGAGCGCGTCGCCGCCGTTGTCACCGGATCCGACGAGTACGACGACGCGGCTGCCGTACACGGAGCCGAGCACCTCCGCGCAGACGGTCGCGAGTCCGGCGGCGGCGCGCTGCATCAGCGCACCTTCGGGGAGCGTCGCCATCAGCGAACCCTCCGCCGCGCGTACCGACTCCACCGAATGCGCGTACCGCATCAGCTCTCCAACACCACGACCGCCGAGGCGATCCCGCCGTCATGCGAGATGGATACGTGCGACGACTTCACCCCGAGCGCATCCGCGCGCGCCAGGACGGTGCCGCGCATCGTCAGCCTTGGCTGCCCCGACTCCTCGACGTACGTCTCGACGTCGACCCAGTGCAGGCCTGCCGGTGCGCCGAGCGCCTTCGCGAGCGCCTCCTTCGCCGCGAACCGACCGGCGAGCGAACCCGGTACGAGCTCGGCCTCCGACGGCACGAACAGCCGGGCGGCGACCGCCGGCGAACGGCGGAGCGTCTCGCAGAACCGCTCGATCTCGACCACATCGATGCCGATGCCGACGATCACGCGTCCACCTCTGCCCCGCCCACCCCGCTGGGCCGCACGTTTCGGCCCCGATTTCGGCAGATTTGGGGCGCAAACGTGCGGCCCACGGGTGTGGTGGGGGTGCGTACGGACAGCCGACTCACTCGACGGTCACCGACTTGGCGAGGTTGCGCGGCTGGTCGACGTCATGCCCGAGTCGGTGGGCCAGCTCGCAGGCGAACACCTGCAGCGGGACGGTGGCCACGAGCGGCTGCATCAGCGTGGGTACGGCCGGCAGCCGGATCAGGTGGTCGGCGTACGGCACGACATGCTCGTCACCGTCTTCGGCGAGCACGATCGTACGAGCGCCCCGCGCACGGATCTCCTGCACATTGCTGATGACCTTCTCGTTCAGCTGATCCCGACCGCGCGGCGGCACGATCACGAACACCGGAAGGTCGTCCTCGATCAGTGCGATCGGGCCGTGCTTGAGCTCACCGGCCGCGAATCCCTCGGCGTGGATGTACGCGAGCTCCTTCAGCTTCAGCGCACCCTCGAGCGCAACCGGGTAGCCCGCATGTCTGCCCAGGAACAGCACCGAACGCTTGGTGACGAGCTCACGAGCGAGCTCGCGTACCTGCTCACTGCCGTCGAGTACGCGCCGGATCGCGCCCGGAAGCTCCTCGAGCTGACGCATGATCGCGGTGATCTCGTCGCCGAACTTCGCACCGCGCACCTGCGCGAGGTAGAGCCCGAGCAGGTAGCACGCGACGACCTGGGAGAGGAACCCCTTGGTGGAGGCGACCGCGATCTCCGGCCCCGCATGCGTGTAGATGACGGCGTCGGACTCGCGCGGGATCGTCGAGCCGTTGGTGTTGCAGATCGCGAGCACATTCGCCCGTTGCGTACGCGCGTGGCGGATCGCCATCAGCGTGTCCATCGTCTCGCCCGACTGGCTGATTGCGACGACCAACGTGGATCGGTCGACGATCGGGTCGCGATAGCGGAACTCCGACGCCAACTCGACCTCGCACGGCACACGGGTCCAGTGCTCGATCGCGTACTTGGCGACGAGCCCGGCGTAGAACGCCGTGCCGCACGCGATGATGATCACCTTGTCGATGTCACGCAGCTCGCCGTCGGACAACCGCATCTCGTCGAGCTGCAGAGTGCCGTCGGCGGCGTAACGCCCGAGGAGAGTGTCGGCGACCGCCTGCGGCTGCTCGTCGATCTCCTTGAGCATGAACCAGTCGAAACCGCCCTTCTCGGCGGCCGAGGCGTCCCAGTCGACGTGGTACGTACTCGGCTCAACCGCCGCACCGTCGAAGTCGGTGACGACGATGTCGTCGGGCGTGATCGTGACCACTTGGTCCTGGCCGAGCTCGACCGCCTCGCGGGTGTAGTCGATGAACGCCGCGACATCGGAGGCGAGGAAGTTCTCACCGTCACCGCGACCCGCGACCAGCGGCGAGTTGCGGCGCGCGCCGACGACGAGTCCGGGCTGGCGACCGTCGGCGATCACCAGCGTGAATGCACCCTCGAGACGGCGCGCGACCATCCGTACGGCCTCAGGGAGGTCACCGCCGGCCGGATCGATGCACTGTGCGAGCAGATGGGCGACGGTCTCGGTGTCGGTCTCGCTCTCGAACTCCGCACCGTCGGCCTCGAGCTCGGAACGGAGCTCGGCGAAGTTCTCGATAATGCCGTTGTGCACGACCGCGAATCGACCCGAGGCGTCGAGGTGCGGATGGGCGTTGACGTCGTTCGGTGCGCCGTGGGTCGCCCAGCGGGTATGACCGATGCCCGTCGTGGCCTTGGGCAGAGGCGACTCCGCGAGCAGTTTGTCGAGGTTGGTCAGCTTGCCGGCCCGCTTACGCGACACGAGACCGTCGGGGGTGACCAGAGCGACTCCTGCAGAGTCGTAACCGCGGTATTCGAGCCTGCGCAAGCCGCCGACAACGACGTCTTGGGCCGAGCGTCCGCCCGCGTATCCGACGATTCCACACATGCCCGACAGCCTACCGACCGCACGGCGTCCGGCCGGGCACGGGACAATGGTCGCCATGGCGGACTCATCGGCGTCTCGACACGACACGTCCCCGTACGTCGAGCTGGACCGCGCGGACTGGTCCCGGCTCGCTGAGGGCACGGCTCAGCCGCTGTCGGAGAAGGAGATCGAGTCGGTACGCGGGCTCGGCGACGAGCTCGACCTCGACGAGGTACGCGAGGTGTACCTCCCGCTGACCAAACTGATCCTGATGCGGGTTCGACTCGCGTACGAGCTCCATGCGGCGACCGAGCGGTTCCTCGACCGGCCACAGCCGCAGCGCACTCCGTACCTCATCGGGATCGCCGGCTCCGTCGCCGTCGGCAAGTCGACGACCGCACGACTCGTCCGCGAGCTCCTGGCGCATACGGCGCCGAAGGCTCGGGTCGACCTGGTGACGACCGACGGGTTCCTGCTCCCGAACGCCGAGCTGCGTCGCCGCGACCTACTCGAACGCAAGGGCTTCCCCGAGTCGTACGACCGCAAGGCGCTGCTGCGCTTCGTGATGAACGTCAAGTCGGGCAACGAGGTCATCGAAGCGCCGCAGTACTCCCATCTGAAGTACGACGTGACCGATGACGTCGTCACCCTCGACCATCCAGACATCGTGATCCTCGAGGGCCTGAACGTGCTCCAGCCGGCGCGTAGCCGCGGCGACGGGCGTCCGGGCCTGGCGATCAGCGACTTCTTCGACTTCTCCATCTACGTCGACGCGAGCCACCGCGACATCCGCCAGTGGTACATCAACCGGTTCCTGCGGCTGCGCGAGACGGCGTTCCGCGACCCGGCGTCGTACTTCGTGCGCTACGCCGCACTCGACCACGACGCGGCCGTCGCACGGGCCGAGTCGCTGTGGGACACCATCAACGGTCCGAACCTGAAGGAGAACATCGCGCCGACCAGAGGGCGCGCGACCCTCGTACTCCGCAAAGACTCCGACCACTCGGTGCGCTGGGTACGCCTGCGCAAGCTGTGAGCAGCGGCGGCCGGCGTCTCAGACCAGCGCGAACCCGCCGTCGACGCCGATCACCTGGCCGGTGATCCAGGCCGCGTCCGGTCGACAGAGCGCCGCGATCATCGTCGCGACGTCGTCCGGAGAGCCGCGCCGCCCGAGCGGGACGGCATTGCGTTCGGTCTCCTTGACATCTGCGATCGCGTCCTCCGACATCCCGCTGGCGGCCAAGGCTTCGCTTTCCGTCGGGCCGGGTGCGACGGCGTTGACGCGTACGCCGTCCGGGGCGAGCTCCAGCGCCCAGCTTCTGGTCAGCTGCTCGACGGCCGCCTTGCTGGCGCCGTAGTGCCCGATGGACGGCGCCGGCTTGGCTCCGAACGTGCTCGAGACGTTGACGACGACTCCTTCCGCCTTGCGGAGGAGCGGCAGCGCCGACCGAGTGACGAAGGTCGGCGCGAGCACATTCGTCGTCCACATCTCTTCGGCCGCTACGCGATCGAACTCGTCGAGGCTGCCCGGCCGCATCAAGCCCGCGTTGTTCACGGTGACGTCGATGCGCCCGTGCCGTTCGCCGGCGACGCCGACCGCTTCGGCGGCGCCGGACTCCGTCGCGACGTCGGCGGCGAGTGCGCGTACGTGGTCGTGCGAAGCGGCCGTCTCGGATAGCGGTCCGGCGCGCCGACCGGTCACGAGCACGTCGAAGCCCGCCGTGGCCAGCGTGAGCGCGGTTGCCCGGCCAATGCCCGAGCCGCCTCCCGTCACCAGGGCCGTACGTACCGGATGCTGTCCTTCGGAATGAATCGTCATGGTGGTGACGCTAGGTACTGACACTGGTGTCAACTGCAAGTCGGAGTATCAGGATGCGGATCGGACAACTCGCCGAACGGACCGGAGCGAGTCGGCGCTCGCTGCGCTACTACGAGCAACACGAGCTCATCTCGGCCCGTCGCACCGCCGCCGGCTGGCGCGAGTACGACGAGACGGCCGTGCGACGGGTCCGCAACATCACCGCTCTGCTGGCCCGAGGGCTGACCATCGAGGGCGTCAAGGAGCTAGAGCCCTGCCTACGCCTGGGCGACCTCAACGACTGCGACGAGCCCGACCATGCCCTCGCGACGTACGCCGAGCGGCTCGAGGTGATCGACAGACGCCTCGACGACCTCGCCGACCAACGTAGGCGGCTCGCCGACTCGCTGCACGACCTGCGCCGGGGCTGACCGCCGACGTTTCACGCCGACGGTCGCCTCGGGAGACTCAGTTGTCGCAGAGCGCAGTGATCATCGTGTTCATCCGCCCCTCGATGGCACCGCCGCTCTTGCCGGCGCTGGCGTCGGCGAAGTTGAGCACGTTCATGCCGACGAACGCATGTCGCCCGTCATCGGTGGCCGCGGCAATGGTCTGGTAGCCCGGCCAGATGCCGTAGTGGCCGTACGCTTCGCCGCCGCACGGCAGCTCGAACTTGTCGACGCCGAGGCCGTAGTCCGGAGCGCTGCCCGGCAGGTCGTTCGGCGCGTGCATCTCGTCCAGCAGGCTCTGCGGCACGACCTCGCCGTCGGCGAGGGCCTGCATGAACGTCGCCGCGTCGCTGCCGGTCGAGACCATCCCGCCACCACTGAGACCCATCGACGGCTCGATCAGCTCGGTCACGTCGAGGTACGCGAACTGCTGCCCGAAGTAGCCGCGTACGTGCGGGCCCTCGATCGGCTTGTGCTGCGGCTCCGGTAGGTAGGTGTTGGTCAGGCCGAGCGGCTCGATGATCCGCGACGACAGCTCCTGACCGTACGAGCTGCCGGTGACCTTCTCGATCACCATGCCGAGGATGATGTAGTTGGTGTTCGAGTAGGCGTACTCCGTGCCGGGCTCGAACTGCGACGGCTTCGACAGGCCCCACGAGGCGACCTCGGCCAAGGTGTGTGCCTTGAACTGGTTCATCAGGTCGAGCATTCGCTCGATCTGCAGGTAGTCGGGTATGCCGCTGGTGTGCTGCAGCAGGTCGCGGACAGTGATCTTCGTACCGTCGTTCTTGCCGGCGACGACCCCCGGCAGGTACGTCTCGACCGGCTCGTCCAGCGAGACCTTTCCCTCGTCGACGAGCTGCATCACGATCGACGCGGTGAACGTCTTGGTCAGGCTGCCGACCCGGAACTTGTCGTCCGGCCCGATCGGGCGGTTCTGACCGAGCACCGCCGAGCCGCTGCTGACGGTCCAGTCGCCGTTGTCGTCACCCGCAACGACGACCGCGCCCGGGGCGGTCCATTCCCTGCGCAGACGGTCCAACGACTCCTGGGTGTCGGTGTGCGATGAGGCGGGGTCGTCGGATGCACTCGCCGCCGGCACGGCGACGGTTACGAGGGCGCTGAGCGCGATGGCGGTTCCCGCGAGGGCACGGCGGAAGGTCATGGGTTCCTTCGAGGTCGGTCGGACGGTGGAACGGCGGAGCCGAGCCTAAGGAGCAGACCATCCGCGTACGTACTGCGCGAACAGAGGCCTCGAATCGGCGCATCTTGATGCGCTCTTGATGATGATATGATGCATCCATGCGCACGACGGTGAACATCGACGAGCATCTCCTTGCCGAGGCGAAGCTGATCGCCGCGCGTTCGCACCGCACGATCGGATCCGTGCTGGAGGATGCATTGCGCAAGCTGATCAACGAGTACGAGACCCGGCAGACCGGCGAGCGCTACGAGTTGCCGCAGTTCACCTATGACCCACCGGGGCTACAGCCAGGCGTCGACCTGTACGACAAGGAGCAGTTGGCCGAGCTACTGGGCGACAATGAGCCGGGCAGCCATGTTGTTCCTTGACGTCAATGTATGCGTGCACGGCATGCGCCCCGGCGAGTCCGAGGCAGCCGGCAAACTGCACAGTTGGTTGACCGACCGCATCAACGGAACCGAGCCGGTCGGGGTCAGTGAGTTCGTCCTCTCCGCGGCCACGCGGATCACGACGCAGCACCGCGTCTTCCGCACCCCGTCAAGTCCCGAAGACTGCATCGCATTCGGAACCGCGCTGTTGAATGCGCCCGCGGTGCGGGCAGTGCGACCGAGCGGTCGACATTGGTCGATCTTCGGCGATTTCGTCACCTCACTACGCCTGCGCGGCAACGACGTGCCCGACGCGTACCTCGCCGCGTTGGCGATGGAGCACGACGCAACCATGGTCACGCTCGATCGCGGGTTCGCACGCTTCACCGGCCTTCGTACGCTCAACCCGCTCGCTGGCTGACTCGCCGGCCGAGGTCAGCGTACGAACTGCGCGTCGAGGCGGTCCTCCAACGCGGCCTCGATCCGAGCGCGATGCTCGTCGCGCAGCTCCGGTAGGGCGTCGGTTTCGAACCACCCGACCTCGAGCGACTCGTCATCGCCCACCCGCGCCTCGCCACCGACGTAGCTGCACCGGAACGTCAGATCGAGGTACGCCGCCAGGTCTCCGTTGGCATGCGCCCGTAACGGCGAAACCCCGGTTCTTGCCAGGCGGTCGGCCTCGGCGACGACGCAGGTCTCCTCGAGCACCTCGCGTACGGCCGCCCGCGCCGGCTCCTCCTCGGGATCCACGATGCCCGTCACGGGTGCCCATTCGCCATTGTCGGAGCGGCGCACGAGCAGCACCCGCGGCCCGTCGACGACGACCGCCGTGACGCCGGGCAACCACAACGGGGCGTGCCCGATCTGCTCGCGCAGCTCGAGAATGAAGTCGGGTGTCGGCATGGCCGTCACCGTATCGGGTCGCTACAGCGCCAGCGTCTCTCGTACGACTCCGGCGAGCTGGTCGGCAACGCCTTCGGCCGCCTCCCTCGAGGTGGCCTCCACCATCACGCGTACGACCGGCTCGGTGCCCGACGGCCGCAGCAGCACCCGGCCGGTCGTGCCGAGCTGCTCCTCGGCGGCCGCGACGGCGGCGACGAGCCTCGGCTCGACGTCGGTACGTGTCTTGTCGACACCGTCGACGTTGACGAGCACCTGCGGCAGACGAGTCATCACGGAGGCGAGATCGGCGAGCGATCGGCCGGTGCGAGCCATCCGCGCAGCGACCTGCAGCGAGGTGAGGACCCCGTCACCGGTCGTCGCGTGATCGCTCATGATCACGTGTCCGGACTGCTCGCCACCGAGGTTGAACCCGCGCGAACGCATCGACTCCAGGATGTAGCGGTCGCCGACCGCGGTCTGGACCACCTCGATGCCACTACGTTGCATCGCCTGGACGAACCCGAGGTTGGTCATCACCGTACCGACGACCGTTTCGTCGACAAGCTCGCCCGCATCGTGCATCGCGAGCGCGAGCACGGCCAGGATCTGGTCGCCGTCGACGAGGTTGCCGTCGGCGTCGACGGCAAGGCATCGGTCGGCGTCGCCGTCGAAGGCGAACCCGGCCGAGGCACCGTGCTCGACGACCGCCTCGAGCAGCGACTCCATATGGGTCGAGCCGCATCCGTCGTTGATGTTGATGCCGTTGGGCGCCGCGTTGATGGCGACGACGTCTGCCCCGAGCGTCCGGAGCACCTCGGGCGCCACCTGGCTCGCCGCACCGTTCGCACAGTCGACCACGAGTTTGAGCCCGTCGAGTGACGTCTCGACCGTACCGACCAGATGCCGGGCGTACGTCGCGCGGGCGGTGTCGCTGAGCCCGACTCGGCCGACGCGCGCGCCGGTGGGGCGATCCCACGGCTCGCGCAGTCGACGCTCGATCGCGTCCTCGACGGAGTCGTCGAGCTTATGGCCGCCACGAGTGAGGAACTTGATGCCGTTATCGGGCATCGGATTGTGGCTGGCCGAGATCATCACACCGATATCGGCCTCGAGCGCCGCCGTGAGGTACGCGACGCCCGGTGTGGGCAGAATGCCGATGCGATGAACGTCGACGCCGGCCGAGGCAAGACCGGCGACGACGGCGGACTCGAGGAACTCACCGGAGGCGCGTGAGTCGGTGCCCACGACCGCAACCGGACGCTGGTCGGCGAAGGCGCCGGCCTCACCGAGCACGTGCGCCGCGGCTACTGCGAGGTCGACCGCCACCTCGGCGGTCAGATCGCGGTTCGCGACCCCTCGTACTCCATCGGTGCCGAACAACCGGCCCACGATGCCCCGGGGATCAGCGCTTGCTGTACTGAGGCGCCTTACGCGCCTTCTTCAGACCGGCCTTCTTGCGTTCCTTGACCCGGGCGTCACGGGTCAGCAGGCCGGCCTTCTTCAACGTCGGGCGGTTGGCCTCGGCGTCGACGGCGTTCAGCGCACGTGCGACACCGAGCCGGAGGGCACCGGCCTGACCGGTCATGCCGCCGCCGCTGACGCGGGCGATGACATCGAACCGGTCGGCGAGCTCGGCGAGCACGAACGGCTCGTTCACGATCTGCTGGTGCAGCTTGTTCGGGAAGTATCCGTCCAGCTCACGACCGTTGACCGACCACTTGCCGCTGCCGGGAACGATCCGAACGCGGGCGATGGCCTGCTTGCGTCGACCTGTCGCCGCGGCCGGGGCGATCGTCGCGGGGCGCAGGGGCGCATCCGCCGACGGCGCGCTTTCGGAGCTGTACGCAACACCGCGCTCGTCGGTCGTGAACTCGGCCTCGGTCTCGTCGGTCTGCGTTGTCGTGTCTGCCACGGGGTTCCTCACTCGGGCTTACGGTTCGGTGCTCTACTGAGCGATCTGGGTGATCTCGTACGGCTGCGGCTGCTGGGCCTTGTGCGGGTGGTCCGGACCCGCGTAGACCTTCAGCTTGCTCATCAGGGAGCGGCCGAGACGGTTCTTCGGGAGCATGCCCCACACCGCCTTCTCGACGACCTTGCGGGGGTCCTTCTCGAGCAGGTCTCCGTACGAGGCGGACTTCAGCCCGCCCGGGAAGCCACTGTGCCGGTACGACATCTTGTCGGCGCGCTTGTTGCCCGAAAGAGCGACCTTGTCCGCGTTCACGATGACGACGAAGTCGCCGGTGTCGAGATGCGGAGCGAACGTCGGCTTGTGCTTGCCGCGCAGCAGCGTCGCGGCCTGGACGGCGAGCTTGCCGAGCACGACGTCTTCGGCGTCGATGACGCGCCACTCACGCTGGACGTCGCCAGGCTTCGGGCTGTACGTAGGCACGTGGTTGACCTTCGTTTCGAGTCGATGAGTCTGTCAGGCCGCCGTGAGCGCATCGGTCATCGACCGGGTTGCCGCAGGCGGGGTTTCGTCGGCGCCAGGCCACCTTGGACGACCTAGGCACAACGACCACTCAGAATACCTCCCGACCGCATAGGCGGTCAAAACGGGGGTTGGCCCGGCAAGCGCTCGGGCACGACCCTGCTCGGGACGCCGATCCCGGCCTCCCACCCGGCCCCGCGCGCGTACGCACCCGGCATCGTCTCACCATCCGAGCGGGTTTAGGTTGGACCCCACTAAAGAATCTATGACGCAGACGTCCTGAGCTGGGTTACGCAACCGCGAACTTGTCGGTCGGGGCGTTCCGGCCTGCGACCGCGGGCCCCGAGACCCCAAGGAGAGCCGTCGTGTCGAATGACACTGCCTCCGCTGGCAACTCTGCCGGCTCCTCGCTGACCGTCCGCGACAACAGGACGGGCACGGAGTACGAAATCCCCATCACCGAAGGCGCCATCCGGGCATCCGACCTCGGCAAGATCAAGGCCGACGACGACGAGCCCGGAGTAGCCGTCTATGACCCCGGCTTCACCAACACCGCTTCCTGTCGCAGCTCGGTGACCTACATCGACGGTGACAAGGGCATCCTCGAGTACCGCGGCTATCCGATCGAGCAGTTGGCCGAGCACTCCGACTTCCTCGAGGTCGCGTACCTCCTCATCCACGGCGAGCTGCCGTCCAAGAGCGAGTACGAGACGTGGCAGCACGAAATCACGTTCCACACCTTCGTGCACGAGAACGTCAAGGACCTCATGCAGGCCTTCCGCTACGACGCACACCCGATGGGCATGCTGCTCTCGGGCGTCAGCGCGTTGTCGACGTTCTATCCCGAGGCGCGCAACATCTTCGACGCCGAGGCGCGGCACCTGCAGATCGTGCGCATGATCGCCAAGATGCCCACTCTCGGGGCGTGGGCATTCCGGCATGCGCAGGGCAAGCCGTACATCTACCCGGACAACGAGCTCGGCTACGCCGAGAACTTCCTCGCGATGCTGTTCAAGATGAGCGAGCCGAAGTTCGCGGCCGACGAGCGCCTCGTCAAGGCACTCGAAGTGCTGTTCATCCTGCACGCCGATCATGAGCAGAACTGCTCGGCCAACGCCGTACGCTCGATCGGCTCCAGCCAGGTCGACCCGTACTCCGCGGTCTCCGGCGGTATCGCAGCGCTCTACGGCCCGCTGCACGGCGGCGCCAACGAGGCGGTGCTGCGCATGTTGCGCCGCATCGGCAGCAAGGAGAAGGTCCCCGAGTTCATCGAAGGCGTTAAGGAGGGCAAGGAGCGCCTGATGGGCTTCGGCCACCGCGTCTACAAGAACTACGACCCGCGAGCCAAGATCATCAAGAAGGCCTGCGACGACGTGTTCGAGGTGACCGGTGTCAACCCGTTGCTGGAGATCGCACTCGAGCTGGAGAAGATCGCGCTCGAAGACGAGTACTTCGTCTCCCGCAAGCTCTACCCCAACGTCGACTTCTACTCGGGGCTGATCTACGAGGCGCTGCAGTTCCCGCCCGAGATGTTCACCGTGCTGTTCGCGATCCCGCGTACGGCCGGGTGGCTGGCGCAGTGGCTCGAGCTGGTCGACGACAAGGACCAGAAGATCGCCCGACCGAAGCAGATCTACACCGGCGACCGTACGCTCGACTTCACCCCGCGCGGCCAGCGCTGGGCATGAGCTGAGACGTTCGCTCCTCAACTGGCGGGTTCTTCGTGGTGTCGCAGTGGCGGGCACCACGGGAATCCGCCAGACTTGTCTCGAGGGGTGAGCAGATGATCGCGTGGAGTACATCCGACGGCATCAGATCCGTGGTCCGCGACGGAGCGGCGATCGCCACCCTGCGCGATGCGGCGCAGCGCGACGACGCGTACGTCGACATCGCGGGCACGCAATGGTTGTTCTTCGCCGCCCGCGGCGGGCTCTGGGCCGAGCGCACCGGTGCCGAGAAGCCGGCCGCACACGCGACCCGCGCCGATCGCTCGACCTGGCGGGTGCAGACCGAGCGGCTCGCGTACGAGGTTGTGCGCAGTGGCCGGAATCGTTACGTCGTACGCCGTGCGGGTAGTGAGATCGGCAGCGGGTCCGGCGGTCGACGAGCATCGCTCGACCTCTCGGTCTCGGTCCCGGTCGAGCACGAGGTGTTCCTGTTCTGGCTGATCGGCGCTAAACATCGCGGCGCCAAGAGCCCGGGCGCCGGTGGATCGACGATGGGTCCGAGCCCGTCGGCCGGCACCGCACACAGCGGCGGCTACGTCGGAGGCATGTGACGTGGACGCACTCGTCTGGGGCCGCAAACGCGGCGGCTCCGTACCAGTCCTGCGTGACGACGCCGTTGTCGCATCCATCTGGCCGAGCCACCTGCGTGAGCGCGCCGAAGCCGAGGTCGATGCACGGCACTGGTCGTACGCCAGGCGCAGTCGCGCTCTGCGCGCCACGCTCACTCCCGAGCCCGAACCTCGGATGGTCGCGACCCGCCCGTCGATGATGCGCCAGGCATGGGACATCCGGACTGACCGCGCGACGTACCGCATCGAACCGATGGGCATGTTTCAGTCCGGCTACCGGGTCCTGCGCGACGGCGCACAGGTCGGTACCAGCGCCAGAGCGGGTTTCTGGAGCAGTCGGCCGACGCTCGAGGTCGACTCGTCCGTTTCCGCCGACGAACAGGTCTTCCTGCTGTGGGTCGCTTACATCATGCGCCGTCGAGGCGGCGCCGCCGCATCGTCAGCGGGCGCCGCCTCGTAGAACTGCGCTGCTAAGCGGCCGCGCTAAGCCTCGATCGGCCGGCGAGACGTCTCGGCTGTGCGCGTACGCCGACCCCAGGCAACGACCGGAGTCAACGCGAACGACGCCGCAACGAACGCACCGCCGAGCACGAGCCATCCGGGACCGGACCAGTCGAGTACGACCGAGGTGAGTACGACTGGTCCGATCGCCCGCGCGACGGGTACGCCGACGCTGTACAAGCCCTGCCATTCACCCGGTCGTTGCGGGTCGGCCAGTGCGAAGCCGATCTCCCAGGAGCCGGCGGCGAGGTGCACCTCGGCGAGAACCTGTAGCGCGACCGCGGCGAGCAGCACGACCGATGCGATCAGTGGCGACGCCGGCGCCGACGCGAGCCAGAAGACCACGCACGCAGCGAGCAGGAGCAACCCGGCGCGCCGTACGCTCGCGGCCGCGCCGACCAGACCGGTCACGCGCCGCGCTGCCGGAATCTGAAGCGCGAGTACGCCCAGCGTGTTCGCGGCGAACAGGATCGCGATCATCCAGCGGGGAGCATCGGTGCTGTGCGCGATGTAGAGAGGAAGCGCAACGCCCAACAACGGCATGTACAGGTACATCACCGCATTGAGGCCCGCCGCCGCGAGGTACGGACGATCGCGCATCACCGCGAAACTGATGCCGCTCCGTCGCGTGAGCGGCGACGGGCCGACGGTCGCCAGCTGGAGCAGCAGCACCGCACTGACCGTGAAGGCCAACGCGTCGAGCGCAAACACCGCGACGTACGCCCAGCGCGCTTCCGCGTGGAGCGCGAGCCCACCGACACCGGCACCGGCCGCTATGCCGCCGTTGACGATCGCCTGAAGTCGTGCCCGTACGACGACGCGCTCGGTGGGCGGCACCAGACGGACGAGCAGCGCCTGGCGTACGGCCGATGCGCCGCTCTGCGCGATCGCGTACACGGTCAGGGAGGCTACGAAGGCGGCGGTCGACGGAGCCAGCACGAACGCTGCGAGCGCGGCGGAGGTCACCAGCGACAGTCCGACAGCGGCGCCGCGCAGGCCGTATCGGTCGCCGATTCGACCGATCATCGGCGTCAGCAGGAACCCGCAGGTCCAGGCGAACGTCAGCGCGCCACCGATCTGCGTGGCAGTCAGGCCGAGTACATTCGCGAAGAACAGTGCCGATGTGACGTAGAAACTGCCGTCGCCGACCGCGCTCGCAAGTTGCGAGCGGACCAGCGTACGGACTCCCGCGTCCGCCTCAGGCGACCGCGAGTGCATTGTCGTCACGCTTCCGCCTGAGCTCGCTGAAATGCGGCGCCGCGAGGAGCGTGCGCAGCCCGTCGAAGATCTCGACTGCAGCTGCGCCACGCGGGATGCCGGTGAGCACCGGCCCGAAGAACGCGTGCCCGTCGAGTACGAGCAGGGGCGTGCCGGTCTCCTCCCCCGCGACAGCCTGCCCCTGCGCATGACTGGTGCGCAGCGCGTCGTCGTACGAGAGGTCATTCACCGCCGCGGCCAGCTCGGCCGGAAGTCCCGCGTCCGCCAATGCGGCGGCCGCGACCTCATCGACCTGCCGGTTGCGCTCGATATGCCAACGGCGGCCGAACGCCGTATAGAGGCCACCGAGTGCGTCGGCACCGCAGCGTTGTTCGGCTGCGATGAACATCCGCGCCGGTCCCCACGCTCGGTCGTTGAACTCGCGGTACCAAGGCTCCAGCTCCCTGCCCTCGTTGAGCACCGAGATGCTCATGACCCGAAGCGTCACCTCGAGCGGGCGTACGGCCGCCACCTCGAGCAACCAGCGCGAGGTGATCCACGCGAACGGGCAGGACGGGTCGAAGTAGAGCGTCGCTCGAAGCAATCTATCTTCCATGGAAGATAACTTAGTTTCCATGGAAGCTATAGTCAAGGCGTGGATGACGACGCCGTTGGACAGATCACCGAGCGGTGGCGAGCCATTCGCCCCGACCTCGACCCCGACCCGATGCTCGTGATCGGTCGAATCAGCAGATTGGCCGGTTCGATCGACGCGCTACTTCGGCCGCCGTTTGCCGCCGCGAAGCTGGGCAACGGCGACTTCGACGTGCTCGCCGCGCTGCGCCGGGCCGATGACGCGCACACGCTGACGCCCGGCGAGCTCAGCCGCGCAATGCTGGTCACGACCGGCGCCGTGACCAAACGGGTCGACCGCCTCGAACGCCGCGGGCTCGTGGTGCGCGCCATCGCGGAGGGTGATGCCCGGGGACGCAGGATCTCCTTGACCCGCGATGGCGCCGAGCTCGTAGACCGCCTCATGGAGGAGCACCTCGATCGCCAGCGAGCACTCCTCGACGGCCTCACAGCCAACCAGCGCGCGCAGCTCGCGAACCTCCTCGGCCGACTGTCCGTCACCGTGGAGCAGCTCGACGCTTGATCGTGCACCCGAGCCGGCAACGACGAGGTACGAGGCCGCGCCCGGATTCTTCTTCGGGTGAGCCGCGGGCACGGGCCCTACTGGCGGAAACCCCATGCACCGGGCGTACGCTGCGAGAACCACGGGGAGCGTGTATACGACCTCGGGGAGGCAGCCTGATGTACGAGCTGGTCGCTGCGGATGCGTTGGCCGCCGACCAGAGCGCGTCCCTGCGGGCGATCTACGAACGCGGCTACACCGCCGCCGAGCGCGCCCCGTGGCATCGCGTGAGTCTCGACCATCCGAACAACGAGACCCTCGCCCTGATGCGCGACGACGTTCCAGTCGGCTTCGCCTCTACCCATCCGCTCTCCGACACGGGGCGAATCCTGCTCCGCTACCCCGTGATCGACGGCGACCTGCGTGGCCGCGGTCTCGGCGCGCTGCTGTGGCAGCGGGTGACCGAGCTCGCATCGCAGCGTGGTTTCGCCCAGCTTGTATGGGATGTCGCCCCCAACGACGATGAGCCGGCAACCGAGCACGAAGAACAAGACTCCCAGCTCCGCCGGATCGGGTTCTTCGAACGCCTCGGCGGTTCGCTGCTCCCGATCGGCGAGTACGCGAGCCCGGCCGGCGCCGGCACCCACTGGGTACCGATGCGGCTGCTGGCCACCTCACTGGACGGCTCCGCGCTCGCAACCGACCCGTGGACGTTGCGACGCGTCGCGCTCGAGGTCTGCGCCTACCGCTACCAACTCGGGGTACGCGTGTAGCCGGGCTTCTGCGGGGTCGGTGGGTGGTGGTTTACCAAGTAGACATGGTGAAGCACCGCTTTGCATGGCAGGGACACCGTGCAAAGTGACAGGTTGCCGTGCCCGCTGGTACGTACGTGGCCACGGTGGCAGGAGTCCACTCACTCGGGGTCGCGCGCGCCGACCGTCGTTGCGGTCTGCCTTGGGACCACGGCAAATGGTCACTGCCCGAGGGACACTTCCCGTGGACAGCGACAACCGCCCTTGGGAGGCACCGACTTTACCCCGAACCCACCCTAAAGTGGTGGCAAGCCGCCAAGCAACCTGAGCCGAAGTGGCGGGTCCGCGCGTCGCCGCGTCTTTTGCCCAACCGAAGGCAGCGGGGGTGTCGACAGCGCGCCGGAATCGGGCAGGCGAGTTGTCGTACCGACGAAGTAGGAAAAGTCGACAGCGAAGCCGAGCCAGGCAGGCGGGTGGTCGCACCGAAGAATCGGGAACGTCGACAGCGCACCGGAATCAGGCAGGCGGGTGGTCGAACCGAAAAGGTACGAAACGCCCCCGACACACCGCAGTGTCGGTATGCACAGGCGTACGCAGCCCGACTGTGGACGGCGGCGCCGATCCGTTCGCGCCGCGGCAGGCTGTCGGTATGGACGAAACGACACCACATCCGATGCCCGACGACATTCCGGCGATCCTGACACCACTCGACCTGCATACCTGCTGGACCATGCTCATGGGCGAGCTCGGTTTCGCCGAACGCAAGCTCTGGATCATCTTCATCGAGCCCGACGGACTCGTCGTCCCGCACATCGTCCAGATCGCCGATCTACCCGCATACCCGTCGGCGCCCAATCTCGACTCGTTGATGGAGCTGTGCGCGCGGCAGCTGGAGTACCTTCGCGACGACGGCATCGCGATGTTGCTCTCCCGCCCCGGACCAGACGTACTCACCGACTCCGATCGTGGGTGGGCGGCAGGCATCGCGACGACCGCGCGCGAGCACGGCGTACGTGTGTACCCGACGCACCTCGCCAACGACGAGGCAGTACGCGTGTTCGCGCCGGATGATCTGATCGGTGCGGCGTAGCTGAGTGATGACCCACCGCGCCACCTCGGGTCAGCGTGCGCGCTCCACCCGCGCCTCGTCCCACACCGGCTCGTCGCTCTCATACACCGAGCCATCGGCACCGAAGACGAGATAACGGTCGAATCCGCGAGCGAACCAGCGGTCGTGGGTCACTGCGAGGACAGTCCCGTCGAACTGGTCGAGCCCCTCCTCGAGCGCCTCGGCGGACTGTACGTCGAGGTTGTCGGTCGGCTCGTCGAGCAACAGCAGGGTGGCTCCGGACAACTCCAACAACAGGATCTGGAACCTCGCCTGCTGTCCTCCAGAAAGCGCCTCGAACCGCTGCTCGGCAGCCACCGCCAGCTCGTAACGGTCCAGCTTCCGAGAAGCTAACTCGCGCCCCATTCCGTCGCGATGCGCATCGCCACGATGCAGGATCTCCAGCAGCGTCCGTCCGACCAGCTCGGGGTGAGTATGGGTCTGCACGAACCACCCCGGTCGTACGCGCGCGCCGAGCCGCGCGCGACCGGAGTGGCGTACGGGCTCGATCGTCACGTCGCCGACCGGGCGGTGCTCGACATCCGGATCCGACCCGCCGGCCGCGAGCAGCCGCAGGAAATGCGACTTGCCGGAGCCGTTGGAGCCGAGAACGGCGACCCGCTCGCCGTACCAGACCTCGAGGTCGAACGCCTTCATCAGGCCGGTCAGCTCGAGGTCCTCGCAGACCACGGCACGCTTTCCGGTACGCCCACCCTGCAGCCGCATCGACACCTGTTGCTCACGCGGAATCGCCTCCGGCGGGCCCGCCTCCTCGAACTTGCGAAGGCGGGTCTGCGCGGCCTGGTAGCGCGCCGCCATATCCGAGTTGTACGCGGCCTTCTGCTTGTACATCAGCACCAGCTCGCGCAGTTTCGCGTGCTGTTCGTCCCACCGACGTCGCAGCTCTTCGAGCCGCTCGAAGCGGGCGGCACGCGCGTCGTGGTACGTACCGAACCCGCCCGGGTGGACCCACAGGCTGTTGCCCGCAGCACTCAGCTCGATCGTGGCCACCCGCGTCGCCGTGTTGTTCAACAGCTCGCGGTCGTGGCTTATGTACAAGACGGTCTTGGCCGACGCGTTGATCCGCTGCTCCAGCCACCGCTTGCCGGGTACGTCCAGGAAGTTGTCGGGCTCGTCGAGCAGCAGCACTTCGTCGGGTCCGCGCAACAGCGCCTCGAGCACCAGTCGCTTCTGCTCCCCTCCCGACAACGTGGTCAACGACCGCCACTTCGCCCGGTCGTACGAAATGCCGAGCGCCTCCGTGCAACAGGTGTCCCACAGCACCTCGATGTCGTACCCGCCGGCGTCGGTGAACTCGGCCAGCGCTGAGGCGTACCGCAGCTGAGTGCGTTCGTCATCGCGCTCCATCAGCTCCAGCTCGATCGCGTCGACGGCTGCCGTCGCCTCTCGCACTCGCGGCGGCGACACCGAGAGCAGCAGATCACGTACCGTCTCACTGCCGCGGCCGACCATCTGGCGCATGACGCCGAGCCCGCCAGTTCTCGTCACTGCCCCGGCATGCGGTGTCAGCTCACCGATGACGATGCGCAGCAGCGTTGTCTTACCGGCTCCGTTCGCCCCGACGAGCGCGATCTTCGCGCCGTCTCCGACACGCAACGACACGTCGTCGAGCAACACCCGCCCATCGGGCAGCTCATAGCGGATTCCGGCCAGGTCGATATGTCCCACGGACAACAAGTCTCGGTTATCCGCTGGCCGGTCGCGAATGGTTTCTGCCAGAGCGATACGACCGAGACGTGACCCGACGCGGCCGTATGCTCGCGCAGGACGACCGGCCCCGACCACGGAGACGATTTTTTCATGCGCCGCAGCCAGTTGCCAGTCACCGCCATCGCCACCTGCTTGGTGGCAGGCGCGATGTCCGCGATCGCGCCGAGCGCGACGGCCGCCCCCGCCGCCGGATCCAAGCCGTTCATCAAGCACGTGCGGTGCTCGCACAAAGCGAACCCGCCGAGGGACCCCGACGACGGGATCGTGATCGGCGACACGACCATGATGGTCGGCATCAAGAAGCTGCGCGGGTTCCACAAGGTGCGTGAAGGCAAGCGGGTGTGCGTCTTCAAGCGCAAGCGCCATACCGTCCTGAAGCTGTCGGCGACGTACCGACCCGGTACCCGGCCTAAGATGACGAAGCGCTACTTCAAGGCCCGCAAGAAGCCGGGTTTCAAGCTCATCCGATTCGCGAAGGACTCCAAGGTCCAGTCCAGCAGGGGCAAGCGGACCGTCCTGGAGTACACCTTCCGGGGCCACGGCAAGCGTCGACACGTACGCGTCCACGGCGACGCACAGGTTGTGCTTTCGGTGAGCTCGCCCCAGCGTCGGTGGAAGGCGACGAAGCGGTCGGCGACGAAGATCCGCCGCTCGATGAAGGTTCGCGGCTTCAAGGCCATGTAGACAGCGCGCTGGCAGAATGGCGGCGTGAGCCCGTTGCGTATCGCCGCCGTCCTGCTGGGTGCAACCCTTGCCGTCACGCTCGCCTCCCCCGCGGGCGCCGACGTACGTAAACCGCCGGTCGACGGTCGCGCCGGCTACCAGTTGGGCGGCGCGTACCGGCCGGCCAAAGGTGTCGACATCGTCATCCGCGACCGCTCGGTACGTGCGGCGAAGCGGCGCTACAACGTCTGCTACGTGAACTCGTTTCAGACCCAGCCGGGCTCGTTGCGCTGGTGGAAGCGCCATCATCCACGCCTGCTGCTGCGCAAGAACGGTCGGCTCGTACGCGATCCCGGCTGGCCGGGAGAGGTTCTCCTCGACACGACCCGTAAACAGAAGCGGCGCGCGATCGTACGGGTGCAACGACGCTGGTACGCCCGCTGTGCGAAAGACGGGTTCGACGCCGTGGAGCCGGACAACCTCGACTCCTGGACCAGATCTCGCCATCGGCTCAGCCGCAGCGACAACATCGCACTCGCCCGGCGGCTCACGCGTCTCGCACATCGGCACGGGCTTGCGATCGCCCAGAAGAACACTCCCCAGCTGAGCCGACGCCAGGCGCGGCGCATCGGCTTCGACTTCGCCATTGCCGAAGAGTGCGAGGTCTACCGAGAGTGCGCCCGCTACACCCGTACGTACCGTCGCCGGGTGATCGAGATCGAGTACACCGACAACGGGCGCAGGGCGTTCAAACGCGCCTGCCGCAAGCGCGGTGATCGAATCTCGGTCCTGCTCCGCGACCGCGATGTCGTTCCGCGCGGCAAACCCGCGTACCGCTACCGCTGGTGCTGAGACTCAGCGACGCTTGATCCGGAACCTGTCGATCACATCGCCGACGTGCTCGTCGGTGCCGGCGCCGGTCGCCGCGACGACGCTGCGGTACGTGAGCGTCTTACGGGTGACCCGGATGAGCTGGAACGTCGAAACCCCCTGCTCGGCCTCCACCCGCTTGGCGCCGTGTCGAGTCCAGTCGTTGTCGCCTCGGTCGAGCTTGTAGTACTTACCGCCGGAGACGGCGTCGACGTACATCGGCCGCTTGCGTGCACCCGCTTCGTGGGGTGCACCGCGGCGCAGGAACCCACGTGCGTATACATGATCGTGGCCCTGCAGCACCACATCGGCACCGCGCCGCTCCAGAGTTGCGAGCCACGCCTTGCGCTGGGCGCTGCTGTCGCGTCCGACGGCTCCGGCGAAGATCGGCTTGTGGAAGAGCATCACCTTCCAGCGGTCGCCGGCGCCGCGTAGCTTGCGCTTCAGGAAGCGCCGTTGTGCCCGGTCGGACGGGTCGTTCGCGTCCAACACGATGAAGCGGACGCCCTGGTAGTCGATGCTGAAGGCTGTCGGCCGCGGGCCGTTACGCGGCATCCGCAGGTGTGCGAGGTACTGCCGCTCGTGCGGGTCACCTCGCAGTTCATGGTTGCCGACCGTCGACAGCGAGTTCGTCGTCCGGCGGTTCGGCGTGAGCGCGTGGAACCACTCGGTCCATTGGCTGTCGTCGGTCGGATCGTCGACGAGGTCACCGCCGTACAGCATCATGTCGACCGAAGGCCGGTGGTGCAGTGCTCGGTGCGCAGACTTGTCCCATGCTCCGCCGACGTTGAGTTGCGCGTCGCCGAAGTAGGCGATCGTCCACGGTTTACGGGGGCCGTGTGCCGTTCGGAAGGTCCGCCACGTGCTCCATGCGCCGGGCCGGCCGACGCGGTAGCGATAACGTGTATCGGGCCGGAGCTTTCGTACGACGGTTCGATGGTGGCGGGAGGTGTAGTGCCAGTCGGGAAACGTCACGGTACGTCGTGCGAACGCTTTGACCGTCCGGCGCTTGCGGTGGCCGACCCGGTGCAGTTGGACAACGCCGCGGCGGGTCGACTCGGCCGTACGCCAGCCGAACGCCTGCATCGTGCGCGGGTGCTTCGTCGGCGTGAGGATGACCCGCGATGGTTCGGCCGACGGCGCCACCCGACGTTCGTCGGTGCCCGGGTCGTCTTCGACGGCCGATGAGCAGGCGGTCGAAGCCAGTGCGATCGCGACGGCCGCAATTCCGGTGGCGCGAACGGCGAGGCTCAGCGTCATGGGGCACCTCCGGTGTTCACGTTAGCCCAGCCGATAGCGTGGTCGGTGTGCGACCAACGGACGAGCCGCTGACGGAGAAGTCGACTCTGCCCGACACTCAACGGTGGCGCATCGACCTCGGCTACGACGGGACTGACTTTCACGGTTGGGCGACGCAGCCCGGCCTGCGTACCGTCCAAGAGACGCTCGAGGATGCGCTCGGCATGGTGCTGCGCCTGCCCGAACCGCCGGCGACCGTCTGCGCCGGTCGTACCGACGCAGGTGTGCACGCCCGCGGCCAGGTCGTCCACGTGGATCTGCCCGACGGGATCGAGATCGCACCAGACCGGCTGCTCCATCGGCTGGTACGCGTACTCCCCGACGACGTACGAGCCGCCGATGCACGCCCGGCCGCCATGGGCTTCGACGCACGATTCTCGGCTCTGCGCCGCCGGTACGTCTACCGGCTGTGTGACGAACCGACCGGGCCCGATCCGCTGCTCCGCCGATACGTCGTCGCCCAGCGCAAGAGGCTCGACGCGGCCGCGATGGAAGAGGCAGCCTGGCAGCTGCTGGGCGAGAACGACTTCGCGGCGTTCTGCAAGAAACGTCCCGGCGCGACGACCATTCGTACGCTGCTGCGACTGGAGGCCGAACGCCACAGCGCCGGGGTGGACATCACCGTTGAGGCGGACGCGTTCTGTCACTCGATGGTGCGCGCGCTGGTCGGCGGTCTGGTCGCCGTCGGCGAAGGGCGACACGAGCCCGACTGGTTGGGCGAGGTGCTCACTGCCCAGGTCCGTGATCCGCACGTCACCGTGATGCCCGCGCACGGCCTGACACTGGAGCAGGTCGTCTATCCCGACGACGAGGAGCTCGCAGCCCGTGCGGTCGCGACCCGACGTCGGCGCGACGAGCCGGGCTCGTAAGGACTTTCGGCGACTCCCGCCTGCCCGGTTCGGCTTCGCTGTCGGCTCTCCTGCTTACCGTGCGACCACCCGATTGCCCGATTCCTCGTCGCTGTCGGCTCTCCCCGCTGCATTGCTTGGGCAAAGACGCGGCGACGCGCAGAGCCGGCTCTTCGGTTCGATTGCTCGGCGGCTTTCCCGTCACCTTAATATGCGATCGGTGTAACGTTCGGTTTCGGCGTCACACCAGTACCGGCAGCCACCGGCGTACCAACGGGCACGGCGACCTGCTACTTTGCACGGTGTCCCTGCCGTGCAAAGTGGAGTTTCACCATGTCTACTTGGTGAACCACCACCACGGACCTGCGAAAGCCGACCGAATCGGGAAAGCCGGCAAGCAACCGAGCCACGCAGCTGCGGCCCCCGCGTCGCCGCGTCTTTGCCGAACCAGCAGGCGAGGGAAAGCCGACAGCGAGCCGAGATCGGGCAGGCGCGCAGTCATCCGCCCCGGCCGCGCTCATCTAGGCTGGCGCCGTGGCCGACCACTATTTCAGCGCGGAGCCCGCAGCCGCCGACGAGCGCCGTGACGTCCGCGCGCGGATCTGGGGTCGTGACTACAAGTTCACCACGGCACGCGGAGTGTTCGCCCGCGACGGCCTCGACAAGGCGACGGCGATCTTGCTCGACTCGTGTGAGCCACCACGATCGGCGCGTACGGTGCTGGATCTGGGGTGCGGCTGGGGTCCCGTCGCCTGCGCCATCGCCCGCGAGTGCTCGGACGTCGTCGTCCACGCAGTCGACACGAACGAGCGTGCTCTCGACCTCGTCCGCCGTAATGCCGACCGACTCGGCATCCGCGATCGCGTGCTCGCGTACGCGCCCGACGAGGTCCCGCCGACGACGTACGACGAGATCTGGTCGAATCCGCCGATTCGGATCGGCAAACCAGCGCTACACGACCTGCTCCTGACCTGGCTGGCACGGCTTGCCGACGGCGGCGTCGCGCGGCTTGTCGTCGGCAAGAATCTCGGCTCGGACTCCTTGCAGCGCTGGCTGATCGACCAGGGCTACCCCACCGAGCGGCTCACCAGCGCCAAGGGGTTCCGGGTGCTGCAGACGCGCCCAGTGTGACTCAGGAGAAGAACGCAGGGGGTTCGTTCCCGGCTGGGCCAGGAACGAACCCCCTGCGGCTAAACGCCGTTGCGGCTAACGCCAATCAGTTCGCCGCAACAGCCCGGGACAGGTGGCGACGCTTGGGCCACCAGTCGTACTTCGGCTGCCCGTGCTTGCGGCTCTGTGATGCGCGTACGGCTGCCCGGATCTTGCCGACCTTGTGGTCGTACGCGCGGTCGAGACAGCGCCGCGGAGCCGAGGCCCGGACGATGTCGCGCTTGTAGTTGATCCGGAAGCGCAGTCCCTTGCAGAGCAACGGGGCGCCGACCATCTTCCACTTACGCATCTTGCTGAGGTGATAGTCGCCGTCGGATCCCACCGGGCCGGCGATGATGAACTCCGGACCCTTTCGCTTCTTGGCGATGTCGAGATAGACCGCGATGCTTCCGCCAGGAGCCTTCGGCCCGTACCTCAGGTTCCGATGGGTTGTCTTCACGCCGACCCTCGGGCCGTCGTTGTCGACTTTGACGGAGTGGATGTCCAGTCCGCCCTTGATGTCACCCGCCTTGTCCTTGAAGCTCACCGTGTCGGCGTTCGCGGGCGCGGCGACCGACGCCGCGAGCGCGATCGAGGCGACTGCGACGAGCGCGGTTCGTGTTCCTACCATGTCGTTCCTCCTTCGGATCGACCCCTCCGATTGGCCAATCTCTACGACGCCATATCCGCGTACCAGGTTTCAACAGGTTTTCGCCCCGTTCAAACCCGCCGAGGTACGTACTCGTGCCACAAACGCCGTCTCTTATGGCAGGAGCGCGTACTTCGGCGGGTGATACGTACGAAAAATGCACAATGGCGCCCGCCCCGGCATCGGGGTGGGCGCCATTGAGGCGGGTGGTGCGGTCAGGCCTTCTCGGCGTCGCCGTCCTCGGACTCCGCAGCGTCGTCGGTCGGCTCCTCGGTCGCAACCGGCTCGTCGGCCGCGACCGGCTCCGCGGCCTCGGCTGACTCGTCGGCGACGGCTTCAGTCTCCTCCGGAGTCTCCTCGACCTCGGCCGGCTCCTCCGCGGGAGCGGCCGGTGCCTCGGGCGCCGCGGCCTGCTGGGCCGCGAACTCCTTGACCTCGACCAGCTCGATCACCGCCATCGGGGCGTTATCGCCCTTGCGGGGACCGATCTTGGTGATCCGGGTGTAGCCACCCGGTCGGGTCGCGTAGCCCGGGCCGATCTCGGTGAACAGCTCATGGACGATGGACTTGTCGCGGATGACCTTGAGCACCTGGCGCCGGTTGTGCAGCGTATCGACCCGTGCCTTGGAGATCAGCTTCTCCGCGTACGGACGCAGCCGACGCGCCTTGGCCTCGGTCGTGGTGATCTGGCCGTACTCGAACAGGCTCGTCGCGAGGTTGGCCAGCATCAGCCGCTGGTGCGCCGGGCTACCGCCGAGGCGTGGGCCCTTGGTGGGGGTGGGCATCGTTGTCTCCTGTTGAACCTATGGGTTGCTGAGCGCGACCGATCAGTACTGCTCGTCCTCGGCGAAGGACTCGTCATCGTCGTACGACGAGAGCGCCGCCGCCGGGTCGAACCCGGCCGGGCTGTCCTTGAGGGACAGACCCATCTCGACCAGCTTGGCCTTGACCTCGTCGATCGACTTCGACCCGAAGTTGCGGATGTCGAGAAGATCCTGCTCGCTGCGCGAGATCAGCTCACCGACGGTGTGGATGCCCTCGCGCTTGAGGCAGTTGTACGAACGCACCGTGAGCTGGAGATCTTCGACCGGAAGGGCGAGGTCGGCGGCGAGCTGCTCGTCGACCGGCGACGGGCCGATGTCGATGCCCTCGGCCTCGACGTTGAGCTCACGCGCGAGCCCGAACAACTCGACCAGCGTCTTACCGGCGGAAGCGATCGCATCGCGCGGACGCATCGACTTCTTCGTCTCGACGTCGACGATGAGCTTGTCGAAGTCGGTGCGCTGCTCGACACGGGTCGCCTCGACCTTGTATGAGACCTTCAGCACCGGCGAGTAGATCGAGTCGACCGGCATCCGGCCGATCTCTTCGTCGCCGGTCTTGTTCTGGACGGCCGAGATGTAGCCACGGCCGCGCTCGACGACGAGCTCCATCTCGAGCTTGCCCTTGTCGTTGAGCGACGCGATCTTCAGGTCGGGGTTGTGCACCTCGACACCGGCGGGCGGGGCGATGTCGGCGGCGGTCACGTCGCCGGGGCCCTGCTTACGCAGGTACATCACAACCGGCTCGTCGTGCTCGGAGGAGACGACGAGGTCCTTGAGGTTGAGGATGATCTCCGTGACGTCCTCGGTCACACCGGGGACGGTCGAGAACTCGTGCAGCACTCCGTCGATCTTGATCGACGTGATCGAAGCACCGGGAATCGACGACAGCAGCGTACGGCGCAGCGAGTTGCCGAGCGTGTAGCCGAAGCCGGGCTCCAGCGGCTCGATGACGAACCGGGAGCGGTAGTCGTCGACGGTGTCTTCGGTGAGGGTGGGGCGTTGGGCGATGAGCACTTTGCATTCCTTTCCGCGCGGCCCGCTATTTGACTCGCGCGGTTCGGGGATTGAACTTGTGGCGGTGCTGCGATCAGATCTTGGAGTAGAACTCCACGATGAGCTGCTCCTGGATGGGCACCTCGATCTGCTCGCGGACGGGGAGCTGGTGGACGAGGACCCGCATCTTGTCGGGCAGTGCGTCCATCCAGCCGGGGACGATCCGCTCGCCGTGCGTTTCACGCGCGACGATGAACGGCGTCATCTCGTGGGACTTCGTACGTACGTCGACGATGTCCTTGGCGCTCACCTGGTACGACGGCACGTCGACCTTCTGGCCGTTGACCAGGAAGTGACCGTGCACGACGAGCTGACGAGCGTGCCGACGAGTCCGGGCGAAGCCGGCGCGGTACACGACGTTGTCGAGCCGCGACTCGAGAATCTGCAGCAGGTTGTCACCGGTCTTGCCGGGGCGACGGCTTGCCTTCTCGTAGTACTTGCGGAACTGCTTCTCGAGCACGCCGTAGGTGAAGCGTGCCTTCTGCTTCTCGATCAGCTGGTTGCGGTACTCGCTCTCCTTGACCCGGCCGCGGCCATGCATACCGGGCGGGTAGGGGCGACGCTCGAACGCCTGATCGCCACCGACGAGGTCGACGCCGAAGCGACGCGACTTCTTGGTGATGGGTCCGGTGTAACGGGCCATGTGAGTTCGTTGCTCCTCTTCTTGGCCGGATCAGACGCGGCGCCGCTTGGGCGGCCGGCATCCGTTGTGGGGGCTGGGGGTCACGTCCTGGATGGTGCCGACCTCGAGGCCGACCGCACCAAGCGAGCGGATCGCCGTCTCGCGGCCCGAGCCCGGACCCTTGACGAAGACGTCGATCTTCTTCATGCCGTGATCCATCGCGCGACGGCCCGCGGCTTCGGCGGCCATCTGCGCGGCGTACGGCGTGGACTTACGCGAGCCCTTGAAGCCGACGGTGCCGGCACTGGCCCAGGAGATCACCGCACCGGACGGGTCGGTGATCGTGACGATCGTGTTGTTGAACGTGCTCTTGATGTGGGCCTCGCCCACGGCTACGTTCTTCTTCTCCTTACGGCGCACCTTCTTGGCGCCGCCCGGACGTGGAGGCATCAGCGACCCACCTTCTTCTTACCGGCAACGGTGCGCTTGGGGCCCTTACGGGTACGCGCGTTGGTCTTGGTGCGCTGGCCGCGTACGGGAAGACCCGAACGGTGGCGGCGACCCTGGTAACTCCCGATCTCGACCTTGCGGCGAATGTCTGCGGCGACCTCGCGGCGCAGGTCACCTTCGATCTGGAAGTTCTCTTCGATGTAGTCGCGCAGCTTGATCAGCTCGTCGTCGCCGAGCTCGTGTACGCGCATCGCCGGGCTGATGCCCGTTGCGGCGAGCGTCTGCTGAGCGCGCGTTCGGCCGATGCCGAAGATGTAGGTGAGACCGATCTCTACGCGCTTCTCGCGCGGAAGATCGACCCCGAGGAGGCGTGCCATCTGGCGGGTGTTCCTTCCATTGGGCGACGGTGTCCGACGTGTCGCGTCCCTGCACCTGTGGTGAGGGCTCCGGCCATCGCATCCGGAGGTGGCACGCCGAATCCGCTGATGCGGTTCGACGCGAGCGATCACGCTCTGTTCAATTTGTGCCGAAGTCGGACTTCGTGCCTGCGATCAGCCCTGGCGCTGCTTGTGGCGGGGGTTCTCGCAGATGACCATGACCCGGCCGTGACGCCGGATCACCTTGCACTTGTCACAGATCTTCTTGACGCTCGGCTGAACCTTCATCGAGCTCTTTCGGTCGTGGGTTGGCTGGTTATCGTTGCGGACTTACTTGTAGCGGTAGACGATGCGGCCTCGGGTGAGGTCGTACGGCGATAGCTCCACCACGACGCGGTCCTCGGGGAGGATCCGGATGTAGTGCTGGCGCATCTTGCCGCTGATGTGCGCGAGAACCTTGTGCCCGTTGCTGAGCTCGACCCGGAACATGGCGTTCGGGAGCGCTTCGACAACGGCGCCTTCGATCTCGATGACACCTTCCTTCTTCGGCATAGCCTCCGCAATCTGTAGGTCCGCTGCTGTAGTGGCCTGGCCAGCGCACACGTACCCCTCCGCACGGACCATGAGGGGTGTCGAGCGGCAGCCGCGGGGCATGGTGGCAGGAGCCAGCCTTGGCCGACGTGTAATCCTACGACAGGGCGTGTCGATTACCCAAATCGAGGGTCGGCACGTGCTATCGCACGGCCGACCCTACCTGCCCGGTCAGTCGTCCTTACGGGCGAAGGTGAGGCTCTCGCCCCGCGCACCGCCCATCCAGATGTCCTGGCAGGCCAGCGCGAACTCCTCGAACCCGTCGATGATCGTGCCGAAGACGTTGCCCGGCACCCAGCCCTGGTCGCCGTTGATCAGCAGGTTGTTGCGCCCGTAGAAGACGGCGAGGTCGATCACCCCGCTGGTGTCGTCCTCGGAGCCGCCGTCGGCGTAGCCGTACGCGGGGTTGCTGAGCTGGCCGCCGGTGAAGTCGAAGTAGCACAGGTCACCCGGGATCGGCGTGATCGTGGTGTTCTCCGGTCCGGGCGCGGTCTCGGCGAAGGGCGCGACCAGGTTGTAGATCTCGTTGCGCGCGTACTTGCCGTGGTAGACCTGCCCGGACTGCGGCAGCGCGTTCCATACGGCGGCGGCAGTACGCGGCGCCTCGTCGTCGAGCAGTTTCGCGGTGCACTGCACACCGCGTTTGTCGAGGCTCACGGTCAGGTAGCGGGTCATCTACGTCGTGTCTCCTTGGGTCGCATCGATCGGTTCAGTCCTGCAGCAGGGTCGGCACGGCGCTCGACCAGTCCGTCGCCCGCTCGTACGCCCGCCCGACGCGCAGCACGCGGGCGTCGGCGTGGCGCGGACCGACGACGTGGAGTCCGACGGGCAGCCCGGCCGAGGTGAACCCGCACGGCACGCTGAGCGCCGGCTGCTGGGTCAGGTTGAACGGGTACGTGTAGGGGGTCCAACTCGTCCAGGCCGACGACGCCGACCCGGCCGGCGCGTCCCGTCCGGCCTCGAACGCCGCGATCGGCATGGTCGGGGTGAGCAGCACGTCGTACGTCTCGTGGAACTCGCTCATGCGCTTGCCGAGCGCCATTCGTACTGCGGTCGCGTCGAGGTAGTCGCCGGCCGACATCGTTCGACCGCGCTCGACGCCCGCGCGCAGACCCGGGTCGATCCGCTCGAGCGCGTCGTCGCCGTACGGTTCGATCACCTTGGCCGCGCCGGTGAACCAGAGCACCTCGAAGGCCTCGACCGGGTCGTCGAATCCCGGGTCGACCTCCTCGACAACCGCGCCGGCATCGGCGAGTACCGCGGCCGCTGCGCGTACGGCCGCGTCGACCTCCGGGTCGTTCGCAACGAAGCCGAGGTTCGGCGAGTACGCGATGCGCATCCCCTCGACGCCGTCTTCGAGCCCGTCGAGGAACGATCCGGTGGGAGTCGGCATCGCCGACCAGTCTCGTGGGTCGTAGCCGGTGATGAGGTCGAGCATCGTGGCCGCGTCCGTGACCGACCTCGTCATCGGCCCGGCATGTGCGAGCGTTCCGAACGGGCTCGCCGGGTACAGCGGGATCAGCCCGTACGTGGGCTTGATCGCGACGGTGCCGGTGAACGCCGCCGGGATCCTTACCGAGCCCCCACCGTCGGTTCCGACCGACCAGGTGCCCATACCGAGCCCGACCGCAGTAGCGCTTCCCCCGCTCGAGCCGCCCGCGGTCAGATCGGCGGCCCACGGGTTGCCGGTGGCGCCGAACCGCAGTGAGTCGGTGACGCCCTTCCAGGCGAACTCCGGCGTCGTCGTCTTACCGACGAAGACCGCGCCGGCCTCCCGCAGCCGGGCAACGCTCGGCGCATCCTCGGTCCAGGCTCCGGCCTCGTCGATCAGCGCGCTGCCGCGTAGCGTCGGCCAGTCTCGGGTCAGGAAGATGTCCTTGATCGACGTGGGTACGCCGTCGGCCGGGCCGATCGGTTCGCCGGCGGCCCACCGCTTCTCGGATGCCCGAGCGGCTTCGAGGGCGGACTCGCCCTCCACGCGTACGAACGCGTTGACGTCGCCGTCGTGCGCCTCGATGGTGTCGAGCGAGGCCTGGGTCGCCTCGACGGGCGACACCTCACGCGAGCGGTACGCGGCGGTCAGCTCCGCGACGGACCAGAGATTCGGATCAGGCACGAGCACTCCCTGCGGTATCGGCGGGTACGAACCCGAGACGCTTGTCGACGACGTTGGCCAGCGGCTCGCCGTCGAGGAATCGTTGTGCGTTGTCGACGAACTGGCGGGCGAGCGTTTCCCGCCAGCCGAGTACGTCGCCGGACATATGCGGCGAGACGACCAGGCCAGGTGCGCTCCACAGCGGACTGTCGTCGGGCAGCGGCTCGGTGCAGAAGACGTCGAGCGAAGCGGCGGCGATCCCGCCCGCCTCGAGAGTCGCGAGCAGTGCGTCCTCGTCGACGATCTCTCCCCGGCCGATGTTCACCAGGTGTGCGCTCGGCTGCATCGCGCCGAGCACCTCGGCGTCGACCAAACCTCTGGTCGCGTCCGTGAGCGGCGCGGCGACCACGACATGATCGGCCCAACCCACCTGCTCGGCGAGCGATGCGCTCTCGACGATCTCTCCGAAGTCGGGGTCGCCGCTGCGAGCCGTACGCCCCGCCCCTCGTACCTCCATGCCGACGGCGGCGAGAAGCCGGGCGGTCTCGCGACCGATCGCCCCGGTGCCGACGACAAGCGCTCTCTCGCCGACGAGCGTACGCGTCTCGCGATGCTCCCAGCGACGCTCCTGCTGGTGGTCGTGGCTGGTGTGCATGCCCTTGGCCTGCGCGAGGATGGACGCGAGCACGAACTCCGCGATCGGCCGGTCGAAGACACCGCGGGCGTTCGTCACCACGACGTCGGACTCGCGCAGCTCGTCGAACAACAGCTTGTCGACCCCGGCCGCCGCGACGTGGATCCAGCGCAGCGAACCCGCGTGCGGCCACACGTCGCGGACGGCCGTTGAGAAGAAGTCCCAGAGCAAGAGCGCGTCGGCGCCGGAGACCGCGGCGGCCAACCCGCCGACGTCGGTGAAGCGGATATCGGCACGGTCCTCGATCGCCGCTATGCCTGCGGGATCGGCGACACCGGGCGCGGTGAGCACGGCGATGATTGGTCGGTTCACGATGGGAGCGTAGGAACCCCTCAGTAGGATTGTCAACAATCACGTTTCTGGTGCATCATTTCCGCATGACGACCTCGATTCCGACCGGCACCGAAGCCGCGGACGTTCCCGTCGAGGTCGCCGACCTCGTCGGACCATCGATGCCCTTGCGGATCGGCATCATCGTGCCCCATGACATGGCCCTCGACGGCGAGATGTGGCGGTGGACGCCGAAGGGCGTGACGCTGCACTTCACCCGCGAGGCCTTCGTACCCCTTCCGGTCACCGTCGAGATGGCGATGCTGATCGGTGACCCGACGGCGATCGCGCAGTGCGTTGCCGATATCTCGACGATCGAACTGTCCGTCGTCGCGTACGGCTGCACGTCGGGCAGCTTCGCCAACGGCATCCTCGGCGAGAACAGCCTGGTCTCCTCGATGGAGGCGGCCGGTGCGCAGCGGGCACTCACCACCTCGGGCGCCGTGCTCAACGCGATCGAGCACCTCGGCGCCAAGCGGGTCTCGATCGCGACGCCGTACGACGAGCCGATGACCGCGCTGCTCGACGAGTACCTCGAGGAGGCCGGCGCCGAAGTCGTCGGCAAGGCGTGTCTCGGCCTGCACGAGAAGATCTGGGAGGTGGGGTACGCGCGTACGACCCGACTCATCCGACAGGCAGACCGACCCGACGCCGACGCGATCGTCGTCTCGTGCACGAACCTCCCGACGTACGACGTGATCGCGCCGCTCGAGCGCGAGCTCGGTAAGCCGATCGTCACCGCCAACCAGGCGACGATGTGGGCCGCGCTCCGTGCAATCAACAAGCATGCAATCGGCCAGGGCCAGGCGCTGCTGGACGGCTGAACGCATCCACCGATCTCGGCCGCGGAACACTCCGCCGGCCGCATTGACGTATTCACACAACCGAAGGGAGGACCCGATGACACGCTCACCGGAGATGGCCGACAGCGAGGACGCGATGACACGCTCCACCGAGATGGCCAGCATGGCCAGCGACGACGAGTACGCGCACCGGCTACGCCGCGTACGCACATCGATGCGAACGAGGTCGCTGTCGGCGTTGGTCGTCACAGACCCGGCGAACCTGTTCTATCTGACCGGGTACAACGCCTGGTCCTTCTACACGCCGCAGTGCCTGATCCTGCCGGCCGACGGACCGCCGACGCTGTTCGCTCGCGCGATGGACGCCGCGGGCGCACGCCACACCTGCAACCTGCCCGATGAGCAGATCGTCGGGTACCCCGAGACCCTCGTACACCGCCCGGACATCCACCCGTTCGGATGGATCACCGAGGCAGCTCGCGAACGCGGGATCCTCCCCGCCGGCCCCGACGCCGTCGTCGGCGCCGAATGCGACTCGCATTTCTTCTCCGCGCGCGCGTACGTCGACCTCGTCGCAGGTTTGGACGGCGCCAAGGTCGTCGACAGCGCCGAGCTGGTCAACTGGGTACGTCTGGTCAAGTCCGACCACGAGGTCGCCCAACTGCGGATCGCCGGTCAGATCGCCGAGGCGACGATGCAGGCGGCGTTGGAGTCGGTGTGGCCTGGCCGGCGCCAATGCGATGTGGCCGGTGACATCGTCGCTGCGCAGGCGAAGGGCACTGCCGAGCACGGCGGCGACTACCCGGCCATCCCGCCGATGCTGCCGACCGGCGCTGCCGCAGGTACGCCGCACCTGACGTGGAGCGAGCAGCCGTTCATCGCAGGTGAGGCCACGACCATCGAGCTCGCGGGAGCGTTCGGTCGCTACCATGCGCCGCTCGCGCGGACCATCCATCTCGGCGACCCGCCGCCGCTGCTCACCGACACCGCGAAGACGGTCGACGAAGCACTCGCCGCCGGCCTCGAGGCGATCAAACCGGGCGCGATCGTCTCGGACGTACACGCGACCGTCAACGACATCCTGAGCCGGCAGGGACTCGTGAAGGAGTCACGCATCGGCTATTCGATCGGCATCGGTTATCCCCCCGACTGGGGCGAGCGTACGGTCAGCCTGCGCGCAGCCGATCCGACCGTCCTCGAAGCCGGCATGGCGTTCCACGTCATCCTGGGTATCTGGATGGACGGTTGGGGCTATGAGCTGTCCGAACCGATCGTCGTCTCCCCTGACGGCGTCGAGCACCTGACCGACCTACCGCACGAGCTCACTGTAAGGAAGTGATCGCATGACCTCATCGAACCTCCCACTCGCCGCCCGCGCCGACCAGCTCGTGGGATCGGTCATCGACTCCAGCACGTCGTTGCTGCAGCAGCAGTCCCACGACATCGTGCGGTTCGCCATGGGCAGCCCAGCCGACGACGCCGTTCCGTCGCAGATCCTCGCGGGGATCGCCGAGTCGGCGTTGAGCCCCGACGCCGCGGACGCCTACGGCTACGGCGCCACCGAGGGCGATCCGCCACTGCGTGAAGCACTCCTGTCGACGCTGCAGGGTACGAGTGACGCGACGACCGCCGATCGGCTGACGATCACCGCCGGCGGCATGCAGGGTCTCGACCTGGCCTGCAAGGCGTTCGTCGACCCCGACGACCTCGTGGTGGTCGAGGGCCCGACGTACACCAACGGCAGCGCGACCGCGATGTCGTACGGCGCGAAGCTGGCCGAGGTGCCGGTCGACGACGACGGCATGGTCGTCGAGGCGCTGCCGGGGATCGCTGAGCGTGCGGGGCGTACGCCCAAGGCGATCTACACGGTGCCGACGTTCCAAAACCCGTCCGGTTCGACCATGTCGCTGGAACGCCGCCGCTCGCTCCTCGCGCTCGCGCGTGAGTGGGGTTCCGTCGTGATCGACGACGATCCGTACGGCATGCTGCGTTTCGAGGGCGAGGACCTACCGACCCTGCGCGAGATCGGCGAGGGCGACCCGCTGGTCTTCTCCGTACGTACGTTCTCGAAGATCATCGCGCCGGGGCTGCGCGTCGGCTGGGTCGACGCCGCCCCCGAGCTGCAGTCGCTGCTGATCAACGCGAAGCAGGCGATGGACACCTGCACGAACCTGCCCGCGCAGCGCCTCGTCACCGGCTTCCTCGAAGGCGGCCATCTGGACAAGCATCTGGAAACCCAGCGCGAGCAGTACCGCAAGCGCAAGCACGCGATGCAGGACGCACTGACCCAGCATCTCGGCGACATCGCGCGCTGGACCGACCCCGAGGGCGGCTTCTTCCTGTGGGTCACGCTGACCAACGGCGTCGACACCCAGGCGTTGTTCGAGACCGCTCTCGCCGAAGGCGTCGCGTACATCCCGGGTCCGGCCTTCTCGCCGGAGGGTCACTTCTCCGATGCGTTGCGCCTCTGCTTCGCGACCACCGACGCCGAGCGTACGCATGAGGGCGTACGCCGGCTTCGCGCCGCGATCGACAAGCACGTCGCCGCATGAGCGAGCTGACCGCCGCCGAGCGCGAGGTCCTCGACCTGATCTCGGCCGACGACGTCGTCACGCTCACCGGAGCGCTCGTGCGTGCACCGGGCGAGAACCCGCCCGGAGGCGAGTCCGAGACCGCACGCGTACTCGCCGATGCGTGCCGGGCGCGTGGGTTGGACGTCGAGCTCGACGATGTGGAGCCCGACCGGCCCAACGTTTCCGCAACGCTGGCTGGTGGTTCGGCACCTGGGCTCATTCTGCTCGGCCACACCGACGTCGTACCCATCGGCGACGGCTGGACGCGCGATCCGATCGGCGGCGATGTCAGCGACGGTCGGCTGTACGGGCGCGGGTCAACCGATATGAAGGGCGGACTTGCGGCGTCGGTCGTGGCGATGTCCGCCCTTCGTACGGCGGGCGTATCGCTGGCCGGCCCCGTCGAGCTCGCCGCCGTGATGGACGAAGAGGAGACGGGCAAGGGCATTCGGCACTACATCGAGCGTGCGGGAGGCTCCGGCTTCGGCGGTTGCATCGTGGCCGAGCCGACCGATCTGCAGCCCATCATCGCGGCGCGCGGCGACTCGTACATCGCGATCCGGGTGACGGGCAAGGCTGCGCATTCGGGCAACCCGGCCGACGGCGTGAACGCGATCAACGGCGCTGCGACGATCGTCGGCGAGCTCGAGCGCTGGCACGTCGAGATGGCTGCCGCCGACGCACATCCGCTGGTCGGTCCGCCGACCTGGAACGTCGGACAGATCGACGGCGGACTCGGTACGTCAACGGTGCCGGCCGAGTGCAACCTGATGGTCGACCGGCGGCTGCTGCCGACCGAGGACGGTGCGCCGGTGCTTGCCGAGACGCGTAAGCGCATTGCGGCGCTCGAGTTGGAGGCCCGCGGCCTCAGCGTCGAGATCGACATGACCATGGAGATGCCGGGCTTCGAGACACCGGCCGACCACGCGTTCGTGAGCGCGACCGACGGTGCACTCCGCGCGGCGGGCGGCCCCGGTCTTCCGCTCGCGGGCTGGAGCGCGGCGTGCGACGGCGGCTTCATCGCGCGTACGTACGGTATGCCGGTCGTCGTACTCGGCCCGGGCTCGGTCGGAAGCCAAGCACACCAGCCGGATGAATCGGTCGGCGTCGACGAGCTCGTGGTCGCCGCCCGCACGTACGCCCTGGCGGCTATGCGCCTGCTGCGTTAGCAGATCCGGGCCGGGCCGTCAGTGGTCGAGTACGGCGTGCAGGAAGCGCTGCGTGCGCTCGTGCGTCGGATTCTTCAGCACCTGCTCTGGCGGCCCGGTCTCGACCGTCGCACCGGAGTCGAACATCACCACCCGGTCGGAGATCTCCTCCGCGAAGCGCATCTCGTGGGTGACCATCAGCATCGTCATATCGGTGTCGTTGGCAAGATCGCGGATCACCGCCAGCACATCGCCGATCAGCTCCGGGTCGAGCGCCGATGTCGGCTCGTCGAAGAGCAGGATCGAGGGCCGCATCGCCATCGCCCGCGCGATCGCGACCCGCTGCTGCTGACCGCCGGAGAGCTTCGGTGGTTTGTGGTCGGCATGATCGCGTAGTCCCACCTGGTCCAGCAGATCGAGCGCACGCTCACCGGCCTCGGCCTTGCTCATGCCGAGTACGCGGATCGGCGCCTCGATGAGGTTCTCGAACGCCGTCATGTGCGGGAACAGGTTGAACGACTGGAAGACCATCCCGACCTTGCTGCGCACCGCGCGCATCTGCTTGGTCTCCTTGGGCTTCTTACCGTCCCTCGCGTCCCACAGCGTCTCGCCGTCGATGGTGACGACCCCGTCGTCGGGTGTCTCCAGGGTCATCAGCACGCGCAGGATCGTCGTCTTACCCGATCCGGACGGCCCGATGATCGAGACCTTCTCGCCGCGTTCGACCTCGAAGTTGAGCGATCGAAGCACGTGGTTGTCGCCCCAGCTCTTGCTGACGTTCTCGAAGGTGATCATCGGCTCTTCCTATCGGTACGTACGAAGACGGTCGGGTCAGACGGCGGGTGCATAGTGACGTTCCAATCGCCTGACGCTGACGGCGGCGATGTAGCTGACCACCAGGTACATCAGACCGGCGATGGTGAGCGGCTCGAGGAACCGACCCTCGCTCTGCCCGATCGCACGTGCCTGGGTCAGCAGTTCCAAGGCGCCGATCGCGTACAGCAATGCGGTGTCCTTGAACATCTGGATCAGGTAGTTGCCGAGCACCGGGATGGTCGGCGGAATCGACTGCGGCAGCACGATCTTGGTCCAAATCCGCGCTCGTGGCAGGTTCAGTGCGGTCGACGCCTCCCACTGGCCCTTCGGCAGAGATTCGATACCCGACCGATAGACCTCCGCGGTGTACGCGCTGTAGTTCACGCCCAGCACGAGCACACCCGTGACGAACAAGGACAGCGTGATGCCGTAGTCGGGCAGGATGAAGTACACCGCGAAGATCTGCACCAGCAACGGTGTGCCGCGAATGAACAGCACGTAGAAGTCGAACACCTGTGACAGCACGGGAATCCGCGGGTAACGGATCACCGCGACGATCAGCCCGAGCACCAACGCGATGGTCATGCCTCCGGCGGTGAGCCGAAGTGTCAGCCAGAACGCATCGAGCAGCTTGGGGAAGATGTCGACGGCGAAGCCGTTGTCCCAGATGTCGGCGGCGAGAGTCGTGTCATTGGTCATGAGGCGCTCCCGACCAGTGGGCGCAACAGCGGGCTACGTCGTCGTTCCAGCGCGAACCTGTTCTCCATCCAGCGGGTGAACGCCGCGAGCAGCAACGACAGGATGAAGTACACGATCAGCATGCCGATGAAGATCGCCGTCGTCTGCTGCGTCTCGGTACGAATGGACATGCCGTTGGCGGTGAAGTCGGTGATGCCGATGAAGTAGAGCAACGGCGTCGCCTTCAACAGGTCGACCGCGACGTTGCCGAACGACGGCAGCATCACCGGAATCGACTGTGGCACAAGGATTCTGCGCATCCGCTGTGCAGGAGTCAGGCCGAGCGCGATGCCGGCCTCGGTCTGCCCACGTGGCCGGGAGGCGATCGCCCCGCGTACGACCTCCGATGCGTACGCACCCTCGTTCAAACCGAGCACGACGATGCCCGCGACCAGGTTGTCGGTGAATCGCACACCGAGGAACGGCAGCGCGTACACCACCCAGGCGAGCTGGACGAGGATCGACGTACCGCGGAAGAACTCGACGAAGACGTACGAAGGTCCGCGCAGCCAGGGACTCCGCGACAGCCGCATCATGCCGACCACGAACGCCACCACGATCGTGAGCAGGATGCCGAAGACGGCTGCGACGGCCGTGATCCGTAGACCTTCCCACAGCAGGCTTTGATATTCGAGAACCTCAGACATCCGCGATCACCCGTCAGCCTTGCAGAGTTCTTCGGTGGTGGCGTTTCGAGCCGCCTCGGCGTCGAAGCCCCATTTGTCCATCAGATCGTCGAAGTCGCTGCTCTGCTTGAACTTTGCGAGCTCCTTGTTGTACTCGACGACGTCGTCGGTCTGTGACTGCTCGAACGCGGCACCGGAGCCGGTGGCCGGTGCGTCCTCGATCGGGTCGGTCACCTCGAAGGTGTCGTTCTCCTTGGCGAGCCCTTGCAGCGACAGGGTCGGCAGCAGGAACGCATTCGCCCGGCCCGCCTCCAGGGCCTCAACACCCGTCACGTTGTCGCGCACGATCACGCGTTGCTTCTCCGGCACGTTGGCGGCCATCAGGATGCCCTCCTCGAACCCGCCGGGCAGCACTGCGACCTTCAGCTTCGGCGTGTCGAGCACATCCTGGATCGTGGTGACGTTCTGTGGGTTGCCCGGCGGTACGGCGAACGACTCCGTCGACACGATGACCGGCTCGGTGTAGGCGACCTCGGAGCAGCGGGACTGCTTCATGAACAGGCCGGCGGCGATCACGTCGACCTGTCCGGACTTCAGCGCCGGGATCATCGCGTCGTACTCGATGCGTACGCCCTCGATGTCGTCGATGCCGAGGCGTTCGAGCACCGCACGGAGCACATCCGGCTCGGCGCCGGTGACGGTGCCGTCGACTTCGAGCTTGGTGTACGGAGGCTCGTTGAAGATCGCCACCTTGAGCGAGCCTTGGTCGCGGCCGCGGTCGAGCACACTGCCCTTCGGGGCGCCGGTGCCGGGTTCGGTGAACGTACAGCCGGTCGACCAGCCCAGCAGCGGAACACCGACGGCGGCCGCGCCGATTCCGCGCAGCAGCCGCCGCCTGGATGGGTCGTGGGACATGACGCTGTCCAATCATCGCGACAAAAGTGCGAAGGAACGGCCAGCGCGCACAGCGTCTTTGATGTGCGCAGGCTGACCGTTCCGGAAACCTAGCGATGACCCACGCAGATTGTCAACAATCTGCACAGCATCTGAGAAGCGAGTCGGCCCCCTTAGAGGATCGCCTCCAGGAACTCCCGCGTACGCCGCTGCTTCGGATCGGTGAACATGACGTCCGGATCGGCCTCTTCGATGATGTGGCCCTGGTCGAACATCAGCACCCGGTGCGAGACGTCGCGCGCGAACTGCATCTCATGCGTGACGATCAGCATCGTGATGTCGGTCGTCTCCGCGAGATCGCGCAGCACTCCGAGAACATCCTTGACCAGCTCCGGGTCGAGCGCCGAGGTGACCTCGTCGAGCAACAGGATCTCCGGCTCCATGGCCAGGGCACGGGCGATCGCCACCCGCTGTTGCTGGCCGCCCGAGAGCTGCGTCGGATGCGCACCCGTCTTGTCGCCGAGACCGACCTGCTTCAGCAGCGTCTCGCCCTTCTCACGCGCTTCGTCCTTGTTCATCCCCAGCACGTGCACCGGGGCCTCGATCACGTTGTCGATGACCGACATGTTCGGGAACAGGTTGAACTGCTGGAAGACCATGCCGATCCGGCGGCGGATCTGGCTGATCTCCTTCGGACGAAGCTTCGTCCGTTTGCCGTCGCGGTTGGCGTGCGTGAGCGGGTCACCGTCGATGTAGATGTAGCCGTCGGTGAGTTCCTCCAGCGTCATCAGCAACCGAAGGATGGTGGTCTTACCGGACCCGCTCGGCCCGATCAACGTGACCCGCTCGCCCTTCTCCACCGAGAAGTTGAGGTCGTTCAGAACGGTGTTCTTACCGAACTTCTTCAGTACGTCTTCGAAGACGATCCGCGGTGATGCGTTCTCAGTAGGCAAGCTTCTTCTCCAATTTGCGCATCAGAATGGCGGTCGGATAACTCGCCGCCAGGAAGATGAGTCCGGCGATGGTGAACGCCTCGGTGTACGAGAATTGCGCACCACCAATACGCCTTGCCTCGGCAACCATCTCGGGTACGGAGATCGCGAGCAGGAACGGGGTGTCCTTGAACATCGCGATCGCCCAGTTGCCCAGCGACGGCAACGTGGCCCGGATGGCCTGCGGGATCATCACCGCCCGCCACGTACGCCCCAGTGGCAGAGAAAGCGCGGTCGCTGCCTCCCACTGCCCCTTGGGGATCGAGTCGATGCCGGCGCGGTAAGACTCTGCCATGTAGGTCGAGTAATGCACGCCGAATACGAGGATGCCGATGACGGTCAGAACCGTGGTCGAGTCGAGGCTCTCAAACCTGTGGTAGCCGTCGAACTCGTTCGCGTACAGCGCTGCGACAAACAGCAACTGCAGCGGGAGCGGCGTCATTCGGATGACCCCGAGGACCCAACCGAGGAACTTACTCGCCGGACCCGGAAGCTCGCGTTGCCCCATCGCCCAGACCAAACCGAGGACGGCAGCCATGAGCGAACCCACCACCGTGACGAGGAGGGTGGTCTTGAGGAAGGCCTCCAGCATGACCGGGAACGCGTCCCCGGCGATATCCCAATGCCAGTTCATCAGGCCACCGCCCCTGCCGTCGCTTGAACCGTCTGCACCTTGGTCGGTTTGATACCCAGCCGACGTTGCGCGCGTCGCTCCAACAACCGCAGCAGGCTGTAGAACACCAGCGAGACGAGGTAGTAGATGACGAACCCGATGCCGTACGCGACGTAGGTGCCGACACCGCCACTGCGCATCTCATCCGACGCGTACGTCAGATCGTGCAGCCCGATCAGGAACGCGATCGCGGTGCCCTTGACCAGCATGATCATCAGGTTGTTCAACCCGGGCAGCATCAACGCCCAGGCCTGCGGCCAGATGATCCGGCGGATCTTGGTCACCCATGGCATCGACAGCGCCGTTGCCGTCTCCCACTGCCCCTTGGGCACGGCGTTCAGCGACCCGCGTACGACCTCGGAGCCGTACGCGCCGTAGTTCAACCCGAGCGCGATCACCCCGCAGGTGACCGCATCAAGCTCCAGCCCGAACGCAGGGAACACGTAGTAGATGAAGAACAACTGGACCACGAGCGAGGTGCCGCGGAAGAACTCCACAATGATGCGGGAGATCGTCCGCGGCACCGCATGCCCGGATATCGCGGCCAGGCCGAGGATCACCGCGACGAGAAACGCGACAACGGCGCCTCCCAGCGATAACTGCAGTGTGACGAACAGGCCATCGCGGATCTGCGGCCCGTAGTCGCTCAGGGCATCGAAGATCTCAGACACGTCGACGGAACGACGGTCGGATCACTCGGCGTCCGGCAGATCGCCGGCGCAGAGCATCTCGGTGTCAACGTCACCCTGCGGCCGCTCGGCCTCGGTGAAGCCGAACTCGCCGACAACGTCCTCGAACGACTGCTTGTCGCCGACGATCTTGGCGAGCTCCTTGTTGTACGCCTCGCGCAGGTCGTCGCTGTCCTTGCGGAACACCGTCGCGCCGGCGCCGACCTGCTCCTTGCCGTCGACGACGGCGGTGAACGGATCGGTCACCTCGACCTTGGCGTCGGGGTGCTTGTCGGCCAGGGCACGCAGGGAGATGCCGGTCAGGGCGTAGACGTCGGCGCGACCGCTCTCCACGGCCTCCATCCCGTCCTCCGGAGTCTGAACGGTGATGGTCTTGATGCCCATCGTGTCGGCATAGCCCTGCTCGATCGCGCCGTTCATCGCCGAGAACGAGACACCGGAGTCCTTGATGTCCTGCATATCGTGCAGGTCCTCGGGGTTGCCCTCGGGCACCATGAACGCGGTCGTATACATGATCTCGGGGTCGCCGAAGTCTGCCTGCTCGCAGCGGTCAGGCAGGATCGACATGCCGGCACTGATCGCGTCGTAGCGCCCGGCGTTCAGGCCCGGGATCAGCGCATCCCACTCGACCTGCTGCGCTTCGACGTTGTCGATGCCGAGGTCGCCCCAGATCTTCTTGTGCAATGCGATGGTCGCGCCGGTGAGCTCACCGTCTTCGTCGGTGTAGCTGTACGGCTCCTCACCCGCGATGCCGACGGTGATCGTGCCTTCGTCCTTCAGCGACTCCAGCGTGGCGTTCTTATCGGTGTCGCCCCCACCGCGGTCGCCAGAGTCGTCCGTCTCACCACCACAAGCGGCGATCAGGCCGACGGAGAGCAAAGCCCCGATCGCGGCGACTCCGATTCGGCGACGTCGTGTCGTTGGTCCGGTGAGGTACATACAAGCCCTTCGTCGTGCACCCGAGACGGTTGCGAATTTCTTGGAAACTAACCAGGCGCAGTAGCATTGTCAACAATCTGCACCGTATTGTGACCTCGTTGTGAAAGTGCTGGTCACAACGCGCATCTATACCATCACGAGGAGTCACTAATGAGCGATAAACCGACGATCGGCCTACTGTATCCGGGCCACAGTGCCGAGGATGACTACCCCGCACTCGAGCAGCGTCTCGACGGTGCGATCCGGTTGCCGCTCGTACACACCTCGGTCGGCGAGGACGCTCACCGCGTCGACGCACTCCTCGACCTCGGCAGCGCACCGAGGCTCGCCGAGGGCGCCCGGGCGCTCGAAGAGTACGAGCCCGATGCCGTCATGTGGGCATGCACCTCGGGCAGCTTCGTGTTCGGCTGGGACGGCGCACGCGAGCAGGCCGCGGGAGTCGCCGCCGAGCTCGACGTACCGGTCTCCTCGACGTCGATCGCGTTCGTCGATGCATTCCGCCACCTGGGCATCAGCAAGGTCGCCGTCGCCGCTTCGTACCCCGAAGACGTCGCCACCCATTTCGTCGACTTCATGCGCAAGGGCGGCGCCGACGTACTCACGATGCGCAGCAACGACATCATCACCGCCGCCGAGGTGGGTACGCTCGGCAAGGACGCCGTGATCTCGATGATCCATGCCGCCGATGTGCCCGACGCCGAGGCCGTGCTCGTCCCCGACACCGCGATGCATTCGCTCGCCTGGCTCGACGAGCTCGAGGAGGCCGCCGGCAAGATCGTGCTCACCGCCAACCAGGTGACGGTGTGGAAGGGGCTCGACCTGATCGGCGACGTACCCCGGCTCGACGGACTCGGGACGCTGTTCCGACGGTGACCGCCGAATCGTCCGCTGCGCAAGGAGCCGTCGTGACCACTAACCGCCGCCATCTCGAACCCGTCGTACGAGAGTCGACCCCGAGCATCATCGCGGCCAAGCTGCGCGATGCCATCCGTAGCGGAGAGCTGCCGGCGGGTGCGCAGCTCGGCGAAGCCGAGCTCGCCCGCGAGCTCGGCGTCAGCAGGGGGCCTTTACGCGAAGGCATGCAGCGCCTCACCCAAGAGGGGCTGCTCATCTCGATCCCGAACCGCGGGTTGTTCGTGGTCGAGATGACCGAGGCCGACGTACGCGATATGTACGTCGCCCGTAGTGCCGTCGAACGCGCCGCCGCAGCCCAGGTCTTCGAGCACGACCCGCTCAAGACCGCCGCCGACCTCCGCGCGATCGCCGAGCACATGTCGGCCGCGTCCGACCGGGAGCGGGCAGATCAGGTCGGCGAGTCCGACCTCGACTTCCACGACTGCCTCGTACGCGGAGCGCAGAGCCTACGGCTGTCCCGGATGCACGACACACTCTTGACCGAGACCCGCATGTGCATCAACGCGCTCGGCGGCACGTACCCCGCACCCGACGTACGCGTACCCGAGCACCAGGCGATCGCCGATGCTTTCGCTGCGGGTGACCCCGCGCTCGTCGATCGGCTGCTGGTCGCGCATATGGATGACGCGATCGAGCGACTGGCGACCGTCGTACCCCGCAGCGACGACTGACCTCCCTCGGAGTGATCCCGACCGCGTAACTCCGAGAGCAAGATATAAGCGCTGATATCATCGGAAAATGGAGATTCGACAGCGGCGCCGTCGTGCGGGCTTGTCTCAGCGGGAACTCGCCGAACTCACCGGAATCGCCCAGCCCAACATCTCGGCCTACGAGTCGGGCAGGCTCACCCCGAGCCCGGCAACCCTCGCGCGGATCGAGGAGGCGACGCGGATGCGCCCGTCGATGCTGCTCGCACAGTACCGCAACGACATCGTCGGCGTCGCCGCCGAACACCATGCGAGCGACGTCAGGGTCTTCGGGTCGGCCGCAACCGGCACCGACACCACGACATCCGACCTCGACCTGCTGGTGCGCTTCTCCGACGATGCGACCCTCTACGACCAGATCGCACTCGCCGAGGCGTTGGAGGAGCTGCTCGGGATCCGGGTCGACGTCATTTCAGATGGCGCGGCCGGCGTCGATCGGATCGAGGGTCCGGTGGCGGTGTGACGAGTTCGCCGACGGGTGCGGGCCCAGATCATCGAACTGAGCGCATTCTCACGGACATGCTCACCTTCGCCGACGAAATCAGCCAGTACGTGATCTCGCACGGCCAACAGAACTTCTTCGACGACCGGCCGACTCAGCTGGTCACCGAGGCGCTACTGCACCGATTGGGCGAAGCAGTCTCGCGTCTCGACGACGACTTCATCGCAGCCCACCCGGAGGTCGAGTGGCTGAAGATGAAGCGCATGCGAAATGTCGTTGCACACGAGTACGGATTCATCGACTACCGCATCGTCTGGCGCTCCCTCAGCGATGACCTCGCTCGCGATGTGGACGCGATTCGGCGCATCCTTGCCCGGTAGGCCAAGGGCCGCTATCGGTCAGTGGTGCGCGAGGCGGGTGCGTAGGCGCTCGGCGTTGGTCAGTTCGGAGCCATCGGTGTCGAGATCGAAATGCACCCGATGGATCGTCTCGGTGAAGGCGTTGTCGCCGACGGCGTAGTCCTCGCAGACCGGCGTACCCCGGTCGATGCCGACATTGAGCGTCTCGTCGAACGAGAAGTAGTACGCCGTCGTGGCCTCGACCCGCCCCTCGCCGACGGTCTCGCCGTCGACCTCGAGGAACACCGTCGCACCGCTGCCCGCAGGACCGCCGTCGTACGCGAACCGCATCGCGAGCCGGTGTCGCCTGGGCCGCAGCTGCTGCTCGGCGCGTACGAGCGCGCGGTCGCGTCCGTAGCAGTTGTACGCGTACCTCAGCGCTCCGTCGACGCAGTAGAGCGACCAGCCGCCGAAGCGCCCGCCCTGAGCGACGAGCACGCCATTTGCCGTACCGGCGACCTCGACGTCGACGGTGATCACATGCGAACGATTCTTGACGTTCGGAGCCGCATCCTCCGATAACCGACCCGCCGTCGGGCCGAGCTCGATCGACGTACGCCCGTGGTGCAGGTCGAGGCGGCCGGCGAGCTGCGGGTTCTCGCGCTCGGTCACGCGATCATCGAGCGGGAACACGTTGTACTTCTCCGCCTCCGCGACGAAGATCTCCTGCAGTTCGCGCAGCTTCTCTGGTTGCTCGGCGGCGAGGTCGTGCGCCTGTGTCCAGTCGGTCGTCGTGTCGTACAGCTCCCAGATGTCTGCATCAAATGGTCGCGGACCCTCGGGCACCATCTGCCACGGCACACCGTGGCGGGTCACGGCCGTCCAGCCTTCGTGGTAGATGCCGCGGTTGCCGACCATCTCGAAGTACTGCGTCGTACGCCGGTCGGCCGCATCGGCGTCGTCGAACGAGTAGCGCATGCTCACGCCCTCAATCGGCTGCTGTGCAAAGCCGTTGACGTACTCCGGCTGTGGCAGACCGGCGACGTCGAGCAACGTCGGCAGCACGTCGATCACGTGATGCCATTGATGCCTGACCTCGCCGCGCGCCTCGATTCCGCTCCCCCATCGCACGATCATGCCGTCACGCGTACCGCCGTAGTGCGAAGCGACCTGCTTCGTCCACTGGTACGGCGTGTTCATCGCAAGCGCCCAGCCGACGGGGTAGATCGGGTACGTCGATGGATCACCGAGCTGATCGAGACGATCATCCATGTACGCGGTGTCGTCGGCGATCCCGTGGCCGACGAGATGCTCGCGGAACGTACCCTCGAGGCCGCCCTCACCGGAGGCGCCGTTGTCGCCCAGGAGGTAGAGGAACAAGGTGTTGTCGAGTTCGCCGATCCGTTCGAGCGCGTCGACGAACCGGCCGACTTGAGCATCGGCGTGCTCGGCGAAGCCCGCGTACGTCTCCATGAACCTGGCTGCGACGCGGCGTTCGGCGTCGTCCAGGTCGTCCCAATGCGGCACGCCTTCGGCCCACGGTGCGAGGTCGGCGGACTCGGGTACGAGGCGCAGCTCCTTCTGTCGCGCAAGCGTCTGCTCCCGTTGAGCATCCCAGCCGTCGTCGAAGCGTCCCGCGTACTTCTGAGTCCACTCCGGCGCGACATGGAACGGAGCGTGGGTGGCGCCGAGTGCGAGGTAGGTGAAGAACGGCTTGTCCGGCGTCAGGGACTGCTGAGTCGTCACCCAGTCGATCGCCTGGTCGACGAGGTCCTCGGACAGGTGGTATCCCTCGTCAGGCGTACGCGGCGGGTCGATGGGTGTTGTGCCGTTGTAGAGCTGCGGGTGCCAGTGGTTCATCTCGCACGCCATAAAGCCGTAGAACGCGTCGAAGCCTTCACCCGTCGGCCAACGGGTGAAGGGACCTGACGGATTCACCTCCGCCGGCGGCGTCTGATGCCACTTGCCGAATGCGGCCGTGCTGTAGCCGTTGCCGGACAGGGTCTGCGCGATCGTCGCGGCACTCGGTGGCCGATAGCCCGTGTAGCCGGCATTCGGCGTCGCCATCTCCGACGTCACGCCCATACCGACCGAGTGATGGTTGCGCCCGGTCATCAGCGCCTGGCGCGTGGGTGAACACAGCGCCGTCACGTGAAAACGGCTGTAGCGCAACCCACCGCCGGCCAGGCGCTCTGCGGTCGGCATCTCGCACGGTCCGCCGTACGCACTCGATGCACCGAATCCCATGTCGTCGACCAGCACGATCACGACGTTCGGCGCACCGGCGGGCGGGCGTACGGGGACGACCGGGTCGGGTGGGCTCTGCGTCTGGCTGCCGGCCGCGGCATCGCGGGTCGCGGAGCGTACGTCGAGCGGGAGCCTGGTGCGGTCGAGGTCGGTCACGCCGCACATTCCACCACACGCTGACACGCGGGTTCTGTCCCGGTGACACGCGGGTTCTGTACGTCAAAACCCGCGTGTCAGCGTGGTGGAACTCGCGTGTCAGCGTGGTGGGCTCAGGCAGTGATGCCGATGTACTTGATCTCGAGGAACTCGTCGATGCCGGTCGAACCACCCTCGCGTCCGAGACCGGACATCTTCACACCGCCGAACGGCGCGGCGGGGTTCGAGACGACACCCTGGTTCAGCCCGACCATGCCGGTCTCGAGGGCCTCGGCGACCCGTAGCGAACGGCGCAGATCGTTGGTGTAGACGTACGAAACGAGTCCGTACTCCGTGTCGTTGGCCGCTGCGATCGCCTCCTCCTCGGTCGAGAACGACGTCAGCGGGGCTACCGGGCCGAAGATCTCCTCGCTTGCCATCTTGGAGTCCTCGGACACACCCGTGAGCACGGTCGGCGGGTAGAAGTAGCCGGCGCCCTGCCCAGGCTCACCGCCGGTGAGTACGCTCGCGCCGCGCTCGACGGCGTCCTCGACCAGCTCGGAGACCTTGCGCAGTGCCGCGTCGTCGATCAACGGACCGACGCGCGTACCGTCATCGATGCCGCGTCCGACCGGCATTGCTGCCATGGCCTTCGCGAGCTTGTCGCCGAACTCGTCGATCACGCTCTCGTGGACGTAGATCCGGTTCGCCGCAGTGCATGCCTCGCCCATGTTGCGCATCTTCGCGGCGAGGGCGCCCTGGACCGCCTCGTCGAGGTCGGCGTCTTCGAACACCACGAACGGCGCGTTGCCGCCGAGCTCCATCGAGGTACGAAGAACCTTGTCGGCGCACTGCTCCAACAGGATGCGACCGACCTTGGTCGAGCCCGTGAACGACAGCTTGCGCGCATCGCCGGACCGGATGAGCGGCTCCATCAGGCCGTTGGGATCCGTCGTCGGCACGACGTTCACGACGCCGTCGGGCACGCCCGCCTCACGCAGGATCTCGACGAGCGCGAGCATCGAAAGCGGCGTCTGATGCGCGGGCTTGATCACGCTGGTGCAGCCGGCCGCGATCGCCGGGCCGATCTTGCGCGTACCCATCGCCATCGGGAAGTTCCACGGCGTGATCAGCAGACACGGGCCGACCGGCTGCTTGGCGACCAGGAACCGCGCATTGCCCGCGGGCGCAGTCTGGTAGCCGCCGTCGATGCGTACGGCCTCGGCGGCGAAGTGGCGGAAGAACTCAGCCGCGTACGCGATCTCGCCCTTCGCCTCGGCGAGCGGCTTGCCCATCTCGAGAGTCATCAGCCGAGCGAGGTCGTCGATGCGCTCATGGAGCAACTCGAAGGCCTTGGTGAGCATGTCGGAACGCTCACGCGGCGACACTGCGGCGAACGACGCCTGCGCTCCGACCGCGGCGTCGAGCGCCGCGCGTCCGTCGGCGGGTGTCGCATCCGAAACGGCGCACAGCACCTCGCCGGTCGCCGGATCGAGTACGTCGAACGTCGCTCCACCCTGCGCATCGCGCCATTCACCCCCCACGTACAACTGCTTTGGTACCGACGCAATCACCGCCTCGGCGGAGCCGGCGGTCGCACTGCGGGCGTCGTTGTCGGTCATGGTCACTCTCCCGGGGGGTAAAGGCGTCTTACGGCAACGGTACGGCCGCGGCTTCCCCGTGGGAGCGCGACCCTGTTACGCTGATTGTCGACAATCTACCAGCCCCCGGATCGAGGGGGCGAGCAACCGGGTCGACCACTGTCGAGTGGGGGGCTGCATCGGCGTCGACCCGCCTATCAGAGGAGCGTCCGTGGCCGAACTGTCTCAGATACTCAAGCAAGCGACCGGCGTCGTCGTCGAGCGCGGCGAGGGCGTCCATCTCTTCGACGAGGAGGGGCGCCGCTATCTCGACTTCACCGCCGGGATCGGCGTCACGAGCACCGGGCACTGCCATCCGCGCGTCGTCGCGGCCGCGCAGGAGCAGGTCGCGAAGGTGATCCACGCGCAGTACACGACGGTCATGCACCGCCCGTTGCTGACGCTCACCGAACGATTGAGCGAGGTGCTGCCGGCCGGCTTGGAGCGGGTGTTCTTCTCCAACTCCGGATCCGAGGCGATCGAGTCCGCGCTGCGATTGACCCGGCAGGCCACCGGCCGTCCGAACATCGTCGTGTTCCACGGCGGCTTCCACGGGCGTACGGTCGCGGCGGCGTCGCTGACCACGTCCGGCACGAAGTTCCGGGCGGGCTTCAGCCCGCTGATGGCCGGCGTGCACGTCTCCCCCTTCCCCGACCCGACTCACTTCGGCTGGACCCAGGAGGAGGCGACCGACTTCGCACTGAAGCAGCTCGACTTCACCCTGCAGACCATGTCGTCACCGCAGGACACCGCGGCGTTCTTCGTCGAGCCGGTACTCGGCGAGGGCGGGTACGTACCCGCCAACGAGCGCTTCCTCGCCGGCCTGCGCGAGCGCGCCGACAAGTACGGCATCCTGCTGGTCATCGACGAGGTGCAGACCGGTTGGGGCCGCACGGGCAAGTTCTGGGGACACGACCACTTCGGCGTGCAGCCCGACGTACTCGTCACCGCCAAGGGCATCGCCTCCGGCTTCCCGCTGTCGGCCATCGCCGCGTCAGAAGAGCTGATGGCCAAGGCATGGCCGGGCTCCCAGGGCGGCACGTACGGCGCCAACGCCGTCGCCTGCGCCGCCGCGTTGGCAACCCTCGACGTGATCGAGGACGAGAAGCTCGTCCAGAACGCCGCCGACCGCGGCGATGACCTGCGCTCGGCGCTGTCGGGCGTAGCCGCCAAGCACGACCAGATCACCGACGTACGCGGACTCGGCCTGATGGTCGGCAACGAGTTCCGCGACGCCGACGGCAACCCCGACGGCGCTACCGCAAGCGCGGCACAGCAAGAAGCCGCCAAGCGCGGACTGCTGCTGCTCACCTGCGGCGCGTGGGGTCAGGTCGTGCGCTTCATCCCGGCGCTCGTCGTCAACTCCGCAGAGGTCGACGAAGCGGCCGGCGTGTGGGGCGAGGCCGTAGACGCGGTTCTCAGCTGACGCCGTTCGCACGAAACGCAAGAAGGGCCCCGCCGATCCGGCGGGGCCCTTCTTCATGCCTGGTTGACGATCAGGCCTCGGCAGTGCGCGGTTTCCCACCCCCGGGCCGACGACCGGACGGCTTCGAGATGACGCCCGGAACTCCACGACCCTTGAGCGACGCACCCCTGGTCTCGACCATGAAATACAGACCCACCATGCCGCAGATGCAGGCACCCATCATGTAGAAGGCGGGAATGTAGGAGTTGCCGGTCGCGTCGATCAGCGCTTCGTTAGCCAACGGTGCGGTGCCACCGAACGCCGCGGTCGCAACGTTGTACGAGATCGCCATCCCCGCGTACCTGACGTGCGTCGGGAACATCGCAGGGAACGTCGCGGAGATCGTTCCCAGCTGGAGCACGTACACCAGCCCGAGGACCGCGAAGCCGACGATCGCCAGGGCGAGGTTCTGTGCCATCAGCCAGTACATCGGCAGGGCGAGGATGAACAATCCGATCAGCGAATACCACCAGCATGGCTTACGACCGATCCGATCCGAGAGTGATCCGGCGAACGGGATCACGAGCATCATCAGCACCTGGCCGATCAGCACCATCAGCTCGGCGTCGCCCTTCGCCATCCCGATGGTGTCCGGAAGGTAGGTGGGCATGTACGAGAGCAGCGTGTAGTTCGCCACGTTGAGTGCGATCACCAGTCCGAACAGCTGCAGGATCGGCTTCCAGTACGTGGCGAGCAGATCCCTCAACGCGCCGGTCGCCTCGTGCTCAACCTCGTCCTTCGCCTCGAGTTCCTTGAAGACCGGAGTGTCTTCCATCTTCACGCGCAGGTACAGACCGATGGCACCGAGCGGGCCCGCGATGAAGAACGGAATCCGCCAGCCCCAATCCTCCATGGCGGTGTCGCCGATGAAGTAGCGCAGCACGGCAACGACGATCAGGGCCAGCGACAGGCCGGCCAACGTGCCGAACTCCAGGAAGCTGCCCCAGAAGCCGCGCTTCTTGTCCGGCGAGTACTCTGCCATGAACGTCGCGGCGCCGCCGTACTCGCCACCGGTCGAGAAGCCCTGGACGACTCGCAGCAGGATCAGCAGGATCGGTGCCCAGATGCCGATGGTGTCGTAGCTGGGAATCAGACCGACGCAGAACGTGGCCGAGCACATCAACAGGATCGTCGTTGCGAGGACCGTCGAACGTCCGAGCTTGTCGCCTAGCGGACCCCAGACGATTCCACCGAGTGGACGCAGTACGAACGAGACTGCGAAGCCGAGCAGCGCACCGAGGTTCTCGTGTTCGCCGGGAAAGAAGTTGGCGCCGATCTCGGTCGCGACATAGGCATAGACGCCGTAGTCGAACCACTCGGTCGCATTGCCCATCGCCGACGCGGCGACGGCCCTTTTCAGTACACCCGGTGGCACCTCATCGGATGCCTCGCTCGTTTCGTTCGCTCCGCTGGAGGCCATCGGCCGCTCCCTTGGTCGTGCCGACCCGAGTCGAGTTCACCTGGCCGACGTACGAGGTTCGTAGTTTTGTTGACAATCCGACACCCTACCGATCTGAGTGTCAGGTGGCCACCGTCAGGCGGGCACGAGCGCAACATCTACCGAAGTTGAGCGGAGACAGCAACCTGGACACCCCAGGAATCACCCTCAGTGAAGGGAAATCCGACGACCGACACGGAGAAAGCACCGCGGATCGCTCAGCTCGGACCGCCGTACGGAATGCCCAGCTCGGCCAGCTTCGCCTTGCCGCCATCGTGCTCGGTGAGTACCCAGGTGCCGGTGTCGGTGAGCGTGAAGGTGTTCTCGAAGTGCGCCGACCACGAGCCATCGATCGTCTCGACGGTCCACTCATCGGGGAGTACGCGGGTCTCGATGGTGCCCTGGGTGATCATCGGCTCGACCGCGAGCACCAGGCCCTTGACCAGCTTCGGCCCGCGACCGGCCTTACCGTAGTTCGGGACGTTCGGCGGCTGGTGCATCGCCGAGCCGATCCCGTGCCCCACGTAGTCTTCGACGATGCCGTACGAACCACGAGCACGTACGTAGGTCTCGATGGCATTGCCGATGTCGGTCACCCGACCGCCGAGCCGGGCCGCGGCGATCCCGCGCCACATCGACTCCTGGCAGACCGCCATCAGCTCGATGATCTCGTCGGGTACCGAGCCGACGGCCACCGTGATCGCGGCATCGCCGTGCCAGCCGTCAACGATCGCACCACAGTCGACGGAGATGATGTCGCCGTCGTGCAACTCGCGATCACCGGGGATGCCGTGCACGACGATGTCGTTGACCGATGTGCAGATGGTGCCTGGGAATCCGTGGTAGCCCTTGAAGTTCGGCACCGCTCCGCGCGAGCGGATGTGCTTCTCCGCGATCGCATCGAGCTCCCCGGTCGTCACCCCGGGTCGTACGTGCTCGCGAACGAGCTCGAGCGCCTCACGCGTGACGACGCCCGCCTCGCGCATGCGATCGATCTGGTCCGGGCGTTTGAGCTCGATGCCCCGGTCGAGCAGGCCCATCAGCGCCCTAGGCCGCGCTCTCGTAGCGCGGCAGCGATGCGATCGGACACCTCGTCGACCTCGCCCATGCCGTCGACCTGGATCAGCAAGCCACGCTGCTCGTAGGTCTCCACCAGAGGCGCCGTCTGCTCGACGTACACCTCCTGGCGGTGACGGATGACCTCTTCTGTGTCGTCGGCACGGCCCGACTCCTGCGCACGCTTCAGCAGCCGCGCGATGAGCTCCTCGGAGTCGACCGAGAGCTCGATCGCCGCCTCCAGCTTGGCGCTCTGCTCGGCGAGGATGTCGTCGAGCGTACGCACCTGATCGAGGGTGCGCGGGTAGCCGTCGAGCAGGAACCCGCCGCGCGCATCGTCGGCGTTGAGCCGGTCGCGCACCATGGCGTTGGTGACCTCGTCGGGTACGTACTCACCGGCGTCCATGTACGACTGCGCGGTCTTGCCGAGCTCGGTGCCCTCCGAGACGTTGGCCCGGAAGATGTCGCCCGTCGAGATCTGCGGCACCGACAGCGTCGACGACAGCCGTACGGCCTGCGTGCCCTTGCCCGCCCCAGGTGGGCCCATCAGCAACATACGCATCAGCGAAGGAACCCTTCATAGTTGCGCTGCTGCAGCTGGCTCTCGATCTGCTTGACGGTGTCGAGACCGACGCCGACGATGATCAGGATCGTCGTACCGCCGAACGGGAAGTTCTGGTTCGCGTTGATCAACACGAACGCGATCAGCGGAATCATCGAGATCAGGCCGAGGTAGAGCGAGCCCGGCAGCGTGATACGGGACAGGACGTACCCCAAGTACTCCTCGGTCGGCTTACCCGCCCGGATGCCCGGGATGAAGCCGCCGTACTTCTTCATGTTGTCGGAGACCTCCTTGGGGTTGAAGGTGATCGACACATAGAAGTACGTGAAGAAGATGATGAGCGCGAAGTAGGTCGCCATGTAGAGCGGGTGGTCACCCTGTACGAAGTGGCTGTTCACCCAACCGGCCCACGACGCTTCCTGGTTGAACTGCGCCATCAGCGCCGGGATGTACATCAGGCTGGAGGCGAAGATGACCGGAATGATGCCGGCCTGGTTGACCTTCAGCGGGATGTACGTCGAGGATCCGCCGAACATGCGGCGGCCGACCATACGGCGTGCGTACTGAACCGGGATCCGGCGCTGCGCCTGCTCGATGAAGATGACCGCGGCGACAACCGCGAGACCGATCACGATAACGATCGCGAACGTACGCCAGCCGCTCTGCTGACGGATGGTCCACATGGCACCGGGGAAGGTCGCGACGACCTGGGTGAAGATCATGATCGACATACCGTTGCCGATACCGCGATCGGTGATCAGCTCGCCGAACCACATGATCACCGAGGTGCCGGCGACCATTGTCAGCACGGTGACGAGGAACTGCGTGATGCTGTCGGGATCATGCAGGAGCGGCATGTCACATGAGCTGCCGAACAGGTTGCCCGAGCGGGCGAGCGCGACGATGCCGGTGCCCTGCAGAACGGCGAGGCCCAGGGTCAGGTAACGGGTGTACTGGGTGATCTTCGCCTGCCCGGACTGGCCCTCCTTCTTGAGCGCCTCGAGCCGCGGGATCACGACGGTCAGCAGCTGCAAGATGATGCTGGCCGTGATGTAGGGCATGATGCCCAGCGCGAACACGGTCAGCTGCAGCAGCGCGCCGCCGGAGAAAACGTTGATCAACGTGAAGAGGCCGGCCTGATCGCCCTCGGACGCGTTGGTGAAGCAAGCTTGGACGTTCTCGACGTTCACGCCCGGCGCGGGCAGCGTCGAACCGAGCCGGAACAACACGACGATGAGCAGCACGAACAGCAACTTGCGTCGCAGATCGGGCGTCTTGAACGCGTTGACGAAGGCGCCTAGCACCAAGTCCTCCCACGTACCCCGTAGGGGCGGTTGTCACGGTCGGCCCGGACACTCCGGGTCGCGAACTGCCGGTCGGTCAATGAGATCGCAATAAGGCGTGTCACTCGCAGCCTCCCGCGAAGACACGCCTCATCGCTGATTCCATCATGCCGGTCACAGCTGGGTGACCGTACCCCCGGCCGCCTCGATCTTCTGTCGCGCCGACGCCGAGAACGCATGCGCAGTGATCTGAACGGCAACGGTGATGTCGCCAGTGCCGAGCACCTTGACCGGCTTGCCGGCGCGAACCGCACCCTTGGCCACCAGGTCGTCGACGACGACCTCGCCGCCGTCGGGGTACAGAGCCGACAACCGGTCGAGATTCACGACCTGGAACTCGACCTTGAACGGGCTCTTGAAGCCCTTCATCTTCGGCAGCCGCATGTGCAGCGGCGTCTGACCGCCCTCGAAAGTGGCGGGCACCTGGTTACGAGCCTTCGTACCCTTGGTTCCGCGGCCCGCGGTCTTGCCCTTGCTGGCCTCGCCGCGTCCGACCCGGGTCTTCGCCGTCTTGGCACCCGGAGCGGGACGCAGGTGATGGAGCTTGAGCGCCATGTCAGTCGACCTCCTCGATGTTGACGAGGTGGGTGACGGTCGCGAGCATGCCGCGTACCTCCGGGCGATCCTCGCGAACGACCTCGTCACCGATGCGCTTCAGACCGAGCGTACGCAGGGTCTCGCGCTGGTTCTTCTTGCACCCGATGACCGAGCGCACCTGGCGTACCTTGACGTTCGCCATTACGACGACACCTCCGCGCGTGCCTTCAGCAGCGCGCTCGGCGCGACATCCTCGACCGGGAGACCGCGACGCTGCGCGACCGACTCCGGCGACTCGAGCGAGCGAAGTGCCTCGACGGTGGCGTGCACGATGTTGATCGCGTTGGCCGATCCGAGCGACTTGCTCAGCACATCGTGGATACCGGCCGACTCGAGCACGGCGCGCACGGGTCCGCCGGCGATCACACCGGTACCGGGTGCAGCGGGGCGCAGCATGACGACGCCTGCCGCCTTCTCACCCTGCACCGGGTGCGGGATCGTGCCCTGGATGCGCGGGACGCGGAAGAAGTTCTTCTTCGCCTCCTCGACGCCCTTGGCGATCGCGGTCGGGACTTCCTTGGCCTTGCCGTAACCGACTCCGACCATGCCGTCGCCGTCACCGACGACGACGAGCGCGGTGAAGCTGAAGCGCCGGCCGCCCTTGACGACCTTCGCCACGCGGTTGATGCCGACGACCTTCTCGATGTAGGCGGTCTTGTCCGCCGACCCGTCGCGGCCCCGACGGCCACCGCCGCCACCGCTGCGGCGCTGCGATCCGCTCATTTCGAACTCCTCATAATTGCTGTTCTCATCAGAAGGCCAGCCCGCCCTCGCGGGCGCCGTCGGCCAGAGCCGCTACGCGACCTTGGTACTTGTTTCCGGCCCGGTCGAACACGACGGTCTCGACCCCGGCGGCCTTCGCACGGTCGGCGACAAGCTCGCCGACCTTATGCGCCTTCGCCGTCTTGTCACCGTCGAGCCCACGCAGGTCGGCTTCCATCGACGATGCCGAGGCCAGCGTACGACCCTCGAGGTCGTTGACCACCTGGGCGACGATGTGCCGGCTGGAGCGGGTCACGACCAAGCGCGGACGCGCGGGGGTGCCGTTGAGCTTCTTGCGACCGCGTACCTGGCGACGCGCCTTCGACGCAGTGCGCGTCGCGAGGTTGCGACGATGCTTCAAAGCGATGGCCATGACTACTTACCAGCCTTTCCGACCTTGCGGCGGACGTGCTCGCCGGCGTAACGAACACCCTTGCCCTTGTACGGCTCGGGCTTGCGTAGTTTGCGGATCTTTGCGGCGACCTCGCCGACGACCTGCTTATCGATGCCCTGTACGGCAAACTTCGTGGCCGACTCGACCGTGAGCGTGATGCCCTCGGGAGCCTCGAAGTTGACCGGGTGGCTGTAGCCGAGGTTCAGCTCGACGGCCGACGGGCCCTTCGCGAGGACGCGGTAACCGACGCCGACGATCTCGAGTTTCTTCTCGTAGCCGTCGGTGACGCCGATGACCATGTTCTGGATCAGCGTGCGCGACAACCCGTGCAGCGCCTTGTTCTCGCGTGCGTCGTCCGGACGGGAGACCTCGACGCCGTCGTCGCCGAGCGCGACCGTGATCGGCTCCGCAACGGTGTGGTCGAGGGTGCCCTTGGGTCCCTTGACCGTGACGTGCTGGCCGTCAATGGTCACCTCGACACCGCTGGGCACGGTGACGGGCAGCTTGCCAATGCGTGACATAACGTTCCTCCTCCGGCCTCACCAGACGTAGGCGAGGACTTCCCCGCCTACCTTCTTCTGGGTCGCCTGGCGGTCGGTCAGCAGTCCCTGGCTCGTCGAGATGATCGCGACGCCGAGGCCGCCGAGGACCTTGGGCAGGTTGGTGGCCTTCGCGTACACCCGCAGACCCGGCTTGCTGATGCGGCGAATACCGGAGATCGAGCGCTCGCGGTGCGGGCCGTACTTCAAGGTCACCGTCAGCGTCTTGCCGACGGCGCCCTCGGCCGGCTCATCGACCTGGTAGGAGGTGATGTAGCCCTCCTGCTTCAGGATCTCCGCAACGCCGACCTTCAACTTGCTGTACGGCATGCGTACGTCGTCGTGGAAGGCCTGGTTACCGTTGCGGACACGCGCGAGCATGTCCGCGATCGGATCGGTCATCGTCATGATGTATGTCTCTCCCGCCACGGTTTCGCTGCTGCGACCTGTGGCGTTCAGTCTCGGTGGTGGTTACCAGCTGCTCTTGGTCACGCCGGGGAGCTCCCCGCGGTGCGCCATCTCACGAAGGCACACCCGGCACAGGCCGAACTTGCGGTAAACCGCCTTCGGCCGGCCGCAACGCTGGCAGCGGGTGTACGCGCGGACCGCGAACTTGGGCTTGCGCCCTGCCTTGACCCGAAGTCCTGTCTTCGCCATCAGTTCTCCTTGAAGGGGAAACCGAGCTGCTTCAGCAGCGCCCGGCCCTCGTCGTTGTTGGTCGCGGTCGTCACGATCGTGATGTCCATACCGCGGCTGCGGTCGATCTTGTCCTGGTCGATCTCGTAGAACATGACCTGCTCGGTCATCCCGAACGTGTAGTTGCCGCGACCGTCGAACTGCTTCGGCGACAGACCACGGAAGTCGCGGATGCGCGGCAGCGCAACACTCAGCAGCCGGTCCAGGAACTCCCACATGCGCGCGCCGCGTAGCGTCACGTGCGCGCCGATCGGCATTCCTTCGCGCAGCTTGAACTGCGCGATCGACTTACGTGCCTTCGTGATCGCCGGCTTCTGGCCCGCGATCAGCGACAGGTCGTTGACCGCACCGTCGATCAGCTTCGAGTCACGGGCCGCCTCGCCGACGCCCATGTTGACGACGATCTTGGTGAGGCCCGGGACCTGCATGATGTTCTCGTAGCCGAACTCCTCGCGCAGGGCGGGGATGATCTCCTCGCGGTAGCGCGTACGCAGTCGCGGCGTCGGAGCCGTCTCGGTGGTGGTGCTCATCAGATCTCCTCGCCGGTGCGCTTCGCGACCCGTACGCTGCGCTGAGCGTCGTAGGTCGAACCGTCCGCACGGGTCTTGGTGACGTCCTCGCGGCGCGAACCGACACGCGACGTGACCTTCTCGCCGTCCTTCTCGACCAGCAGCATGACGTTCGAGACGTGGATCGCGGCCTCTTGGGTGATGATCCCTCCGGTGTTACCGGCGCGGCCGCCCTGCTGCTGGGTCTTGGTGTGGCGCTTGATGCGGTTGGCGCCCTCGACGATCACGCGCTCCCGCTCGGGGATGACCGCGATGACCTTGCCTTCGACGCCCTTGTCCTTGCCGGCGACGACGCGTACCTCGTCGCCCTTCTTGATGTTCAGGCTGGCTTGCTTCTTGGCCATCAGAGCACCTCCGGTGCCAGCGAGATGATTCTCATGAAGCGCTTATCGCGCAGCTCGCGGCCGACCGGGCCGAAGATGCGCGTACCGCGGGGTTCGCCGCCGTCGGCCTTGAGGATGACGGCCGCGTTCTCGTCGAAGCGGATGTACGAGCCGTCGGGACGACGCCGCTCCTTGGCGGTGCGCACGACGACTGCCTTCACGACGTCACCCTTCTTCACGTTGCCGCCCGGAATCGCATCCTTGACGGTGGCAACGACGGTGTCGCCGATTCCGGCGTAGCGGCGGCCGGAGCCACCGAGCACGCGGATGCACAAGATCTCCTTGGCACCGGTGTTGTCGGCGACCTTGAGCCGCGACTCCTGCTGGATCATCGGATATCTCCTGTTGTCTCACTGGTTCTCTACCGGGTCTGCCGGACGAGCCTGGTGGAACGGATAGTTACTTCGCCTTCTCGAGGACCTCGACGCTGTGCTGCATGGTCGTCTCGCTCCCCGAGAGACCCTTCAACACCGCGTACATGACTACTTCGCCTTCTCGAGGACCTCGACGACGCGCCAGCGCTTGGTTGCCGACAGCGGACGCGTCTCCATGATCAGGACGCGGTCGCCGGCACCACACTGGTTGGTCTCGTCGTGAGCCTTGAGCTTGCTGTTGCGGCGCATGACCTTGCCGTACAGCGCGTGCTTCACACGATCCTCGACATCGACGACGACGGTCTTGTCCATCTTGTCGCTGACGACGAGTCCCTCGCGCACCTTGCGTGCGTTACGGCCCTCTGCTTCTGCCACGGTGTCCTTCTCAATCTGCTGCTCGGTCATGCCGCACCCTCGCTCTCGTCGGTGGGCTCGTCGGCCTCGATGATGCCGAGCTCACGCTCGCGGATCACCGTGTAGATGCGGGCGATATCGCGCCGCACCGTACGCAGCCGACCATGGCTCTCGAGCTGGCCGGTCGCCGCCTGGAAGCGCAGGTTGAACAGCTCCGCCTTGTGCTCGGCGAGCTTCTCGGCCAAGTCATCCGCGTTCAACGTACGCAGCTCTGCGGCCTGGGTGGACGCTGCCATCAGTTGTCACCTGCCTCGCGGCTCACGATCTTGCACTTCATCGGGAGCTTGTGGATCGCACGGCGCAGCGCTTCACGAGCGGTCTCGTCGGTAACACCGGACAGCTCGAACATCACGCGGCCGGGCTTCACGTTGGCGACCCACCACTCCGGGGAGCCCTTACCGGAACCCATCCGGGTCTCGGCCGGCTTCTTGGTCAGCGGACGGTCGGGGTAGATGTTGATCCACACCTTGCCGCCACGCTTGATGTGCCGCGTCATCGCAATACGCGCCGACTCGATCTGCCGGTTCGTCACGTAGTTGCCCTCGACGGCCTGGATGCCGTAATCGCCGAATGCGAGCGAGGTGCCGCCCTTGGCGACACCACGCCGCTTCGGGTGGTGCTGCTTGCGGTGCTTGACCCGCTTGGGGATCAGCATGATTCAGCTCTCCTGTCCGGTCGGTGCGCTCTCGGCTGCCGGAGCTGCGGCCTCGGCGGCCGGCGCACTGCTCTTCTGCGCGGCACCCGCGGCGTCGCGGCGGTCATCGCCACCACGACGGCTCGGACGGCGTCCGCGCGACGGGCGACCGCGACCGCTCGGTGCCGCGGCGCGCGCGGCGGCCTGTGCCTCGCGCTCGGCGCGGGTGCCAGCCACCTCGCCCTTGTAGATCCAGACCTTCACGCCGATCCGGCCGAAGGTCGTACGCGCCTCGTAGAAGCCGTAGTCGACATCGGCGCGCAGCGTGTGCAGGGGCACGCGGCCCTCGCGGTAGAACTCCTGGCGCGACATCTCGGCACCGCCGAGACGGCCGGAGCACTGAATGCGAACGCCCTTCGCGCCGCTGCGCATCGTCGTCTGCAGTGCCTTGCGCATCGCACGGCGGAACTGGACACGACCCGACAGCTGCTCGGCGACGCCCTGCGCCACCAGCTGCGCATCGGTCTCGGGGTTCTTGACCTCGAGGATGTTCAGCTGCACCTGCTTACCGGTGAGCTTCTCCAGCTCACCGCGGATGCGGTCGGCCTCGGCGCCACGGCGACCGATGACGATGCCGGGACGGGCGGTGTGGATGTCGACGCGTACACGGTCACGGGTGCGCTCGATCTCGACCTTGCTGATACCGGCGCGGTCCATGCCGGTGGTCAGCAGCTTGCGGATCTTGACGTCCTCACCGACGTAGCTCGAGTAGAGCTTGTCGGCGTACCAACGGCTCTTGTGATCCGTCGAGACTCCGAGTCGGAACCCGTGCGGGTTGACCTTCTGTCCCACTAGCGGTTCCTTCCCTTGCTTCCGGCAGTGTTTTCGGCGACGGCGTCCTCAGGCTGGACGACGATCGTCAGGTGGCTCGTGCGCTTGCGGATGCGGTACGCCCGACCCTGTGCGCGGGGACGCCAACGCTTCAGCGTCGGGCCCTCGTCCACGAACGCCTTGCTGACGACCAGCGTCGATGCATCGAGACCCTCGCCGCCCTCGGCGTTGGCGATCGCGCTCTCCAGCAGCTTGCGGACGTTCTCGGCAGCGGCCTGCGGCGCGAACCGCAGCACGCTGAGCGCCTCGTCAACGGGAAGCCCGCGTACGAGGTCGACGACCCGGCGTGCCTTCATCGGGGTGACCCGGACGAACCGCGCGACGGCGAATGCACCTTCTGCGTCTCCCAGAAGCGAGTCTCGCCGAGCGCTCACGCGTCCGCGCTCCATCGTGCTCATCGTCTACGCGCCTTTCGGTCGTCCTTCTCGTGCCCGCGGAACGTACGTGTCGGGGCGAACTCGCCGAGCTTGTGCCCGACCATCGCCTCGGTCACGAAGACCGGGACATGTTTGCGGCCGTCGTGCACTGCGATGGTGTGGCCGATCATTGCCGGCACGATCATCGAGCGACGCGACCACGTCTTGATCACGTTCTTGCTGCCCTGGTCGTTCTGTGCGTCGACCTTCTTGATCAGATGGCCGTCGACGAACGGGCCCTTTTTGAGGCTGCGTGGCATTGCTTTCTCGTCTCTCCCGGTCTCAGCGCTTGCCGGTCTTGCGGCGGCGGACGATCAACTTGTCGCTGGCCTTGCGCTTACGCGTACGGCCTTCGGGCTTGCCCCACGGCGACACCGGGTGGCGTCCACCGGACGTACGTCCTTCGCCACCACCGTGCGGGTGGTCGATCGGGTTCATCACGACACCGCGAACGCTCGGGCGCTTGCCCTTCCAGCGGTTGCGGCCGGCCTTGCCGAGGTCGATGTTGGACTGCTCGGCGTTGCCGACCTCACCGATGCTGGCGCGGCAGCGGACGTCGACGTAACGCATCTCGCCCGACGGCAGCCGCAGCTGTGCGCGGTTGCCTTCCTTGGCGACCAGCTGGACGGCCGCACCTGCAGACCGGCCGAGCTTGGCGCCGCCACCCGGGCGCATCTCGATTGCGTGCACGACCGTACCGACCGGGATGTTGCGCAGCGGCAGGTTGTTACCCGGCTTGATGTCGGCCTTGACACCCGCCTCGATGGTCGCGCCCTGCGAGAGGCCGGCCGGCGCGATGATGTAGCGCTTCTCGCCGTCGGCGTAGTGCAGCAAGGCGATCCGAGCGGTGCGGTTCGGGTCGTACTCGATGTGAGCGACCTTGGCCGGCACGCCGTCCTTGTCGTAGCGGCGGAAGTCGATGACGCGGTATGCGCGCTTGTGACCGCCACCCTGGTGCCGCGTGGTGATGCGGCCCTGGTTGTTGCGGCCGCCCTTCTTCGGCAGCGGGCGGGTCAGCGACTTCTCGGGCGTCGTGCGGGTGATCTCGGCGAAGTCGGCAACCGACGAGCCGCGACGGCCCGGAGTTGTCGGCTTGTACTTGCGAATAGCCATGTTGTCGTCCTCGTGTCCCTCAGGCGCCCGGTCCGGAGAAGATGTCGATGCTCTGGCCCTCGGCCACGCTCACGACCGCACGCTTGGTGTCGGGACGCTTGCCCCAACCCGTACGCGTACGACGGCGCTTGCCGGGACGGTTGAGCGTGTTCACACCGGTGACCTTCACGTCGAAGATCTTCTCGACCGCGATCTTGATCTGCGTCTTGTTGGCATCCGGCGCGACGAGGAACGTGTACTTGTTCTCGTCGAGCAGGCCATAGCTCTTCTCGCTGACGACCGGCGCGAGGAGTACGTCGCGCGGGTCTCCGTGCAGCGTGCTCACTTGGCAGCCTCCTTCGCGGGTGTGACGCGCTCGACGAACGCGTCGTAGGCCGCCTTGGTGAACACGACGTCGTCGTTGCGGAGGACGTCGTAGGTGTTCAGCTGGTCGGACGGCAACAGGTGGATCGTCGCCACGTTGCGCAGGCTCTTGACGGTCACCTCGTCGTCACGCTGGACGACGACGAGCACGTGCTCGCGCTCGGTGATCTCGCGAACCGCGGCGAGCGCGGCCTTGGTGGACGGGGTGTCGCCGGAAACGAGACCGTCGACCACGTGCACGCGGTCGTTGCGGGCGCGATCCGAGAGCGCGCCACGGAGTGCGGCGGCCTTCATCTTCTTCGGCGTGCGCTGAACGTACGACCGAGGCGTCGGGCCGTGCACGGTGCCACCGCCGGCGAACTGCGGCGCCCGGGTCGAACCCTGGCGGGCGCGGCCGGTGCCCTTCTGGCGGTACGGCTTGGCGCCACCGCCGCGAACCTGGCCGCGGGTCTTGGTGGCGGCCGTGCCCTGGCGCGCCGCGGCCTGCTGGGCCACGACCACCTGGTGGATCAACGGGACGTTGACCTGGACATCGAAGATCTCAGCGGGGAGATCGACCTTGACGATGCTCACGATCAGGCTCCCTTCTTGGCGGCTGAACGGATCATGACCGTCGAGCCCTTGGCGCCGGGTACGGCGCCCTTGATCAGGATCAGGCCCTTGTCGGTGTCGACTGCGTGGATCGCGAGGCTCTGGACCGTCACGCGGTCGTTGCCCATGCGTCCGGCCATCCGCAGGCCCTTGAACACCCGGCCGGGGGTGGCGCAGCCGCCGATCGAACCCGGCTTGCGGTGGTTGCGGTGTGCACCGTGGGATGCGCTGACGCCGGCGAAGCCGTGGCGCTTCATCACGCCCGCGTAGCCCTTGCCCTTGCTCGTACCCGTGACGTCGACGACGTCACCGGCGGCGAAGATGTCGGGGCTGATCTGCTGCCCGATCTCGTATCCGTCGATCGCGGCGGTGCGGATCTCGGCAACGTGGCGGCGCGGCGTCACGCCGGCCTTCTCGAAGTGACCCGCACGCGGCTTGGTGACCTTGCGACCGTCGATCTCGCCGAAGCCGATCTGAACGGCGGTGTATCCGTCGGTCTCGGCCTTGCGGATCTGCGTGACGACGTTCGTGTCGGCCGCGATCACGGTGACGGGCACGACGCGGTTGTCGGCGTCCCAGGTCTGCGTCATGCCGACCTTGCGGCCGAGCAGCCCGCGTACGTCTTTCCTCTGGCTAGTCTGCTTGCTCATTGGTGTTCGGTCCTCAGAGCTTGATCTCGATGTCGACACCGGCCGGCAGATCGAGACGCATCAGCGAATCGACCGTCTTCGGTGTCGGGTCGATGATGTCGATGAGTCGCTTGTGCGTACGCATCTCGAAGTGCTCGCGGCTGTCCTTGTACTTGTGCGGCGAGCGGATGACGCAGAACACGTTCTTCTCGGTCGGCAACGGCACCGGTCCGGCGATGCTCGCGCCGGTCCGCGTCACGGTGTCCACGATCTTCCGCGCCGAGGTGTCGATCACCTCGTGGTCATAGGCCTTGAGCCTGATGCGGATCTTCTGTCCCGCCATAGCGCTCGCTTCGTCCCTTTCTTCGTGCCCGGGCCCGGCGTGGTGCCAGGTCTGGTCTCGTCACGCCTCGGCTGAGCCGTGTGCTGCGCTCCGGTAACCCGTCGACGTGGCCTGCACGGCTCTTCCGACCCCCGAGGTCGGGCGTGTCGCGATGGGCACAAGGCACACGACGGCACACACTTCTCGAGTTAGGTAGTTGGGCCCGACCTGATCTGCATCGAGCCGAGTGGAGTCTCCTGGTTCGGTGTGGCTGCGAGCAGCGCACACCCCGGCAACTCCACCGGAGCAACCGCAACAGTCTGACAGACATCACCGGCCGATGCCAAATCGGGGTTGACGCCGCGTTCCGGGTCCGCGTCTCGATCAGCTTCTGCGGCCGCGTTCGGCCGAGTTGTCGGGCCTTCGTACGCCCGCGATGGCGGTGTCTGCGAAAGAGCCCTCAACCGATATCGGAAACGGCCAACCATTCGCCGCACTCGTGCGTACTAAGGGGTGAGTCAGCAGGAGGGAGACAGTGACATGTCAGATCGCTACGACGGGTTCCGCGAGTTCTTCGCGGCGCGCCGTTCCGATCTGTCGCGCACCGCCTTCTTCCTGACCGGTGACGACAACGCAGCCGAAGACCTACTTCAAGAGGCGATGGTGAAGACCGCGGCCAAATGGCATCGGATACACCCGAACGGGAATCCCGATGCGTACGTGCGTCAGGTCATGCTCAACCTCGTGCGCTCGCGTTGGCGTCGTCGACAGAAGATCACGGAGTATGCAACTGACGAGGTCCCGGAGGTCCACTCCGCGCACGACATCGAGTCAGCCGTCGTCGCGAAGTCCGTACTCGGGCGGGCGCTGCAGACGCTGACCGCGCGGCAGCGCGCGACGCTGTACTTCCGCTATTACGAAGACCTTTCGGAGGCCGAGACGGCTCGCCTCCTCGGGTGCTCAACGGGCACCGTCAAGAGTCAGTCGCACGCGGCGCTTGCCAAGCTCCGCGAAACCGCACCGCATCTGCTCACCGCCGAATCAGTCGAGGTAGCCGAATGAACACACAGCTGAAGGATCTCTACCGCCAGGTAGGCGACGCCGTCGAACCCGCGGGTGACGTGACACAGGTCCTCGCCCGGGCTCATCGGCGCCGCGTACGCACCCAGGTCGCGACTCCGATCGCGGGCGCCGCGGTCGTCGCCGGTGCGGTCGGCCTCGGTGTCACCTCGCCATGGTCCGACGCCGGCTCCGCGGGCTCGGGTTCCGAGGTGGAGTTCGCCGCCGCGCTGCCCGAGCCGGCATCGGTCGCCGGCAATACGTACACCCTCGACCAGGATGCCTCTCGCGGCCTGCCCAAGGGCGTCGACGTCGAGATCGACTTCCACCAGGGCTCGTACTCCGCATCCGCGGGTTGCAATACGTTCTCCGGCGACTACGACATGAGCGACGACGTGCTCGTCTCCTCGCCGATGGGCGCGACGATGGGCTTCTGCCCCGGCCTCGGTAAGGCCGATGCGTGGATGGAGTCCTTCCTCGGCTCCGGGCCGAAGGTGGCCGTCGACGGCGATCGGCTGACGCTCGACAACGGCAAGAGCGAAGTGGCGCTGTCCGCCAAGCCCGTCGCCGACAAGCCGCTGGAGGGTACGAACTGGAAGCTCGATTCGATCGTCGACGGCGACGTCGTCTCGAGCGCCCCGCACGGCGCCAAGGCGACGCTGTCCTATGAGTCCGATGAGCTCACCATGTCGACCGGCTGCGCCGAGCGTACGACCGGCGTCGACGTCTCCGATGGATCGATGACGGTCACCGGCGACGAGGCCGCGTCATCGGGGACGAACGCATGCGCCGATCCGAAACTCGACCGTGCCGTGCGGGAAGTACTCGCGGGTCCGATCGGTTACGACATCGAAGGCAGTCAGCTACGGATCCAGACCGACGGCGGTGCACTCATCTACACGGCCAACTGATCCGCCCAACCACCCCTGCGCCACCCACTCCGGTGTAGGGGCCCGTGAAGGCCCACCGCTCCCTCTTTCCCTCCGGAGCGGTGGGCTTTCGCTATTCGTCAGACCCACCTACGTACCCAAAAGTTCCCGCCGAAGTACGGATTCCCTCCCACCAGCCCGCCGAGGTACGGATTCGTTCCCATGGCGCGCGTCTCATGGGAACGAATCCGTACCTCGGCGGGACTGGTGGGGTTATTGCAGGCGCACCTCGTTCAGGTACCGCTCCCACTCGCCGGCGAGTACGCGCGGCGTACTCGGATGTCCCAGCCGACGCAGATGGCCGTGAATCCGATCGAGGATCAGCTGCGGCCGTCGGTACAGATGGTCGGCGATCACGACGACGACCGTCCATCCGTTCTCGACGTACTCGGCGTTTCGGTCGACGTCGCGAGTCCACTGCTTCCTCTGCCGCAGATGGTGCTCACCGTCGTACTCGATCGCCAGCCGGACCTCCGGAAAGCTCAGGTCCGGAGTCGCTATCCACTCCCCCTCCGCGTCGAGTCCCGCAGTGCCGGTCTTCGGCTCAGGAAGCCCTGCGAAGTGAAGGAGTAGTCGAAGGTGTGTTTCCGGCGGAGAGTCGACTCTAGGCCGAACCAGGTCTACGGCCTGGCGCGCTTTACGGATGTGGCGACGGCCACGTTCGAGGGAGAGTTCACGCAACTCGTCAATCGTCACCTCGGGCCGTTTGATCGCCGCATCGGCGAACGCAACGAGATCGAACAAGCAGAGTTCCGTCGCCAGGTCGATGAAGGTCTTGCCGATGGAGGTGACGCGGCGACCGTCGATCATCCGGTACCTCGGCACCTCGCCGGTCTTGAACCAGTGCGCCCGTAGGCCGGAGGTATCAATGCCCTTGTCTCGTTCGGGAAACCAGAAGTGCGGCACACTCGGATCGGGTACGGGCAGACCGTGCAGCTGTGCCGCAGTTTGATGCGATGCCAACGCCGTCCACGCCATCGTGAGTTGGGCTGCGTCGTATTGCAGCTGTGGCGTGACTTCGACCTCGGGCCAGATGTAGATGCTGCGATGTAGCTGCCTGAATCCGGCCCGGCGCAAGACCTTCGTACTCAGTCCATAGGCTTTGGCGTCCCATTCGGTGACGATTCCACTCTTGAGTTCGGTCGGGATTGCACGGGCTCCAGGCATGCCCAAGCGTTGCGCAGATCGGGCTTGTACTTTGCGTTATCCACAGCCCAATTTTCGGAATCTCCCGCCGAGGTACGGATTCGTTCCCATGAGGCGTACGCCATGGGAACGACTCCGTACCTCGGCGGGAGGTGGAGATGCGAAAAGGCCCCGATCCGCAGTGCGGATCGGGGCCCTTCGTTGTTCGGCTAGATCACTTGTTGATCTTGGTGACCCGGCCGGCGCCGACGGTACGGCCGCCTTCGCGGATTGCGAAGCGCAGGCCCTCCTCCATGGCGATCGGCTGGATCAGCTCAACTGCCATCGACGTGTTGTCGCCCGGCATGACCATCTCCGTGCCCTCGGGCAGCGTGACGACACCGGTGACGTCGGTCGTACGGAAGTAGAACTGCGGCCGGTAGTTGTTGAAGAACGGCGTGTGACGCCCGCCCTCATCCTTGGCGAGGATGTAGACCTGGCCCTCGAAGTCCGTGTGCGGAGTGGTCGAACCCGGCTTGATCACGACCATGCCGCGCTCAACGTCCTCGCGCTTCGTACCGCGCAGGAGCAGACCGACGTTCTCGCCCGCCTGGCCCTCGTCGAGGAGCTTGCGGAACATCTCGATACCGGTGACGGTCGTGGTCTGCTTGTCGTCACGGATGCCGACGAGGTCGACGGTCTCGTTGACCTTGATGATGCCGCGCTCGATACGACCGGTGACGACCGTGCCGCGACCGGTGATCGTGAAGACATCCTCGACCGGCATCAGGAACGGCTTCTCGGTCTCGCGCTCCGGCTCCGGGATGTAGGAGTCGACGGCGTTCATCAGCTCGAGGATGGCCTCCGACCACTTCTCGTCGCCGTTCAGCGCCGGGTACGCCGCGACCTTCACGACGGGGACGTTGTCACCGTCGAACTCCTGCTCCGAGAGCAGCTCGCGGACCTCGAGCTCGACGAGCTCCAGGATCTCCTCATCGTCGACCATGTCGCACTTGTTCAGCGCAACGACCATCGCCGGAACGCCGACCTGGCGAGCCAGCAGCACGTGCTCACGCGTCTGCGGCATCGGACCGTCGGTCGCCGCGACGACGAGGATCGCACCGTCCATCTGCGCCGCACCGGTGATCATGTTCTTCACGTAGTCGGCGTGCCCGGGGCAGTCGACGTGCGCGTAGTGCCGGTTCTCGGTCTGGTACTCGACGTGGGCGATCGAGATCGTGATGCCGCGCTGCTTCTCTTCCGGCGCCTTGTCGATCATGTCGAAGGCCGAAGCCTCGTTGAGTTCCGGGTACTTCTTGTGAAGCACCTGGGTGATCGCCGCGGTAAGAGTGGTCTTGCCGTGGTCGATGTGACCGATGGTGCCGATGTTCATGTGCGGCTTAGTCCGCTCGAACTTCGCCTTAGCCACTGGGGCTCCTCCTCGATTGAATGTCTTACGCCGTGCGGTTGAGCGCGCGCCGACCCTATTACAGGTCGACGATCACTCGCCCCGGGCCTTCTTGATGATCTCTTCCGCGACGTTCCTGGGAACCTCGGCGTATGAGTCGAACTCCATCGAGTACGACGCCTGACCCGAGGTCTTCGACCTCAGATCGCCGACGTACCCGAACATTTCAGACAGCGGAACCAGCGCATCGACCACCCGGTCTCCGTGCCGTTCGCTCATCTGCTGAACCTGTCCCCGGCGCGAGTTGATATCGCCGATGACATCCCCGAGGTAGGACTCGGGAGTGGTGACCTCGACCGCGAACATCGGCTCGAGGATCACCGGATCAGCCTTACGCGCCGCCTCCTTGAACGCCATCGAACCGGCGATCTTGAATGCGAGCTCCGACGAGTCGACGTCGTGGTACTGACCGTCGGTCAGCGTCACCTTGACATCGACCATGGGGTATCCGGCAAGAATGCCGAACTCCATTGCCTCTTGGGCCCCCTCGTCGACCGACGGGATGTACTCCTTCGGAATACGTCCGCCGGTGATCTCATTTGCGAACTCGTAGCCGCCCTCGCCGCCGACGACCGAACCGGTCGGCTCGACGTTGATGAGCACCTTCGCGAACTGGCCGGACCCACCGGTCTGCTTCTTATGCGTGTAGCCGACCTTCTCGACCTTGCGCTTGAGCGTCTCGCGGTACGCGACCTGCGGCTTGCCGACGTTGGCCTCGACCTTGAACTCGCGGCGCATCCGGTCGACGAAGACATCGAGGTGCAGCTCGCCCATGCCGGCGATGATCGTCTGGCCCGTCTCCTCATCGGTGTGCACCGTGAAGGTCGGGTCCTCCTCGTGCAGCCGCTGGATCGCGGTGCCGAGCTTCTGCTGGTCGGCCTTCGACTTCGGCTCGATCGCAACCTGGATCACCGGCGCCGGGAACGTCATCGACTCGAGGACGACCGGGTTCGCCTGGTCACACAGCGTCTCGCCGGTGGTGGTGTCCTTCAGACCCATCACGGCGACGATCTGACCCGCCCCGACACTCGCGATCTCCTCGCGCTTGTTGGAGTGCATCTGGTAGATCTTGCCGATGCGCTCGCGCTTGCCCTTGGTCGGGTTGTAGACCTGCGTACCCGTATCGAGTCGACCGGAGTAGACCCGGATGTAGGTGAGCTTGCCGAGGTGCTGATCGGACGCGATCTTGAAGGCGAGCGCCGAGAACGGCTCGGACTCCTTCGGCTCACGATCGACGGTGACCTCTTCGTCCTTGACGTCGTGGCCGTGGATCGCGCCGACGTCGATCGGCGACGGCAGGTAGTCGACAACCGCGTCGAGCAGGGGTTGTACGCCCTTGTTCTTGAAGGCGGTGCCACACAGCACGGGGTTCAGCTTGTCGCTGATCGTCGCGCGACGGATGGCGGCCTTGAGCTGGTCGAGCGTCGGCTCCTGGCCCTCGAGGTAGAGCTCCATGATCTCGTCGTCGGCATCGGCGAGGGTCTCGATGAGCTTCTCGCGGTACTCCGCTGCCTGGTCGGCGAGCTCGGCGGGGATCTCCTCGACCTCGTAGTCCTCACCCATCGCGGTCTCACCGCGCCAGGTGAGGGCGCGCATGCCGACCAGATCGACGACACCGAGGAAGTCGGCCTCGGCACCGATCGGGATCTGCATGATCAGCGGGGTCGCGTTGAGGCGGTCGACGATGGTGCCGACGCTGTAGAAGAAGTCGGCTCCGGTGCGGTCCATCTTGTTGATGAAGCACATCCGGGGCACGCCGTACTTGTTCGCCTGGCGCCATACGGTCTGGCTCTGCGGCTCTACTCCGGCAACGCCGTCGAAGACCGCAACGGCACCGTCGAGTACGCGCAGGTTGCGCTCGACCTCGACGGTGAAGTCGACGTGACCCGGGGTGTCGATGATGTTGATCTGGTGATCGTGCCACCAGGCAGTCGTCGCGGCCGACGTGATCGTGATGCCGCGCTCCTGCTCCTGCTCCATCCAGTCCATCGTCGACGCGCCATCATGAGTCTCACCGATCTTGTAGTTGATACCGGTGTAGTACAGGATGCGCTCGGTCGTCGTGGTCTTGCCCGCGTCGATGTGCGCCATGATGCCGATGTTGCGCACCACAGTCAGATCAGTGGTGATGTCTATGGCCACCTGGAGTTTCTTCCCTTACGTATTGATCGGTACCCGACACCTACAGCGGCGCCTGGGAGTTCGTCACCAGCGATAGTGAGCGAATGCCTTGTTGGCTTCGGCCATCTTGTGCGTGTCCTCGCGCTTCTTCACGCTGCCGCCCAGGCCGTTGGACGCGTCGAGGAGCTCGTTCATCAGTCGCTCGGACATGGTCTTCTCGCGACGCTCACTGGCGTACTTGACGATCCAGCGCAGCGCGAGCGTTGTCGGGCGGCCGGCGCGGACCTCGACGGGGACCTGGTACGTCGCGCCGCCGACACGACGGCTGCGGACCTCGAGGCTCGGCTTCACGTTGTCGAGTGCGCGCTTGAGCGTGACGACCGGGTCGGTGCCCGTCTTCTCTCGGGTGCCCTCCAGCGCTGCGTACACAATGCGCTGAGCGACCTGCTTCTTGCCGTCCTCGAGCACCTTGTTGACCAGCTGGGTGACCAGCGGGCTGCTGTAGACCGGATCGGTCTCGATCGGTCGCTTCGGTGCGGGGCCCTTGCGCGGCATCAGCTCTTCTCCTTCTTCGCGCCGTAGTGGCTGCGAGCCTGCTTACGGTTCTTCACACCCTGGGTGTCGAGCGAACCGCGAATGATCTTGTAACGAACACCGGGGAGATCCTTCACCCGGCCGCCGCGGACGAGCACGATCGAGTGCTCCTGGAGGTTGTGGCCGACGCCGGGGATGTACGCGGTGACCTCGATGCCGCTCGAGAGCTTGACGCGTGCAACCTTGCGCAGCGCGGAGTTCGGCTTCTTCGGCGTCGTGGTGTACACGCGCGTGCATACGCCGCGACGCTGTGGCGAACCCTTCAGGGCCGGTGTCTTCTGCTTAGCCACCTTGTCCTGACGGCCCTTGCGGACCAGCTGCTGGATCGTGGGCACTACGTACTTCCTTCTTCTGGCGGGCTGCTGAGTCGTGCACGTGCCCTGGTTGGGGTGAATGGCTCTCGCCTGCGACCCCCGCACTCGGGCGTGTCATGCCTACCGCACGGAGACGGCGTCTTGGCACACTGGATGGCCTGGGAAGGCCAGGCACATCGGACAAGACTACCGGCTGGCGGTATCTCGGTCAAAATCGGGTCCAGAGACCCTCGCCGGGCCGGTCACCGTCGCTCTGCGAGCAGCTCCGCGAGGTGCATCGCGCGTACGTCGGCGAGGTCGTCGAGCTGGGTACGACAGGAGAACCCGTCGGCGAGGACGACTGTACCCGGTCCGGCCTCGCGTACGGCCGGCAGCAGCTGATGCTCCGCGACCGCGACCGAGACCTCGTAGTGCCCTTTCTCGACGCCGAAGTTGCCCGCGAGCCCGCAGCAGCCGCCCATCCGACGTACGGAAGCACCCGATCGTTCGAGCAACGCCGCGTCGGCACGCCACCCCAGCACCGACGCATGGTGGCAGTGCGGTTGCGCGACGATCTCGGTGCCGGAGAGATCGGGCGGGGTCCAGTCGGGCGTACGCTCCAGCAGCTCCGACAGGGTGAGTACGCCCTCGGCCACCTCGGCCGCTCTCGGATCGTCGACCAGATCGAGCGCGTCGGAGCGCAGCACCGCGAGACAGGACGGCTCCAGACCGACGACCGGCGTACCCGAGGACACGACCTGGTGCAGCGTGGCGACCGTGCCCGCGACCATCCGCCGCGCGGCGTCGAGCTGACCCGTCGAGATCCAGGTCAGACCGCAGCACGCGGACTTGTCGAGTACGCGTACCGAATAGCCGGCGTCCTCCAGCACGTCGACCGCCGCCTTGCCCGCATCGGTCGAGAAGTAGTCGGTGAAGGAGTCGGCCCAGATCACCACGTCACCGTGTCTGCCCTGCGCCGATGCGTCACGCCGCTTCGCCCACTTGCGCAGGGTTGTCGTCGCGAACGTCGGCAGGCTCCTGCGCTGGTCGACGCCGGCGGCCCACCGGGCGATCGAGCGAAGCCCCGGCGTCATCAGGATCACATTCGCAAGCCAGGCGATCGGCGCCGACAGACGAGCCCAACGCGGCAGCCAACCGAGCAGATAGTGGCTGCGAGGCCGGATGCGCTTGCGGTACGTCTGGTGCAGCACCTCCGCCTTGTACGTCGCCATGTCGATGCCGGTCGGACAGTCGTGCACACAGCCCTTGCACGACAGGCAGAGATCGAGTGCCTCGTGTACCTCGGGCGACTTCCAGCCCTTCGTGACCGTACGCCCGTCAACCATCTCCTGCAGCACTCGCGCCCGCCCGCGCGTCGAGTCCTTCTCATCACGAGTCGCGAGGTACGAAGGGCACATCACTCCGCCGCTCGCGGAGGAGTCGGCGATGCACTTGCCGACTCCCGTACACCGGTGCACGGCCGATCCGAAGTCGCCGTCGTCGTGGATGAGCCGAAGGCCGAGGCGTTCACGTACCGCACCTCGACCGGAGATGCGCAGGTCCGCGTCGACCGCGCGGGGTCGTACAAGCACACCGGGGTTGAGCAGGTCGTCGGGGTCGAAGACGTGCTTGACCTGCTCGAACATCGCGATCGCATCGGCGGAGTACATCCGCGGCAGCAGCTCCGAGCGAGCCCGGCCGTCACCGTGCTCACCCGACAGAGTGCCGCCATGGCGCGCCACGAGATCTGCCGCCTCCTCGAGGAACCCGCGGAACACACCAGTGCCGCCGGGCTCGTCGATCGGGAAGTCGATGCGGATGTGCACACATCCGTCGCCGAAGTGGCCGTACGGAATGCCCTGCAGGTCATGGTCGACGAGCAACGACTCGAACTCGCGCAGGTACCCGCCGAGCTTTTCCGGCGGGACTGCCGCGTCCTCCCAGCCCGACAGCGCAGGTCGGTCGAGCGTACGCGCGGCGAGACCGGCACCCTCCTCGCGGATTCGCCAGAGCGCCGCACGCTCTCCGGCATCCTCAACAGCGCGGCTGGCAACCGACTCCGAGGCGCGTGCCACCTTGTCGGCCAGGGCTGCGAGCTCACCCGCGTCCTCACCGGCGAGCTCAACGAACAGCCATCCCTTGCCGTCGGGGAGCTCGGGTACGGCGTGCGCGCCCTTCTGCGTACGCACCACGTCGACGATGCGCGAGTCGAGACCCTCACATGCGATCGGACCGAACGGGAGTAGTGCGGGAACCGCGTCGGCGGCGTCGGCCATCGACGGATACCCGAGCACGACGAGTACGCGATGCGCCGCGTCGCGTACGAGGTCGACCGTCGCACCGAGCTGGATCGCGAGGGTGCCCTCGGTGCCGGTCATGAACGTTGCGACGTCGAAGTCGTTCTCGGGGAGGAGATGCTCGAGGCTGTAGCCCGAGACCTGGCGGCCGAAGCGTCCGAACTCGGTGCGGATGGTCGAGAGCCCGTCTCCGACGACCGTCTCGAGCGCATCGAGAGTCGACGAAGCGGTACGCCCGCCGCGTACGAGCTGGAGGCGCTCGCCCTTGATCGTCACGACGTCGAGGCCGGCGACATTGTCGGCCATCCGGCCGTACCCGAGGGCGCGGGATCCGCATGCGTTGTTGCCGATCATGCCGCCGATCGTGCACCGCGTATGTGTGGACGGATCGGGCCCGAAGCGCAGGCCGTGCGGCGCCGCCGCCTTCTGCAGATTCGCGTGCACGACACCCGGCTGGATCAGCGCCGTACGCGCCTCCGGGTCGATGTGCTCGACCGCGCCGAGGTGGCGGCGAAAGTCGAGGACGACGCCGGTGCCGACCGCATTGCCGGCGATCGACGTTCCGGCGCCTCGGGCCGTGAGTGGTACGCCGGTCTCGGCACAGGCGGTGACCGTTGCGATCACCTCGTCGATCTCTCTTGGGCGTACGACGACCTGGGGCGTCACGCGATAGAGGGACGCGTCGCTGCTGTACAGCGCCCGCGCCAGGCTCGAGTCGTCGACATCGCCGACCCCATTACGTCGCAGTGCCGCGACGACGTCGCCGGTCGCGGTCTCCACAACTGTCATCGACACCCCACTCCTTCGCAGCCCGCCGCTGAGCCGCCTCGAAGGACAGACTAGGGGGCGGGCACAGGCGCTCTGCGGGCCGTCCGAGGCGTGGCCATGCGCGAGGTTTCGCGACGCTTTCGGCGAATGTGACGGGAACCCCGCCATCGCGTGTCGCGTCCCTTATGAGGGCACCGGTAACCTGTGTAGCGTCGGCCACCTGGAACCTCCTCGCGCAAGCGTCGTGGCCGGTCGCCGGAGTCCTGCCGATCCCCGACCGAAGGGTAGCCATGAGACGTGTCGCCATCGGCATTGCGACGGCTGCCCTGATCGCAACAGCGACGGCATGCACGGCGGACTCGGACGACGGCCCGACGGATGCACCCACCAAACACGTTGCGGTCGACCCCGATGAGGTCGAACGCCACGAGGCGACCTCAGGTACGCCCATCTCGTTCGGCATCGACGTCCCCGAAGGCGCCGTGCAGGTCGGCCCGCTGATCCGCCAGCGGCGTGCCGACGTACAGGAGGTCATCGACGACGTCGACGGACGCGAGGATGCCTTCGCCAACGACGGTGACCCGGCCGATCCGGCCGATCCGGAGACGCGCGATCCCGACGAGCCCGCGCTGCCCGACTTCACCACCGCAATGCTGCGCGTCGACGGTGACCCCAATGAGGTCGTTCCGGCCATGTTGGGCGAGCTGTCAGACTCCCTCGAGGGGAGCGAGATCGACGCCGAGCATTGGCGCGACTACTGCGTCGTCGACGACGCGCAGATCATGGGGTGCCGGCTTGCCGATCGAGGTACGACCGATGACGATGTGCACGTCGCCGTCGAACTCACCGTGTACCCCGGTGACCCGAAGGCGAAGCTCGCCGCCGCGGGCTCGCTGCTCCGGCCGGTGCTGGTCTTGACGCTCGAGCAGCTCGGTCCGCGTGCCGAGTCCGGTCAGCGCGACCGCGCCGACGCACAGGCGCGCGACGCGCAGAACGCCCTCGATGCGCGTAAGGCCGAGGAGGCCGCGATCGCGAAGGAGCGCGACAAGCGCAAGGCCGACAACAAGTCGGCGGCCAAGCCCGATAAGGCCGGCGTACGCGATGCGAGTAGTGACGGCGACCAGCCCGAAACCGACGATCCGACGAGCGACGGCGACGAGCCCGACTCCGACGGCTCCGGTGATCCCGAGGCCGACAAGCCGGACGAGCCCAAGTGGCCGACCATGAAGCGTGAGCGCCCGGCCGAGGCGGGCGACTGGATCCTCACGCCGAAGTGGAAGATCCGTCCCAACACCGAGGTCATCTTGAGCAGCGCGACGCCGAAGGTGGCAATGCTCGCGGTCAAGGACGGCGCAGACACCGAGGCGATCGCCCGCCGGTACGTACGCGCGTTCGCCGATGTGGCGACGACGCCGAAGATCGACGAGGTCGAGGACCGCAACGAGCGCAGCATCACGTACACACCGCGCAACGACGGCTCGGGCCCCGCTATCGCTGTGACGGCCGTTGCGACGGGTCGAGGCAACTACATCGAGCTGCTGTACTCCGACGACGCCGACTCGCCACCGGGTCCGAACCTGCGGCAGAAGGCGCAGCAGGGCGAGAAGGACGACAACGACAAGTCGGACGACACCGAGAAGGACGATAAGTCCGAAGGGTCCTAGCCTCTCGGTAGCTCCAGCGCGTAGCGAACGACCTGGAGCACCGGCCGGTCGCCGACGGCGTCGAGTCGTACCCACTCCACGGCGTCGGTCGTACCACCGACCTCCGTGACCGCCGCGCGAACGCCGTCCGGCACGGTCGCAGCGAAGACGAGGTGGATGCCGTGGTAGTCCTCCACCCTCCCGTTCGGCGCCGTGCCGGTGAAATGGGTGTCGTGTACGTCGAGCAGTGCGCCGATCTGCGCGTCGAGTCCGGTCTCCTCGTAGACCTCGCGTACGAGCGCGTCCCGCGGGTTCTCCCCGTGATCTATACCACCACCCGGGAGCGTCCACGATCCGTCGTGATGACCGATTCGTGAGATGCGGGTCAGCAGCAGCTGGTCGCCGCTGATGATTCGGGCGTACGCCGCGATCCGCTGGCGTCGCACGGGCTCGATGGGGTCTGTCACGGGGCCACCTTAGGCCGTCCTCCACGCCGCCGATTTTGTGTAACGAAACGATAACTGGCACGGTGGGAACGACCGGACCAGCGAATCGAGGACCCACCGCTTTCCCTATGACTGTTACGGCACCGACGACCGACACCACCAGCCGCCAGGCGTCGCCGGCGCGTGACCCGTTCCTCGACAACGCACGGTACTGGGTCATGTTGCTCGTCATCATCGGGCACTTCCTCACCCCCTTGCTCGCCCAGGACGAGGCGCGCGCGGCGTACCGCTGGATCTACCTGTTCCACATGCCGGTGTTCATCCTGATCTCGGGCTACACCAGTCGGCACTACACAGGGACGCCGCGTCAGATCCGTCGGATGGTCGGTGCGCTCGTCGTCCCGTACCTCGTCGTCGAGCTGGGGCTCGAGGCGTACGAGGCGTGGCTGGCCGATGAGCCGCTGGAGCTGCACGTGCTCGAACCGCAATGGCTCACCTGGTTCATCGCGGCGCTGTTCGTGTGGCGGCTGACGACGCCGATCTGGCGGGCGATCCGCTGGCCGATCCCGGTCGCGATCGCGATCTCGCTCATCGGCGGGCTGGCCCCGGTCAGCGATGTGCTGGCCATCCCGCAGATCATCGGGTTCTTGCCGTTCTACGTCGTCGGCATGCAGCTGCGACGTGAGCATTTCGACAGGTTGCGCGACTGGCGTGTACGCGCCGGCGGTGCGGCAGCCCTCGCGATCGCGGCGTACGTATGCGTGCTGGAGCCAAAGGACTGGATCGTGTCGTGGCTGTACTGGCGCGACGCGTACTCCGAATCGCCGCTCGACGCCTCGGCCATCGACGGGATGCTGAACCGCGGCGGACTGCTCGCGATCGGGTTCCTTCTCGCGGCGGCGGTGCTTGCGCTCGTACCGCACGGGTGGGCGTGGTACTCGCGGATGGGCCAGCGCACCCTGTACTGCTATCTGCTGCACGGCTTCGTCGTACTCGCGCTCACCTACTACGGCGCCTTCGACTACCTGCTCGAACACGGTGGTGTCGGCATGGGCATCTCGGTCATCGCGGCGCTGGTGCTGGCGAACCTGCTGATGACGCGGGCCGTAGCCGACGGCTTCCGGCCGATCCTCGAGCCACGGCTGAAGTGGCTCTTCCGCGACGACTCCCCCGCTGAGACGCGAGAAGTACCCCGCTGAGTCGGCGCTCCTGCACCGCTGAGTCGGCGCTCCTGCACGCTCCACCGAGCGGCCATCGACCGTTCGACCCCGCCTCGCCGAACGTTCAGCATGCCTGGGAATCACCTCCGCAGCGACCGGTTGGCGGTCGCGTTCGCTCCGTCCGTCGAGCAGGAGGCCACCCCTCATGTCCGCTCCGCACCGAAGTCGAACCACCCTCGCCCTGATCGCATCCGGCGCCATCGCCGTCGCCGGACTGTCGACCACCAGCCCATCCGTCTCTCCACCCGCCCACGCCGCTGCGCCGGCCGACTGGGACGCCACTGCGTACCGTGGCCAGGTCGAGGTCGTACGCGAGAGCGGCTCTGAGTCGCGCTCCGCCGAGACCCTGAAGGGCCGGGTCTTCGTCGACCGCGACCGTGACAGCAGTAGCGACGGCGGCGAACGAGGCCTTCCCGAGGTCACCGTTTCCAACGGACGCGACGTCACGACGACCGACCGGTTCGGTCGGTACGAACTGCCCGCGTACGAGAACATGACCGTGTTCATCACCCAGCCCGCGGGTTACCAAGTGCCGGTCGACGAATCGAATGTCGCGCAGTTCCACTACACCCATCTGCCGGCCGGCTCCCCGAAGCTGAAGTACGGCGGGATCGAGCCGACCGGGCCCTTGCCCGACGCCGTCAACTTTCCGCTGGCCAAGAGCAAGGCGACCGCCGATCGCGAGCAGGGCTGCGTGATCGCCGGCGATCTGCAGCCGTACGACAAGACCGAGATCGGGTACGCGCGAGACGGCGCCATCACCGACCTGTCCGAGCGCACCGACTACGCCAGCTGCGGTGCGTTGTTCATCGGCGACGTCGTCGGCGACGATCTGTCGCTGTACCCGGACGTACGCGGCCTGGCCGACCAGCTGAACGGTCCGGTTCGGTTCCTGCCGGGCAACCACGACCTCGACTACGACTCGCCCACCGCCGAGCACTCCTTCGACACCTTCCGGGAGCAGCTCGCGCCGACGTACTTCTCCTATGACGTCGGCGAAGCGCACGTCGTCGCGCTGAACACGGTTCGCTATCCCTGCACGCCTGACGTCGACAACTCCGACGGCAAGCGTCCCGAGTGTGACGACCCGAAGAACGATCCGTCGTACAACGGACGGCTCGGCGCAGACCAGCTCGACTGGTTGGAGCGCGATCTGCGCAACGTTCCCGACGACAAGCTGGTCGTGATCGCAAGCCATATCCCGCTGCTGACGTTCGCCGACGAGGGCAGCCCGATCCACCAGGTCGATCAGGTACGCGAGGTCTACCGGCTGCTCGACGGCCGTGACGCCGTTGCCGTCGCCGGTCATACGCACTCGATCGAGAACATGAAGACCGGAGACCTGGTCAAGGGTTGGAAGGACATCTTCGGTATAGAGGGGCTGCCGTTCCCGCATCTCGTGGCGGGCGCGATCTCCGGTGACTGGTTCTCCGGCGAGCTCACTCCGGAGGGCTACCCGGTAGCCGTCGGCCGTGACGGTGGGCGGCCGGGCATCTTGACTCTGGACGTAGACGGCAACTCGTTCCAGGAGCGCTACACGGTCACCGGCAAACCCGACGACTACCAGGTGCAGCTGAGCGTCAACTCCCCGTCGTACCGGCAGTGGTACGTCGCCCGCCAGAAGTGGAACGACGATAAGCAGGGCAAAGCACCTGAGCTCGGCGACCTGCGCCGCATCACGCGCGCAGACCTGCAAGGCGGCAGCTGGCTGACGGCCAACTTCTGGATGGGATCGTCGGACTCGACGGTCGAGGTCACGATCGACGGCGAACCCGCGGGTGAGGCCGTACGTACGCAGCCGATGCAGGGCGAGGACCAGCGCATCGGTCCGCAGTGGTCGGATCCGCACGCCGTCGCCCAGCAACTCGTCAATGGCGGGAGCGTTGCCGACCGGTCCATGCATCTGTGGCGGCACGAGCTGCCGACGACGCTGGACGCCGGTACGCACAAGGCCGTGGTGACCGCGACGGACGCGTACGGTCGGGAGTTCGATCGCACGATGGTGTTCAAGGTCGTCGAAGAGCGCTGAGACGCGACTTATATCGCACTGAGACGAGAACTGCCCCAGCCGATCGGCTGGGGCAGTTCTCGTCTCAGTGCGATATAAGTCGCGTCTCAGCGATGGGTTAGTTCTGGTACGACCCGAAGTCGAAGTCGTCCAGTGCGACGGACTGGCCGCTGCTCTGGCCGAAGTCGTAGTCGTACGACTCGTACCCGCTGACGGAGTACGCCGCTGCGCGCGCCTCCTCGGTCGGCTCGACCCGAATGTTGCGGTAACGCTCGAGGCCGGTGCCGGCGGGGATCAGCTTGCCGATGATGACGTTCTCCTTCAGACCGCGCAGGGAGTCCGACTTGCCGTGGATCGCGGCATCGGTGAGCACTCGGGTGGTCTCCTGGAAGGACGCCGCCGACAGCCACGAATCGGTCGCGAGCGACGCCTTCGTGATGCCCATCAGCACCGGGCGGCCCGAGGCAGGCGAGCCGCTCTCGGAGACGACCCGACGGTTCTCCTCCTCGAAGCGCACCCGATCGTGCAGGTCGCCGGGCAGCAGCGTGGAGTCGCCCTGCTCGATGACCGTGACCCGGCGCAGCATCTGGCGCACGATGATCTCGATGTGCTTGTCGTGGATCGAAACGCCCTGGCTCCGGTAGACCTCCTGGACCTCGTCGACCAGGTGCTCCTGGGCCCGGCGTACGCCCAGGATGCGCAGGACGTCCTGCGGATCGGGCGTGCCGTGCGTGAGCTGCTGGCCAACGTCGACGTGGTCACCGTCGCCGACGAGCAACCGGGCACGCTTGGTGACCGGGTACTCCTGCACATCGGTGCCGTCGTCGGGCGTGACCAGGATCTTGCGACCCTTCTCGGTCTCGTCGATCTCGACCCGCCCGGCCGACTCGGTGATCGGCGCACGGCCCTTGGGCTGGCGGGCCTCGAACAGCTCGACGACGCGCGGAAGACCGTGCGTGATGTCGTCACCTGCGACACCACCGGTGTGGAAGGTACGCATGGTCAGCTGCGTACCGGGCTCACCGATGGACTGCGCGGCGACGATGCCGACGGCCTCACCGAGGTCGACGAGCTTGCCCGTCGCCAGCGAGCGGCCGTAGCACTTCGCGCACGTGCCCGTACGCGCATCGCAGGTCAGCACGGAGCGGACCTTGATCTTCTCGACGCCGGCCGCGACCAGCTCGGCGATCTGCACGTCGCCGATGTCGCCACCGGCCTTGATCAGCACCTCGTCGGTCTCGGGGTGGACGATGTCGACGGAGGCGGTACGCGAGTACACCGAGGTCTCGACGTTCTCCGTTGCGATGACCCGGCCGTCGTCGAGGCGCTGGCCGATGACCTTCGGCAGACCACGCTCGGTGCCGCAGTCGTCCTCGCGGATGATGACGTCCTGGCTGACGTCGACGAGACGACGCGTGAGGTAGCCGGAGTCGGCAGTACGCAACGCCGTGTCGGCGAGGCCCTTACGGGCACCGTGGGTGGCGATGAAGTACTCGACGACCGACAGGCCCTCGCGGTAGTTCGACTTGATCGGCCGCGGGATGATCTCGCCCTTGGGGTTGGCGACCAGGCCGCGCATGGCGGCGATCTGACGGACCTGCATCATGTTGCCGCGGGCACCGGAGTGCACCATCTGGAAGATGGGGTTCTCCTTGTCGAAGGTGCCCTCCATCTCCGCGGCGACCTCGTTGCTCGCCTGGGTCCAGATCTCGATGAGCTCCTGGCGGCGCTCGTCGTCGGTGATCAGACCACGGGAGAACTGCTTCTGGACCTTGGCGTCCTGCTCCTCGTACGTGGCGAGGATCTCCGGCTTGCGGGCCGGTGAGATGACGTCTTCCATCGAGATCGTCACGCCGGAACGCGTCGCCCAGTGGAAACCGGTGTCCTTGAGGTTGTCGAGCGCGTTCGCGACGTCGACCTTGGAGTAGCGCTCCGCGAGGTCGTTGACGATCACGCCGAGCTGCTTCTTACCGACCTCGTAGTCGACGTACGGGTAGTCCTCCGGCAGTGCGTCGTTGAACAGCGCGCGACCAAGTGTCGTCTCGCGCATCACGCCGTTGCGCAGCCGCAGCCGCAGTGGCGACTGGAGACTGATCTCCTGACGGTCGAAGGCCATGATCGCCTCGGCGATCGACCCGAAGGCACGGCCCTCGCCGGGCTGGTTCTCCCTCGCGAAGGTGAGGAAGAAGATGCCGATGATCATGTCCTGCGTCGGCATCGTGACGGGACGGCCGTCGGCCGGCTTCAGGATGTTGTTCGTCGACAGCATCAGGATCCGCGCCTCGGCCTGTGCCTCTGCCGACAGCGGCAGGTGCACGGCCATCTGGTCACCGTCGAAGTCGGCGTTGAAGGCCGAGCAGACGAGCGGGTGGATCTGGATGGCCTTACCCTCGATCAGCTGCGGCTCGAACGCCTGGATGCCGAGGCGGTGCAGCGTCGGTGCGCGGTTGAGCAGCACCGGGTGCTCGGCGATGACCTCTTCGAGGACATCCCAGACCTCGGCGCGTACGCCGCGCTCGACCATCCGCTTGGCGCTCTTGATGTTCTGAGCGTGGTTCAGGTCGACCAGGCGCTTCATCACGAACGGCTTGAACAGCTCGATCGCCATCTGCTTGGGCAGACCGCACTGGTGCAGCTTCAGCTGCGGGCCGACGACGATGACCGAACGGCCGGAGTAGTCGACACGCTTACCGAGGAGGTTCTGCCGGAATCGACCCTGCTTGCCCTTGAGCATGTCGGAGATCGACTTCAGCGGACGGTTGCCGGGTCCGGTGACCGGACGACCACGGCGGCCGTTGTCGAACAGCGAGTCGACGGCCTCCTGCAGCATCCGCTTCTCGTTGTTGACGATGATCTCGGGTGCGCCGAGATCGAGCAGCCGCTTCAGGCGGTTGTTGCGGTTGATGACTCGCCGGTACAGGTCGTTGAGGTCTGAGGTGGCGAACCGGCCACCGTCGAGCTGGACCATCGGACGCAGCTCCGGCGGGATCACCGGGACGGCGTCGAGCACCATGCCCTTCGGGTCGTTGTTGTTGGCGAGGAACGCCGAGACGACCTTGAGGCGCTTGAGGGCACGCGTCTTGCGCTGACCCTTGCCGGTGTTGATGGTCTCGCGCAGGTTGTCGGCCTCGGCGTTCAGGTCGAACGTCTCGAGGCGCTTCTGGATCGCCGCGGCGCCCATGTAGCCCTCGAAGTACTTGCCGAAGCGGTACGTCATCTCGCGGTAGAGGATCTCGTCGCCCTCGAGGTCCTGGACCTTGAGGTTCTTGAAGCGATCCCAGACCTCGTCGAGGCGGTCGATCTCGCGCTGGGCGCGGTCACGGATCTGCTTGGCCTCACGCTCGGCGGCATCCTTGACCTTGCGGCGCTGGTCGGCCTTCGCACCCTCGGCCTCGAGCGCGGCGAGGTCTTCCTCGAGCTTGGCCATGCGCTGCTCGATGTCGTTGTCGCGCTTGGACTCCATGCCCTTGCGCTCGACGTCGATCTTGGTCTCGAGCGACGAGAGGTCGCGGTGACGTGCGTCCTCGTCGACGTGGGTGATCATGTACGCGGCGAAGTAGATGACCTTTTCGAGGTCCTTCGGCGCGAGGTCGAGCAGGTATCCGAGGCGTGACGGGACGCCCTTGAAGTACCAGATGTGGGTGACGGGCGCGGCGAGCTCGATGTGGCCCATCCGCTCGCGGCGTACCTTCGAGCGGGTGACCTCGACGCCACAGCGCTCGCAGATGATGCCCTTGAAGCGGACCCGCTTGTACTTACCGCAGTAGCACTCCCAGTCACGCGTCGGGCCGAAGATCTTCTCGCAGAAGAGGCCGTCGCGCTCGGGCTTGAGCGTGCGGTAGTTGATGGTCTCCGGCTTCTTCACTTCGCCGTGGGACCAGGTACGAATGTCATCTGCAGTCGCAAGGCCGATCTGCAGTTGGTCGAAGAAGTTCACGTCCTGCACGTTGTCTTCGCATCCTCAATCTTGGTGAAACTCAAAGGTGGGGAGTGGGGGTCGGGGCCCACCGAGTGCCGGCGGGCCCCCGGCCTCACACTTCCTCGACGCTGCTGGGCTCGCGACGCGAAAGGTCGATGCCCAGCTCTTCGGCAGCCCTGAAGACGTCTTCCTCGGCGTCTCTCAGCTCAACCGATGTGCCGTCGCTCGAGAGCACCTCGACGTTGAGACACAGGGACTGCATCTCCTTGACGAGGACCTTGAACGACTCGGGGATCCCTGGTTCGGGAACGTTCTCGCCCTTGACGATCGCCTCGTACACCTTGACGCGGCCGAGGATGTCGTCGGACTTGATGGTGAGCAGCTCCTGCAGCGCGAACGCCGCACCGTACGCCTCGAGCGCCCACACCTCCATCTCGCCGAACCGCTGACCACCGAACTGCGCCTTACCACCGAGCGGCTGCTGGGTGATCATCGAGTACGGACCGGTCGAACGGGCGTGGATCTTGTCGTCAACGAGGTGGTGCAGCTTGAGCATGTACATGTAGCCGACCGAAACCGGGTCGGGGAACTGCTCGCCGCTGCGCCCGTCGAACAACGTCGCCTTGCCGTCCGGGCCGACCATGCGGTCGCCGTCACGGTTCGGTCGGGTCGACCCCAGCAGGCCCTGGATCTCATCCTCACGCGCGCCGTCGAAGACGGGCGTTGCGAGGTTGCTGTCGGGCTGCGCGGAGTCGGCGCCGATCGCCGTCAAGCGCTTCTGCCACTCCTCGGACTTGCCATCGATCTCCCAGCCGGCCTTCGCGACCCAACCGAGGTGCGTCTCGAGAACCTGACCAACGTTCATCCGGCCGGGCACACCGAGCGGGTTGAGCACGATGTCGACGGGGGTGCCGTCGGGCATGAACGGCATGTCTTCGACGGGCAGGATCTTCGAGATGACGCCCTTGTTGCCGTGGCGTCCGGCGAGCTTGTCGCCGTCGGTGATCTTGCGCTTCTGGGCGACGTACACGCGGACGAGCTGGTTGACGCCCGGGGGCAGCTCGTCGCCCTCCTCGCGGTCGAAGACGCGGACGCCGATGACGGTGCCCTCTTCGCCGTGCGGGACCTTGAGCGAGGTGTCGCGTACCTCGCGCGCCTTCTCGCCGAAGATCGCGCGGAGCAGCCGCTCCTCCGGCGTCAGCTCGGTCTCGCCCTTCGGGGTGACCTTGCCGACGAGGATGTCGCCGTTGCCGACCTCGGCACCGATGCGGATGATGCCGCGCTCGTCGAGGTCGGCGAGCATCTCCTCGCTGACGTTCGGGATGTCGCGGGTGATCTCCTCCGGACCCAGCTTGGTGTCGCGTGCGTCGACCTCATGCTCCTCGATGTGGATCGAGGTGAGCAGATCGTCTTGTACGACCCGCTGGGAGAGGATGATGGCGTCCTCGTAGTTATGGCCCTGCCACGGCATGAACGCAACGAGGAGGTTCGTGCCCAGTGCCATCTCGGCCTCGTCGGTGCACGGGCCGTCGGCCAGCGGCGTGCCGACCTCGACCCGGTCGCCCTCGGAGACGAGCGGACGCTGGTTGATGCAGGTGCCCTGGTTGGAGCGACGGAACTTCGCCAGCCGGTACGTCTGGTTGGTGCCGTCGTCGTTCATGACCTCGACGTAGTCGGCGCACACCTCGGTGACGGCGCCGGGCTTCTTGGCCACGGTGACGTCGCCGGCGTCGACGGCGGCGCGGTACTCCATGCCGGTGCCGACGAGCGGGGCGTCGTTACGTACGAGCGGAACGGCCTGACGCTGCATGTTGGCGCCCATCAGCGCGCGGTTGGCGTCGTCGTGCTCGAGGAACGGAATGAGCGCCGTGCCGACCGAGACCATCTGGCGCGGCGAGACGTCCATGTAGTCGACCTCGTCGGCGGGCACCAGCTCTGCCTCACCGCCGCGCTCACGTACGAGGACGCGCTCTTCGGCGAACGTGCTCTTGTCGGTGAGCGGCGAGTTGGCCTGCGCGATGATGAAGCGGTCTTCTTCGCTCGCGGTCAGGTAGTCGACGTGGTCGGTGACCTTGCGCTTCTCGACCTTGCGGTACGGCGTCTCGACGAAGCCGAACGGGTTGATCCGCCCGAACGTGGCGAGCGAGCCGATCAGGCCGATGTTCGGACCCTCGGGAGTCTCGATCGGGCACATGCGGCCGTAGTGCGACGGGTGGACGTCACGGACCTCGTAACCGGCGCGCTCACGGGACAGACCACCCGGGCCGAGCGCCGACATACGACGCTTGTGGGTCAACCCGGCGAGCGGGTTGTTCTGGTCCATGAACTGGCTCTGCTGCGAGGTGCCGAAGAACTCCTTCAGCGCCGCAACGACGGGCCGGATGTTGATCAGGGTCTGCGGCGTGATGGCCTCGACGTCCTGAGTCGTCATCCGCTCGCGGACGACCCGCTCCATTCGGGCGAGGCCGGTGCGGAGCTGGTTCTGGATCAGCTCGCCGACCGTACGGATACGGCGGTTGCCGAAGTGGTCGATGTCGTCGGCCTCGACGTACGCGGTGCCGCCCGGGGCCTCCAGCTCGGTCTCGCCGGCGTGCAGCGCGACGATGTAGCGGATGGTGGCGACGATGTCGTCGACGGTCAGCGTCTGCTGGTCGAACGCCTCGGCGGTGCCGACCTTCTTGTTGATCTTGTAGCGGCCGACCTTGGCGAGGTCGTAGCGCTTGGAGTTGAAGTAGTAGTTGTCGAGCAGCGTCTGCGCGGCCTCACGCGTGGGCGGCTCGCCCGGGCGCAGCTTGCGGTAGATGTCGAGGAGCGCGTCGTCCTGGCCGGCGGTGTGGTCCTTCTCCAGGGTGGCGCGGATCGACTCGTACTGCCCGAACTCCTCGAGGATCTGCGCTTCTGTCCAGCCGAGCGCCTTCAACAGGACGGTGACGTTCTGCTTGCGCTTGCGGTCGAGGCGTACGCCGACGAGGTCACGCTTGTCGACCTCGAACTCCAGCCAGGCACCGCGCGACGGGATCACCTTGGCGGTGTAGATGTCCTTGTCGCTGGTCTTGTCGGGGGTGCGCTCGAAGTAGACACCCGGTGAGCGGACGAGCTGGGACACGACGACACGCTCGGTGCCGTTGATGATGAACGTGCCCTTGTCGGTCATCAGCGGGAAGTCGCCCATGAAGACCGTCTGCGACTTGATCTCGCCGGTCTCGTTGTTCATGAACTCGGCGGTGACGAACAGGGGCGCGGCGTACGTGACGTCGCGGTCCTTGCACTCCTCGACGGAGTTCTTGGGCGGCTCGAAGCGATGGTCGCGGAACGACAACGACATCGTGCCGGAGAAGTCTTCGATCGGGGAGATCTCCTCGAAGATCTCCTCGAGACCGGACTTGGTGGACACATCAGTGCGTCCGGACTCGAGTGCGGCTGTTACCCCAGCCTTCCACTCGTCGTCTCCGATCAGCCAGGAGAAGCTGTCGGTCTGCATCTCGAGCAGACCAGGAACCTCCATGGGCTCCTTGATCTTTGCGAATGAGATGCGAGGGTTGGTCGTAGCAGGTGCGGCAGTGCGCGAGGCGGCCAAGAGAGGGTCCTTCCGAGGGCTCGCTGTTCTCGATGAAGCTCATCCGGCTTGGGAATCCGGCGGATTCCGCGCAGGCCACATCGCCCCAGTCAAGGGGACCAAGGCGGGATGCAGGCAGCGCAAATAAGCAGTCTAGACCCACGACGGCAAGAACGCAACCGGCGACTATGCCCGGTTGCGAACCGCACGTCAAGCACCGTACCCCGGCGGGTTGGGCGTGCGCCAGCCTTCGTGGCGGCCGCTGGCCAGAGTTCGCGGACTTTTAGGTGCCGAACGCGCTCGCCAGCACCGAGAAGTCGGCGAACTCTGCCTACAGCCTCAGCCGCGCTTGACCGGATGTTTGGTGACGAGTCGCTTCTGAGGGGCATGGTCGTCGGATGCGCTGCTCGTTCCGAAGCGCATCGCACCCGCGGCGCGACCGAAGCACCGATCAGCATCGACGCTGATCCAGATACGACTGTGCTTCCGACCCTTCTTCACACCACAACGTTTCGTGATGAGCTTCATATGCTTGCGATCACGTGACTGACGCATCACGCCGCCCGTGACACCCTGCGAGGGTCCCAGCCAACTACCAAGTAGAAGTTGACCGGCCTGCGGGTCGGGCGGAGAAGTGAAATGACGTAGCCCTCACGGCCCATGCTCGAGTTGCGGAAGCGGGTCGCGACTCCGCTCGATTTCCCCCGTTCACAAACTTGGTAGCGACGATGTCGAGTTGCTTCTTGTCTCCACGCTTATCGTGCAGTGTCCGCTCCGCCGCCTGGGCGGGCGAGCCTATCGCAACGACGACAAGACTGGCCATTGCACCAATTGCAATTGATCTGAGCATTGCAATGTCATCTCCTCAGGCTTTGGATGGCTACCCGCGCACAGTGACGAATCCTATCTTGTGAGGCGACGCGATCCGCTGACAATTCAAGAAGAGCGAGGTCACCGAATCGTCTCGAGGTATCAACGTGTAGAACCAGGAGCCCGAACGACCAAAACGCAACCATACACGCTGTCCACTCTGATTCGGCAACGCGACCTTCAGGCGATCGCCGCGCAGTCGCAAAACTGATGGCTTACCACGCTTCAGCTTCGCACCCGTCCTACCGTCATCGATCTGCGACACGACTCGCTTCTTACCTTTCCCGACAACAATGAAGATCGCATTGTATTCGGAGGCTCCGGCTCCCATGTAGATCTTGATACGCTGCGCGTTCGAGTAGGCCTTAAGGCGTGCTACTGAGCCTTTTGATAGACGAATCCGAGCGCGCCAATTGTGGAGGACGACAGTAGACCCGCGCCTGACTTTTACGGGAACGTCGGCTCGCAGGCTAATCCGAAAACGGATCGGCTTGCCTTGTGGCATCTCGCACCGATGCTGCGACGTACCTCGAATGGCTTTTCGCCGAGCTGTTTCCCCGTCGATGCGATGGTTGGTATTGGAGTTCCGAACCTGCTCGCCATCGGCAACTAGTTTCATCTCTGAATGTGCGGTCGCCGAGCCCGCCATCAGGGCAACCACAGCCACGGCCACCCAAGCGACTCTGGCCAAACGCTTCTTCACCGTAGCCCCCTCGTCGTTCCTCGTTCGGTTATACACGGCGTGTCACGCGCGGTTTCGCAGTGACCGCGCCGAAGATGGCCGAGGCCATAGTTGCGTGCCGCACGACGATAGTTTCCAGCACCCATCGCTCAGTAGTTCATCTCAGCGAACCTTGATCACACCGAGACGCCGATCCTTTTGCTTACCCTTTCCGGCCACGGAGCACTTCCACGGCTGCTTCTTTCCTCCCATTACCAATGGCATTCGATAGTGTTGGACGTACCCAAGGTGCTTCGGGAGAAGAACCACTAGTCTCTCCGCCGACTGCGGAGCACGCACCTTAACCCGACCCGGACTGTAGGTTACGTTCTTATGCCCCAGCCGCAACCTCACGAAGCGTCCACGTTTATGGTTCGAACGCACATATTCTTGGCGGCCTTGCCACTTTACAACAAGGCCAATCGGCTTACCATGGTTCGACTTTCCGACCAGGTAACGTGCGCCAGCATTAGCCGCTACACGCTTGACACCCTGCTCGTGCTTCAACTTCCGAACGAGCCTCCGACTTAACGTCAACCTCGCCCGAAACTTCCGCACCCTCGCAATCTGCCCACTCGCAAGCACCGTCGGGAACTTTCCAGCAAGGTGAACACGAACATCTTGCGGGCCACCGATCAACTGATCAACCACGGAATTTATTGCCTTACACCTGTAGTCGGCTGTGGCCTTCATGAACTTGGTTCGACCGCTGGTGCTCGGCGCCGCGACATTGGGCTGCGTAGCCACACTAGACGGACCAGTGCTCAACCCAAATGTCAACACGCAGCCTATGGTCGCGAATATGACTCGTGAATTCACCGTCGTCCCCTCGTCGTCCCTCGTTCGGTGATACACCGCGTGTCACACACGGTGACCCAGTGACCGTAACGGAAGGTGACGGAGGCCACAACCGGAGCTAGACGTAGCGGATGCCGTCGACGAGCCAGTCGCCGTCCTGCTTGACCATCGTGAAGACGGCTCGGTTGCCGACGGGGTTCTGTTGTTCGCCGTCCGAGGTGCTTTCCTGGTCGATGAACAGCAACACCGACGCCTTGTCGTCGCTGCACTCGTCACCGCACTCCATCGGCGCAACGTCGACGACCGCGGCTTCGGTCTGCTGCTTGTTGCGTTTGACCACGTCCGGGAAGGTGCCTTCGACGGTGCAGTCCTCCTGGCCCGGGAACGCTTCGCAGTACGGCTTCGTGTATAACTCGCCGTACTCCTTGGCGAAGTCGTCGGTCATCGTCTTCTCGGCCGCGGCCCGATCGTCATCGAGGCTCTGGTAGCTGTAGCTCAAGATCGTCTCGGCGGCGGTTGCCGCGGATGACGTCGCGTCCTCACGATTGTCGGCGAAGGCCTGATCGTCGTTGCGATCATCGAGGTACCCGAAGCCCACGTAGGCCACGAAAACAAGTGCAGCGATCATCACGACCATCAACGCGCCCAGCCACCACCAGGTCTCTCGCGGCGGTACTGCAAGGTCGAACACGCTCTTGCGCGCTCGGTCCGGTGCCGGGTCGGCGTCGGGAGTGGGGGTGTCACTCGTATCCGCGTCCGCAGGCTCAGTCTCGACCGTGTCCGATGGGCTATCGGTCTCCGCGCCGGCGGCGGATTGACCGTCTTCGACTGCTTCGGGGGCCGCCTCGGTGTCACCGCCCGTTTCGGCCTCGCGGCGACGGCGTGCTGCGTCACCGGCAATCCGGCGACGGTTGCTCCCAGAAGGACTCGGGGTCATCACTGTTCACCGTCCTCGTCGCCCGTGGCAGGCGTGACCAGGGTGCAGTTCGAGACCAGCCAGTTGTCCCCGTCGAGCTCGAGGTCGAGCCTGAGGCGCAAGGGCTGCGCGAGCAGCGGAACTCGCTTACCTTTCATCACCGCCGACGTGGCGAAATCGGCTGCAAGGATGACGCGTGCCGAATCCGAGTCGACGGTCTCGACAGCCCGCTCGCGAACCTCGCCCTCATAGAGCTGCTTGCGCTGCTTCGCGGCCTGCGCGGTCGCCTCGTCGGCAACCGCGGGTACGAACCCTGCGACAGTCGACCAGCACGGACTGTCGGTGCCGTCGGTCAGCTGGTCGGCGAGCTCGCCTGCATACGCCTTCACGTCCTTGGTGGCGTCGAAGTCGGTCAGGAGGCTCGTGAACCGTTCCGCGGCGACAATCGCGTCCTGCCGATTCGAGTCGTTCGTCTCCTCGGTCGTCGCCGGAGGCGCTGCCACCAGCCAGATGCCGACACCTGCCGCGATCACGGCGATGACTACGAGCACGATCGCGATCGGAAGTGCTGCGGTACGGGCACGCTCATCCTGCTTGACCTCAGTCGAGTCGTCGGCGGCCGGCTCGACCTGGTCGTCTTCTGCTTCGCTCATTGAGTAACCGATGGTGCCATCATCAGGTTCGTCCACGAGTCCGAGGGCGGCTCATCGGTGGCAGACGGGGCCGGCCGCGACAGGCCGTCGGGCACATCGGTGCTGAACTCGCCGGACTCCTCGTCGTACACACCGGCGACCGGGGCACCGCGAAGCGATTGGTTGTTCTGCACCCCACGCGCGTTGGTCTTCGATGCGGGCTCGTTGCAGACACGGCCAACAAGTTTGCGTGCCCCGAGATCTGAAGGCTTCGGGAGGTCCGTAAGCGGAACGTATCCACTCTCGCAGTACGGCGGCTCCTTGCTCACGGCCATCGCGAGCCGGATCTCGTACTTGCCATCTCGGTCCTTCGACAACACGCTGAATCCGTTCTCAACCGCGTACGGAGCAAGAACGAGAACTCCGCGAAGACCAGGAAGGTTCGCCACCGTCAGCCTGTTGAGACTCTGCAGGTTCCCGATCAATGCTCCAATACTCTTCTTGTTCTCGTCGAGCAACGCACTGATCTCGTCGGCCGTGCCGGGCGCGTCCTCCAGCACCGCCCGCAGGTCAGGATCGGACTCACGCAGCGCATCAGAGAAGTCGGCGAGATCCCGGCTGAACGATCGGATGCTGCTCCCAACCGCAATCTGCCCGTCCAGCACCGTCGAACCGTCACGGATCAGCTGAGCAGTGACGCCGAACCGCTTGTTCGCGGTCTCGATGAACGAGTTCGAGGTATCGATGATCTTGCTGATGTCCTGACCGGTACCGTCGAAACCGACGCCGAGCTCGTGCACCACCGTACGCAGATCGTGCGTGTTCACAGATCCTACAAAGCTCGAAACGTTGGCGAGCAGATCCTGAGTCGAGATCGGCGTCGTCGTGTCAGCCTGTTCGATGACGGAGCCGTCTGCCAAATAGGGCTCCGAGTCTGTCCGTGGTTGAAGGTCAACATACTGCTCGCCGACGGCCGATTTGTCCGCGACAACCGCTTCGAGGTCACTCGGGATGTCGTCGTTGGTGTCATCAATGCTCAGGGTCGTGTGGACACCTGTCTCCGACAACTTCAGATCGCTGACCCTGCCAACGCTCACGCCACGATAGGACACGTCAGCACCAACGAAGATGCCTCCGGATTCCGGCAGATCCACAGTCACGTCGTACGTACGGTCGATGACGAGGCGATCCACCTGAGCGTACCTTGCACCGACATATGCAATGCCGACCAGCGTGAGTACAACAAAGATGAGGAGTCGCAGTCTTGTTGCGCGTGTGATCATTCGCTAACGCTTCCGTCCAAAAGCAGCTGCTCAAGTCCGTTCGACGAGTTATCGCTCTCAACGGACTCCCGCTCTGACCGCGCATCCGCGCTACGCCGACTCACGCCCATCGCTGCGAGAAACTTCTTGTACTCGGCAGGTGACATGTCGTCGATGATCGGCTGCAACTCCGGGTTGAACGTCAGGCTCGCATTCAGAAATGCCCCCTTGTTGTACGCGCGCGCCTCGACCGGTGTATCCCCAACCAGGGAGTCCGGGAATGGAGCAGTAAGTAGCAGACGAAGCGACCGCACAAGCGAGTCGCCGCTTCGATTCAAATTACGCAACACAGGCGCCAGGTCACGGAGATTTGCCACCGTGTCCGCACGAGACCGTCGGATTACTCTTGTGCCGACCTCGCTGAACCTATCAAGCTTCCCAAGCATACGAACAAACTCGTCACGCTGATCATTCAGCACTCGAACCGCGCGGGGAACGTCGTCAAGCGCCGCCTCGATGGCATCGCTCTGATCGTTTGCACTCTTGCCCAGTCGACCGACCTTTCGCAGCGCCGCGACGAGCTCTGGCTTCTGCCGGTCAACATCTCCCATGAACTTACTCAGCCGTCGGAGAACTGACTTTACTTCGTCCTCGCGGCCATCGAAGATGCGATTCATCTCCCTCGTGATGGCTTGCAACTGGGCGACCCCGCCGCCATTCAGTACCATCGACAAAGCGCCGAGCACCTCTTCGATTTCGGGGTTTTTGCCGGTGTTCTCTAGCGGAATGGTGTCGCCCGACTCGAGGTCATCACGTGCCGGTTCCGTCGGCGCCGCGAGGGATACGAACTTCTCGCCCAGGATACTCGTCTGTCGAATCTCAGCCGTCGCGTTCGACGGCATTTCCACCGAGTTGCGCATCTCAATCGTGACGACCGCATTCCAGTCTTTCATCTCGATATCGGTCACCTTACCAACCGTGACGTCGTCGACCTTGACCGCGCTCTGCGGCACCAAGTCGAGAACATCACTGAACTGGATCGTCACCTCGGTCGGATTGTCTCCGACGTCCGCACCCCCGGGGAGAGGAACGTCATATACGGAATTGAATCCGCAACCGGTCGCACCAAGTACGAGAACACTACTCACGCATATCATTGAAATACGTGACCTATTGCTCGCAATCACTCTGTCACCTCCGCCATCAAACTAGCCACGCCACTGGCGTCATCGAGACGACGGAGCTGCTCTAGCCTCGGTCTTCTGGCAGGACTATTGCCCTGCAAACCACGCTTGAGCAGCATGTCAACAGCATTCGGCGGAAACTTGACGAGGCAGTCAATTCGCTCGCTGCCTCCCGGCTGCGATGCACCGGTGTCGCCTCCGAACCGTCCCAAGAAGGAGCATGGTGCGAGCAGGTTGCCTCCCCAGGCGGCGATATTCGAAGGAGTGACTAGTCCAGACTCGAAGCCGGACGTCGCCGCACCAGCTTGGATCGCGATGGTGGAGCGCGCATTGAGAGCACCAACGGACGGATCGTATGCAAGAACTTGGTTGCTCAGAGCGGTTGGCGCCGTGTCAAAGATCCGCGAGAGATTACGCCTCTGGTTCACAAGCTGATCCGTCACGTCAACCAGGGCGCTTACGTTGCGCTTCAGCGTTCCTCGGTTCTCGCGAACGTAAGACCGGATCTTGTCAAGCGAGCCACCCAAAGCGCCTAGCGCACCAGCCAGATCCCTGCGCTCGCCGGAGAGCATGCTCGACACTTCGGCCAAGCTCCTGTTGAATCTGCGAACCGCCGCGTCGTTGTCCGCCAGCGCACCAACGAATCGCTCAAGCTGCGTCATACTACCGAAGAGCTCGTCCTTATTGTCGTCCAAAGTCCCAGTGAGCTTGGACAGGTCCTCGAGCGTACGGTGAAACTTCTTGCCTTGCCCGTCGAACGCCTTCGCACTACTGCTCAGGAGCCGATCTAGCGCTCCGTTCTTGTTCGCACCCTCTGGGCCAAGCGCGGTCGCGAGCTGATCGAGTGAGTCATAAACCTGATCGAGTTCCACCGGAATGGCAGTTTGGGAGGCGTCGAGGACAGTATCGTCCTCCATTTCTGGACCCGACTCGTACGCGGGCGTCAATTGGATGTACCTGTCACCGACGATCGCGGGCGAGACAACAACTGCCTTTGCGTCGGCGGGCACCTTGTAGTCCGAGTCCCACGACAGGTCAACCCGAACCTTCTCACCCATGGGCTCGACCGAGTCGACACTTCCCACGGGCACGCCCAAGATCCGAACGTCAGCTCCCTCATACAAGGAAACAGTTCGCTCGAAATCCACCGTGATATGCGTTCGCGAGTCGCCCCCTGGACGCACAATCAGTAGAAGCCCGGCAATTAGAGCAAGGGCCACCAGCGTGACTCCTGCCATCAGCACCGTTCGTGTCTTCGTCATCCGCAATAGCTGCTTCCGGTCTCACCACAGAGAATTAAGTTGGTCACATTTTCGATCCAGGAATCGAGCCATGGCCCGTTTCCGCTCTGACCTGCGAGACCCGTGTAGTACTTCGGGAGCGCGCCGAGGGCGCGGTCGATCTGATCGTGGTTGGCCTGGAGAACCCTTACGACCCCACGCAGGTGGTCGAGGGCGGGTTTCAAGTCTCCCCTGGTGTCCGCGACGAGACGTTCCGTCTGATTGGCTAATGTCCGGGTGGATACCAGGATGTCGTGGATTGCATCGCGGCGGGCAGTCAACGCTCGGAACAGGGTGCTGCTGTCCTTGAACAGCGTGATCAGCTCGTCATTGCGATCCGCGAGCGTCCCGGAGAGGTCGTCGACATTCTTCAGCAACGTGTTGATCTGCTGGTCGCGCGCGGCAAGGTTCTTGGACAGTCGCGATACCCCGTCTAGCGTTCCTCGCAGATCCTTGGGCACGTCGTCCATCACATCGGCAAGGGTGTCGAACGACTTGCCCAGCTGTTTGGTGTCGATCTCCTGCGTCGTCGTGGACAGATCGGAGAACGCCTGCACCACATCGTAGGGCGGCGTGGTGCGGTCGACGGGGATGTCGTCACCCGCGTCCATGGTCTCGGGCCCGTCAGACTGGATGGAGACCATCATCGCGCCGAGCATCGTCTTGATCTTGATCGCGGCGAGTGACTCCGAGCCTAGGTCGACGCCATCCTCCACCAGCATCTCGACTCGGACCGTATCGCCTTCTAGGGTGATGTCTTTGACCTCACCGACCTTGATACCCGCGACGCGGACATCGTCGCCCGCGCGCAGCCCACCGGCCTCGGTGAACTCGGCGTAGTACGTGTTACCGCCGCCGATCAGTGGCAGCGACTCGGCGCGGAACGCGGCGAGCATCATCACGGCGATGACGGCAATCGAAACGAGCCCGACGACGACGAGATTGCGCTCGCGAAATGGCTTCACGATGCGCACCTCTTCTCGTAGTACGGGTTATTGACGACGACGCCGCTGTAGATGCTCTGAGCTTTCTCGTAGCCGGGGACCCCTGGCAACGCGGGAATATTGATATCGCTTGAGAGTTCGCACGGCACGACACCACCGAGCGGTCCGAAGTCGCCCGCCAGCCCGAGCTTCGTCGCCTTGATCGGCAGGATCTTGATGATCTCGTTGAGCTCCTTACGCATCACCGGTCGGTCAAGCCGGGTGGACAGCTCGCGCAGCTGCTTGATGTCGGTCGTCAGCGCGGGGCGTACGTCCGTGACGAGCGACGCCGTCTCGGTCGTGAGGTCGTCGATCGAGTCGAGCGCGTTCGTGATCGCGCCGCGATCGTTGTTCAGCCCGCTCATGAACCTCTGCAGCGTGACGATCGTGTCGTCGAGTTCCTCGTCGCGGTTGTTCAGCGTGTCGAGTAGGTCGTTGAAGTTCGTGATCACGCTGCCGATGAGCTTGTCGCGGTTGGCGAACGTCTGCGACACCGATGCGGTACGAGACAGCAGCGTCTCGATCGTGCCGGACTCACCCTGCAGCACCTGCACCAGCTCGCTGGCCAGCTTGTTGGTGTCCTCCGGCGACAGCCCCTGGAACAGCGGCTTGAAGCCGTTGAACAGCGCCGACAGGTCGAGCGCCTCGGTCGTCTGCGACAGCGGGATCATGTCGCCGGACTCCATCGCCGAGTCGGAGCCCTTCGACCCCCGCTCCAGCGAGATGTAGCGCTGACCGATCAGATCGCGGTACTTGATTGTCGCCTCGGTCGACTGCGGCAACGTGGTGTTCTTGTTGACCGCCATCGTCACGATCGAACTCTGGTTGTCGTCACCCAGCTCGACGCTTTCGACGGTGCCGACCCGCACGCCGGCGATACGTACGTCATTGCCCTTGATCAGTCCGGTGGTGTCGCTGAACTCCGCCTTGTACGTCTGGCGGTCCTCGAACGAGATGTTGCCGATCGTGATCGCGAGCACCGCGGTAGCCAGCGTCGTCACCAGGATGAAGATCAGCAGCTTCACCAGCGAGCCGGCGCTCTGCTTGTCGAGTCCCTTACGAGCCATCAGCGATCACCCCCGACCACGGGAGCGGGGCGACCGAGGCTGGTGTACTTGTTGTGGTCGTTGTTCACGCCGAACTTGCGCAGCAGCTCCAGCGGCGCACCCGGGCCCCACGTGCCGTTGCCGTACGAGGAGTTCGGCGCCGACAGGCAGCTCGGTGCCAGCACCGACGACTGGTCGCTCATCGGCGGCAGGATCGGCGTCTCGCTGCCGGAGTACGGAGTGGGCTGCTTGACCGGGTACAACACGCGCCCGTGCAGCGTGTTGTTGCGCAGCGCCTGGTTCAGTCGCGGCAGGATCTTCGCGGCTCCCCTGGTCACACACGGCGCGATCGGCGAGTACTCCGCCAGCAGCGACATCGTCGGCCGCGCCTGCTGGTTGAGCCGGATCAGCCCGGTGCCGTTGTACGAAAGGAAGCTCCGCCCCACATCGGAGAAGTCGCTCACCGCGGAGAACACCTCGGCCAGCTGGTCCTGCTTCTCCACGATCGTGTCGCCGGTCTCTACCGCGTTGCGCAGCAGCGTGCCGAGGTCGGGCATCGCGTCGGCGTACGTCTCGGACACGTCACCGAGCTTGACGATATCGTCGACGAGCTCGGGCGAGACGGTGTTGAGCTTCTTCAGGTAGTCGTTGAGGTTCTCGATGTTCTGGCCGATCTCCTCGCCGCGCCCGTCGAGCGCCGTCGCCAGCGCGTTCAAGGTCTTCGACAGGTCGGCCGGCTTGACCGCACGCAGCAACGGATACAGGTCGTTCAGCAGGGTCTCGACCTCGGCCGGCACCTTCGCCTGGCTGATCACGTCACCCTGGGCGATGGGCGTCGTCACCGCACCGCTGGGGATCTGCAGGTCTACGTACTTCTGTCCGAACAGTGTCTTCGGGACGATCAGCGCCGACACATCGGACGGGATCTTCTCTACCTGGTCGGGGTCGAGATCGAGGGAGATCTCGGCACCCTCGCCGTCGGGCGCGAGCTCGATGTCGTTGACCGACCCGACGAGCACGCCGCGCATCTTGACATCGCCGCCCTCGCTCAGCTGCAGGCCGGACGACGGCGCGATCATCGACACCTCGACGGTGTCTCGGAACGTCTTGTTGAAGATGCCCCACGTGATCCACAGCACGATCAGCATCAGCACGATGAATGCGATGCCGAGCGTGCGCACGGTCGACGTGCGTTCGAGCACAGGGGTACGGGCCATCGCGCTAACCCGCCAATCGAACCGTCGTCGTCGTACCCCAGATCGCCATCGACAGCAGCAGGTCGACGACGTTGATCGCAACGATCGAGGTACGAACAGCGTGGCCGACGGCGACACCGACGCCGGCCGGGCCACCGGTCGCGTAGTAGCCGTAGAAGCAGTGGATCATGATCACCACGACGGCGAATATCAGGACCTTGAAGAAGGACCACAACACATCGCCGGGTGGTAAGAACAGGTCGAAATAGTGGTCGTACGTACCCGGACTCTGCCCGTACGCGACCGTGACCACGAATCTCGTCGCGAAGTACGAGGCGAGCAGACCCACGATGTAGAGCGGGATGATCGCCGCGAGGCCGGCGATGACCCGGGTTGTGACGAGGTACGGCAGCGACGGGATCGCCATCACCTCGAGGGCGTCGACCTCCTCGCTGATCCGCATCGCGCCGAGCTGGGCGGTGTAGCCGCAGCCGACCGTCGCGGCGAGCGCGATGCCTGCGACCAGCGGCGCGATCTCACGGGTGTTGAAGTACGCCGAGATGAACCCGGTGAACGCGGACGTGCCGAGCTGGTCGAGCGCGGTGAAGCCCTGTAGCCCGACCTCGGTGCCGGTGAAGAACGACATCGCGGTGATGACGCCGATCGTGCCGCCGATGATCGCGAGGCCGCCGGTGCCGAACGTGACCTCGGTCAGCAGCCGGAGGATCTCCTTCGGGTAGCGCACGAGCACGCGCGGTACCCAGATCAGGGCACGGATGTAGAACGCGAGCTGATGGCCGAGGTTGTCGACGCTACCGAGTGGGCGCTGGTAGATGGTACGTAGATCTGCCATAGCTATATCGCCTTCTCTGGCACGATCTGGAAGTACATGGCGCTCATGAAGAAGTTGATGACGAACAACAGCATGAACGTGACGACCACGGCTTCGTTCACCGCGTCGCCGACACCCTTTGGCCCGCCCTTCGCGTTCATGCCCTTGTAGGCGGCGACGATCGCGGCCACCAGACCGAAGACGAGCGCCTTGGCCATGCCCTGCCACAGGTCTGGTAACTGCGCCAGTGCTGTGAACGAGGCGAGGTACGCGCCGGGCGTACCGCCCTGCAAGATGACGTTGAAGGCGTACCCGCCCATCACGCCGACGATGCTGACGAGGCCGTTCAGGAACACCGCGACCAGCATGCAGGCGAGCACCCGCGGCACGACGAGGCGCTGGATCGGGTCGATGCCCAACACCTGCATGGCGTCGAGCTCCTCGCGGATCTTGCGCGCGCCGAGGTCGGCCGCGATCGCGGATCCGCCCGCACCGGCGACCATCAGAGCCGTTGCGATCGGGCCGGCATTTCGTACGATCGCGATCACCGCCGCCGAACCCGTGAACGACTGGGCGCCGAACTGGCTGATCAGCGAACCCGTCTGCAGTGCGATCACCGCACCGAACGGGATCGCGACGAGTGCGGTCGGGAAGATCGTGACCGACGCGATGAACCAGGCTTGGTTCAGGAACTCCCGCAGCTGAAACGGGCGCCGAAAGATCGAGACGATGACGTCGAGCCCGAACGCAAAAAGGCTGCCCGCCACCCCGATGGGTCGGGCGAGCGTCGTGAGTGTCCCGGCCATCAGCGCTGCCCGTCGTGAGCGACGTCAGGCGGGATGCATCGCAAGGCCGAGGAGGGAAGTCGGTGATAGCACACCTTCGACCGACGAGAACGCAGCGAGGCGCCCGTCCGGGCGTCGCGCAACAGGGTATGTGCTGGTGGCCGGGGCACTGGTGTCACGCAGCACCGCCGGGGGCCATGGACATGTCCTGGCGGAATGATCCGGGGGGCGGGGTGACGCCGTTCTCGCGGCACCACTCGCCGGGCGGGCGCTGCCCCCGACGCGGGCGCCCGTCGGACGGCATCACCTGCATCGGGATCGGCGGCAGCGGAGGCATCTCGTATTGCGCCTCCTGGGCTAGCTCGTCCTGGTCCTTCTCCTCGGTCATGCCGATCGGGCCGGCCTTCTGCGCATTCAGGAACTGGCGTACGGCCGGCTGGTCGCTGGACAGGAGCATCTCGCGGTGCCCGAACATCGCAAGGTGCTGGTGATAGAGCATGCCGATGTTGTCGGGGACGGTACGCGCGGTGTTGATGTCGTGGGTGACGATCAGGAACGTCGCGTCGATCTGCGCGTTGAGGTCGATGATCAGCTGGCTGATCAGGGCGGTACGTACGGGGTCGAGGCCGGAGTCGGGCTCGTCGAAGAGCACGATCTCGGGATCGAGTACGAGGCCGCGGGCGATGCCGGCACGCTTGCGCATACCGCCGGAGATCTCACCGGGCAGTTTGTCCTCGGCGCCGATGAGTCCGACCATCTCCATCTTCTCCATCACGATCTGACGGATGTCGGACTCGGACTTCTTGGTGTGCTCACGCAGCGGGAACGCGACGTTGTCGTAGAGGTTCATCGAGCCGAACATCGCGCCGTCCTGGAACAGCACGCCGAAGAGCTTGCGGATCTCGTAGAGATCCTTCTCCTTGCAGCTCGCTACGTCGGTGCCCTCGATGGTGATGGAGCCACGGTCGGGCTTGAGGAGGCCGATCAGGCTCTTCAGGAAGACGGACTTGCCGGTACCGGACGGCCCGAGGATCACCGAGATCTCGCCGGGTGGCAGCGTGAGGGTGACATCGCCCCAGATGAGCTGGTTGCCGAAGGACTTCGTCAGCCCTTCCACCTGCACTGCAACGCCCACGCACGCGCC